>NZ_MKJZ01000011.1:0-464901 GCF_001942225.1 Serinicoccus sp. CUA-874 | reverse complement strand
CTCCCGCAGCACACCACAACGCGGGAGCCAGCGGTGTGCCCAACCACAACCGTCACGAGATCGGATCCAGGCACAGCCAGGTTGACAGCGGGAGTCTGCGTGGTGCACCTGATCCGCGCCTCGATGCGGTTCGTCTCCTACGCCGACCGCAAGGCCGTCGCGGCGATGCTCAAGCCGATCTACACCGCTGCCGACGAGGACGCAGCCCTCATGGCCCTGGCCACGTTCGCCGACTCCAACCTGGGCAAGAAGTACCCCGCGGCCGTGGCGACCTGGGAGAACGCCTGGGACCGCTTCATCCCGTTCCTGGCCTTCGGGCCAGCGCTGCGCAAGGTCATCTACACCACCAACTCCATCGAGTCCCTGAACTACCAGCTGCGCAAGATCATCAAGAACCGCGGCCACTTCCCCAGCGACGACGCCGTCATCAAGCTCCTCTGGCTGTCCATCATGAACATCGAGGACAAACGCGCCCGAGAACGCGCCAAGCAGGCCACCAAGGGCTGAGGTGTGGGGGTCTCGACGGACAGTGGCCCGACAGGGAGAATGTCTCCCGGAAGGAAAGGGTCATCAATGGCAAAGTATCGGAAGTTCACCCCTGAGTACCGTGAGGAAGCGGTGAAGCAGGTCGTGGAGACGTCGACCCCGATCGCTGAGGCGTACTTCGTCTGCACGGCGTCGAGGGCGGCGACGGTGGAGGCGTCCCAGATGTGGCTGTCGGAGACGTCGATGACCACCCGGGCCGGGTCGCCCGCGTAGTCGAACTGGTAGACGAGATCGTTGCTCGTGGCGAAGAACAACTCACCGGAGACCGCGTAGGTGCGCACGTCGGGGGTCCCGTCGCCGTCGACATCGGCCTCGACGACGCGGTCGACCGAGGCGAAGTGGGCGACCCGGCGGGCGAAGAGGATGATCGCCGCGTTGACCCCGACGATGACGCCGTACGCGAGGTTGTGCGTGACGACCGTCACGACGACGGTGAGGATCATGACGAGGTTCTCGCTGTGCGGCATCCGGCGCAGCGTGGCGGGCCGGACGCTGTGCCAGTCGAAGGTCGCGACCGAGACCATGACCATCACCGCGACGAGGGCGGCCATGGGGATCATGCCCACGGCCGGGCCGGCACCGACGACGAGCGCGAGCAGGAAGACGCCGGCGAGGAAGGTCGAGATCCTGGTCCGCGCCCCGGCGACCTTGACGTTGATCATCGTCTGACCGATCATCGCGCAGCCGCCCATGCCGCCGAAGAACCCCGAGGCGAGGTTGGCGACGCCCAGACCCCAGCTCTCGCGGGTCTGTCGGAGTGGGTGTCGGTGACCCCGTCGACCAGCTTGGCGGTCATGAGGGACTCCAGGAGGCCGACGAGCGCCATGGCGAGGGCGTAGGGGGCGATGATCCGCAGGGTCTCCAGCGTCAGCGGCACGTCCGGGACGAGGAGCTCGGGCAGGGAGGTGGGCAGCTCCCCCTGGTCGGAGACGTCCGGCAGCTCCCACCCGGCCGCCCACGCCAGCGCGGTGATGGCGACGATCGCGACGAGCGGGGCGGGGACGACGGTGGTCAGTCGCGGGAGCCCGACCATGATGAGCAGGCCGAGCCCGACCATCGGGTAGACGAGCCACGGCACGTCGATGAGGTAGGGGATCTGCGCCATGAAGATGAGGATCGCCAGGGCGTTGACGAAGCCCACCATGACCATCCGGGGGATGAAGCGCATGAGCTTGGCGACCCCGAGGACCGCCAGCACGATCTGCAGCACCCCGGCCAGCAGCACAGTCGCGAGGAAGTAGTCGAGACCGTACTCCCTGGCCACCGGTGCGATGACCAGGGCCACCGCACCGGTCGCGGCGGTGATCATCGCGGGCCGGCCGCCGACGAAGGCCATCGTCACGGCCATGACGAAGCTGGAGAAGAGACCCACCCGCGGGTCGACCCCGGCGATGATGGAGAAGGAGATCGCCTCGGGGATGAGGGCGAGCGCGACGACGAGGCCGGCGAGGACCTCGGTGCGCAGGCGGCGCGGGTGGCGCAGTGCGGCGCGCGTCGAGGTCTCGCGCTCACCGGCCTCGGGCACGGCGGGGGTCTGGCGTCCCCCGGACGCCGGGGCGGTGGTCGGCTCGGTCATGGGGCTCCTCGGGCAGGCGGGGATCAGGTCAGGGATCGGGGGCGACGGCGGCGTCGGAGGCGTCCGTCAGGGCAGGGGCCGGGACGCGGGAGGGCGACGGGTGGTCACCGTCGCAGCACGGCCAACTCTACCGCAGCGTTAGACTCGGGCGTATGTCGTCCCCCCTCGCCTCGAGCGATGTCCCGGCGCTGGCCTCCCGCCGCCGCACCTTCGCCGTCATCTCCCACCCCGACGCCGGGAAGTCGACGCTCACCGAGGCGCTGGCGCTGCACGCGCAGGCCATCGCCCAGGCCGGAGCCGTGCACGGCAAGGGCGCACGCCGCGGCACGGTCTCCGACTGGCTGGAGATGGAGCAGGCGCGCGGCATCTCCATCACCTCCGCGGTGCTGCAGCTCACCGTCGACGACGTGGTCCTCAACCTGCTCGACACCCCCGGTCACGCCGACTTCTCCGAGGACACCTATCGGGTGCTCTCGGCGGTCGACTGCGCCGTCATGCTGCTGGATGCCGCCAAGGGGCTGGAGCCGCAGACGCTCAAGCTCTTCGAGGCGTGCCGGGTGCGCCGCACCCCGGTCATCACCGTCATCAACAAGTGGGACCGCCCCGGCCAGGAGCCGCTCGCGCTGCTCGACGAGATCCAGCAGCGCCTCGGCGTCACCCCGACCCCGCTGAACTGGCCCGTCGGCATCGCCGGCGACTTCCGCGGCGTGGTCGACGCCGCCACCGGTGGCATGACGCAGTTCACCCGCACCCCCGGTGGAGCGACGGTCGCCGGGCGCGAGGAGCTGGATGCAGGCGAGGCCGCGCGCCGCCACGGCCAGGACTGGCACGCGGCCACCGAGGAGCTGGAGCTGCTCACCGCCTCCGGTCAGGTCCACGACCAGGAGGAGTTCCTCGCCGCCCGGACCACCCCGGTCCTGTTCACCGCCGCCGTCATCAACTTCGGCGTGGCCGAGCTGCTGGAGGCGGTCACCCGCCTGGCGCCCCCGCCCGGGCCGTGGTCCGACGTGCAGGGCGTCGCCCAGCCGGTCGACGGGCCGTTGTCCGGTTTCGTCTTCAAGGTCCAGACCGGCATGGACCGCTCCCACCGGGACCGGATCGCCTTCATGCGCGTGTGCTCCGGCCGTTTCGAGCGAGGGATGGTGCTCACGCACGCCGGCACCGGGCGACCGTTCCAGACGAAGTATGCCCAGTCCGTCTTCGGCCGCGAGCGCGAGACGATCGACGAGGCCTACCCCGGCGACGTCGTCGGCCTGGTCAACGCCCATGCGCTGCACGTCGGTGACACCCTGCACGAGGGCAGGGCCGTGCACTACCCGCCGCTGCCGCGGTTCGCGCCCGAGCACTTCGCCGTCGTGCGGGCCCGGGAGACCGGGCGCTCCAAGCAGTTCCGGCGCGGGATCGACATGCTCGACCAGGAGGGCGTGGTGCAGGTGCTCGTCAGTGACCGCCGGGGCGCCCAGGCTCCCGTGCTCGCGGCCGTGGGACCCATGCAGTTCGAGGTCGCCACCCACCGGCTCGAGCACGAGTTCGGGGCCGAGGCGGTGCTCGAGCCGCTCGGCTACGGCATCGCCCGCCGGACCACCCCGAGCGCCATGCCCGTGGTGGACGGCAAGCACGGGGCTGAGGTGCTGCGCCGCACGGACGGCACCCTGGTCGCGCTCTTCACCGACCGGTGGCGCATGGGAACGGTGGAGTCAGAGCTGCCCAGGGGTAGCCTGCTGCCCATGTTCGGAGCCGACGGCATGGATGCCTCGTGACCGACGTGAGGGGGCCTCTCGTGCACATCGGCGACGTCGCCGAGCGCACCGGCCTCTCGCACCGGACCATCCGCTACTACGAGGAGATGGGGCTGGTCGAGCCGACCGACCGGACCGAGGGCGGCTTCCGGCTCTACGACGACGCCGCAGTCGAGCGGCTCCTGCTCATCAAGCCCATGAAGCCGCTGGGCTTCTCCATCGAGCAGATCCGCGACCTGCTCGGCGCCTTCGACACCCTCGCCGACCCCGCCAGCGGCGACCGGGACCGTGCCGCAGCGCATACCCTGGTGCACCAGACCCACGCCATCGCCGAGGGACGCATCGCTGAGCTCAAGGCCTCGACGGCCCGAGCGGAGGCGTTCACCCGTAGGCTCGGGCAGGTATGGCACGCTCCGGCGCCGCCCGCCCCAGCCACACCCCACCGAACCAAGGAGACCCGTTGAGCCACCCGCACCCCGAGCTGAAGGCACCGCCCTCGCTGCCCCGCAACGCCCTGAGGGTGGTGGCGCTCGGTGGCCTCGGCGAGGTCGGCCGCAACATGGCCGTGCTCGAGCACCGCGGCAAGCTGCTCATCATCGACTGCGGCGTCCTCTTCCCCGAGGAGCACCAGCCCGGGGTGGACGTCATCCTGCCCGACTTCTCCTTCCTGGCCGACCGGTGGCAGGACGTCGTCGGCGTCGTGCTCACCCACGGTCACGAGGACCACATCGGCGGCGTGCCCTACCTCCTGCGCGAGCGTGCGGACATCCCCGTCATCGGCTCCCGCCTGACGCTCGCCTTCATCAGCGCCAAGCTCAAGGAGCACCGGATCAAGCCGAAGACGACCCAGGTCGCCGAGGGCGACCGGCTCTCGCTGGGTCCCTTCGACTGCGAGTTCGTCGCCGTCAACCACTCGATCCCCGACGGCCTGGCCGTCATGGTGCGGACCTCCGCCGGGTCGGTGCTGCACACCGGCGACTTCAAGATGGACCAGTTCCCGCTCGATGACCGGATCACCGACCTGCGCGCCTTCGCCCGGCTGGGCGAGGAGGGGGTCGACCTCTTCATGGTGGACTCCACCAACGCCGAGGTCCCCGGCTTCACCACCGCCGAGAAGGACCTCGGCCCCGCGATCGACACCGTCTTCCGGACCGCCCCGGGGCGCATCGTGGTGTCGAGCTTCGCCAGCCACGTCCACCGCATCCAGCAGGTCCTCGACGCGGCCGCCACCCACAAGCGCAAGGTCGCCTTCGTCGGCCGCTCGATGGTGCGCAACATGAAGATCGCCCAGGACCTGGGCTACCTCAAGGTGCCGCGCGGTCTCGTCGTCGACGTCAAGGAGCTCGACAACCTGCCCCCCACCAAGGTCACGCTGGTCTGCACCGGCTCCCAGGGAGAGCCCATGGCGGCGCTGTCGCGGATGGCCAACCGCGACCACCAGATCCACGTGGGCGAGGGTGACACCGTGCTGCTCGCCAGCTCGCTCATCCCCGGCAACGAGAACGCCGTCTCCCGGATCATCAACGGCCTCACCCGGTGGGGCGCCAAGATCGTCCACCAGGGCAACGCCAAGGTCCACGTCTCCGGCCACGCCAGCGCCGGCGAGCTCGTCTACTGCTACAACATCATCAAGCCGCGCAACGTCATGCCGGTCCACGGCGAATGGCGCCACCTGCGGGCCAACGCCGACCTGGCCATCTCCACCGGGATGCACCCCGACAACGTCGTGGTCGTCGACGACGGCATGGTCGTCGACCTCGTCGACGGCCGGGTCAAGGTCACCGGCAAGGTCCGCGCCGGCTACGTCTACGTCTCGGCGGGCGCCGTCGGCGACGTCACCGAGGACGAGCTGCGCGACCGGCTCACCCTCAGCCAGCAGGGCACCGTCACCGTCGTCGCCCTCGTCGACGCCGAGACGGGAGCGCTGACCGAGCCCCCGGACTTCGTGGCCCGCGGCCTGGGCACCGACGAGAAGATGTTCGACGCCGCCATCCCGGCGATCGAGAAGGCCCTCGCCGAAGCCGCCAGCCAGGGCATCGGCGACCCCCACGAGCTCGAGCAGCGCATCGCCCGCGCGGTCTCGCGGTGGGCCTTCCGCAAGCACCGCCGCAACCCGCTGGTCGTGCCGGTCGTCATCGAGGCCTGATCGACGTCGCCGCCGGTGGTGCGCGGGCCCGATGGAGGGCACGCGCACCGCGGCGGGGTTGGTAGCCTGAGGCGCATGTCCCGCCCGACCGACCGCTGCCCCACCGTCAGCGGCCTGTCCAGGGCGGGTCTGCCATGAGCCTCCTGTGGACCCTGGTCATCTCCGCGGTGACGGTCCTCGCGACCTTTCCCCTGACGCGCTTCCTCGGCCGACACGCCGGGTGGCCGATCGCCGCGCTCTACCTCGCCGCGGCGGCCGCGTACTGGCCGGCCGCGACGCAGGTCATGGCGGGAGGCACCCCGACCTGGTCCATCCCCTGGGTGCCGACCCTCGGCCTGGAGCTGTCGCTGCGGGCCGACGGCCTCGGCACGATCTTCACCTTCATCGCCCTGGTCATCGGCGCGATCGTGCTCGCCTACTCCACGGCATACCTCAAGCCGGGGCGCAACCTCACCTTCTACTTCTACATGGCGATGTTCACCGTCTCCATGGTCGGGCTGGTGCTGGCGGACGACCTCATCCTGCTCTTCCTGTGCTGGGAGCTCACCAGCTCGCCAGCTTCTTCCTCATCGCCCGCTCGGGGTATGCCGGTGAGGCCGCCTCGCTGCGCACCCTGCTCATCACCTTCCTCGGGGGGCTCGGGCTGCTCGCCGCGGTCACGGCGATCGCCGTCCGCACCGGCACCACGACGCTGTCCGAGGCGCTCGCTCACGAGGTGTGGGACACCAGCCCGGGGTTCACCGCCACCATCGCCCTGCTGGTCATCCTCGCGGCCTTCACCAAGTCGGCGCAGTTCCCCTTCCACGTGTGGCTGCCCGACGCGATGGCGGCGGCGACGCCGGTCAGCGCCTACCTCCACGCCGCAGCCGTGGTCAAGGCCGGGATCTTCCTGCTCATGCGCTTCTCCCCGGCCTTCCACGACGTGCCGGTGTGGAACATCCTGCTCATCACCACCGGGCTGGTCACCTGTGGGATCGGCGGCTGGTTCGCCCTGCAGAAGACCGACCTCAAGAAGCTCATGGCCTACTCCACGGTCAGCCAGCTCGGGCTCATCGTCGCCACCATCGGCGTCGGCACGGAGTATGCCCTCGCCGCGGCGATGCTGCACGTCATCGCGCACGCGCTCTTCAAGTCCGGGCTCTTCATGATGGTCGGCGTCGTCGACCACGCGGCCGGCACCCGCGACGTGCGCCGCCTGCCCGTCCTCTCCAGCGCGATGCCGATCGCCTTCTGGGTCACCGTGCTCGGCTGCGCCTCGATGGCCGGGGTGCCCCCCATGCTGGGCTTCGTCTCCAAGGAGAGCATCCTCACCTCGATGCTCGAGTCGCCCTTCGGCGCGCTCGCCGCGTGGGCGGCCTTCCTCGGCGTGGCCCTCACCGCGGTGCTGACCTTCGCCTACTGCGCCAAGATCGTCTTCAACGGCTTCTACGACGGACGGGGCCAGGCCAAGTGGCCCGAGGACCGCCCGCTGCACACGACGCCGTGGGCGCTGGGCACCTTCGCCGCCCTGCCCATCGTGGCCGGCCTGCCGCTCGCGATCCTCGTCGGCATCTTCGACACCCCGGTCGGTCGGGCCACGGCGGCGATGCTCCCCGCCGGCGTCGAGGAGCCCCACCCGCACTTCGCGCTCTGGCACGGCGTCAACCTCGAGCTGGTCACCTCGCTGGCCATCATCGGCGTGGGCGTCTTCGTCATCCTGCGCCGCCGGTTCTTCTTCCCCGCCCGCGAGCACGACACCTTCTCCTTCGACGGTGCCGACGTCATCCGGGTCATCAACGACACCGCCGCCGACGTCGGCAAGGCCCTGGCCGCCCTGGTCCGCGCCGACAACCCCACGCGGCACGTGGCCGTGCAGTTCGTGGCCTTCGCCGCCCTCGTGCTCGGGGGCGTGGCCGCCCTCATCTCCGGCGACCACCTCCTTCCCGTCCAGGAGGGCCTGGTCAGCCCGATCGACGTCGTCGTGCTCGTCATCATCGCGGTGGCGGTCGGGGTGCTCGTGCGGGCCAACTCCCGGCTCGCCGCGGTTGTCGCCCTGTCGACGGTGGGCGCCGCGGTCACCGTCCAGATCTTCGCCCTCGGCGCGCCCGACGTCGGCATGACGCAGCTGCTCGTCGAGGCGCTCACCGTGCTCATGATCATGCTCGTCCTGCAGCGGCTGCCGCAGACCTTCGGCCGGGGCCCGCGCTGGGGCAACAAGGCGGCGCTCTCGCTCGCCCTCATCGGCGGCCTCTCGGCCGGCGTGGCCACCTGGGCGCTCACCGGTCGTCGCGACCGCAGCGAGATCGCGCTGTGGTACCTCACCGAGGGTCCGGTCGAGACCAGTGGCGACAACGTCGTCAACACCATCCTCGTGGAGTTCCGGGCCCTCGACACCTTCGGCGAGCTCACCGTGCTCGGCATGGCCGCGGTCGCCATGGTCGCGATCCTCTCAACGGTCCGCGACACCTACCTCGATCCGCCGCCGGAGCACGACCGCAACTACGTCGCCCCGCCCGAGGTGCCGCTGCGCGAGCGCGGCTCCACGGCATACCGCGCCGTGACCGAGTCCTGGGGCAACGCCGTCCCGATGCAGCTCATGGTGCGCGTCACCGCCCCGCTGCTCGCGGCGATCTCCGCGATCCTCTTCTTCCGCGGCCACAACTCCCCCGGCGGCGGCTTCATCGCCGCGCTCGTCGGCTCCGCGATCGTCGCCCTCATCTACCTCGCGACCTCCCGGGACCGCGCCGTCGGCCCGCCGCGGCTCCCGCTGCGCCTCGTCGCGCTGGGCGTGCTCATCGCCGTCGGCACCGGCATCTGGGGGATGCTCGGCCACGCCTCGTTCCTCGAGCCGCTGCACACCTACGTCTTCGACATCCGCCTGACCACCTCGATGGTCTTCGACCTCGGCGTCTACCTCGCGGTCCTCGGGCTGGTCATGGAGGCCTTCAACCTGCTCGGCGCCACCGGTGGCCGCGAGGGCACCCGCGAGCGCGCGGACGAGTCCGTCGAGGGCGAGATCAGCGGCCCCATGGACACCTCCCGCGGCGAGCGGTATGCCGAGGAGCGCCGCGGCATACCGGGTCGTGGCTCGACCTACCTCCAGCAGGACCTCCCGCCCCGACCCGGAGGTGGCACGCCGTGATCATCCCGCTGACCGTCGGCGTCCTCACCGCCGGAGCCATCTACCTCATGCTGCAGCGCGGCATGGTCCGGATCATCTTCGGCCTGTCGCTGCTGGCGCACGCCGCCAACCTGCTCATCCTGTCCGCCGGTGTCACCGCCTGGCGGGGGGAGCCGCTGCCCGGCCGCGCCGGCGTCGAGGACGCCGGTGACCCGTTGCCGCAGGCTTCGTGCTGACCGCCATCGTCATCGCGCTCGCCGTCACCGTGCTCATGCTCGCCATGGCCGTCATCGGGCACAACGACGACACCAAGCGGATGCCGGAGACCGGGGAGGCGCGCCGCCGATGATCATGACCGCCGCCCTCCTGCCGCTGCTCGCCGCGATCCCGATCGCGGCGGCCGCGGCCACCGTGCTCTGGCGCAACCCGGTCTGGCAGCGTGCCTGGCTGCTGGGCATACCCGTGCTCACCGGGCTGGCCGGGCTCGACCTGCTCGGCCAGCACCGGGACACCCCGGTGCTGGCCGAGAACGTCGGCGCCTTCGTGCCCGGGGTGGCGATCCCCTTCGTCTCGGACACCTTCAGCGCGCTCATGATCCTGGTGACCTCGTTCACCGTGCTCATGTGCCTGGTCTTCATGGTCATCACCCGCGAGGACCGCTACCGGCTGCTCACGCCGCTGGTACTGATGCTGATCGGTGGCGTCAACGGCGCCTTCCTCACCGGCGACCTGTTCAACCTCTTCGTCTTCGTCGAGGTCATGCTGCTGCCGAGCTACGCGCTCATCGCGATCACCGGCACGTGGCGGCGGCTCGGGGTGGGCCGGACCTTCGTCGTCGTCAACCTGCTGACCAGCACGATCCTGCTCATCGGGGTCGGCCTGGTCTACGCCACCGCCGAGACCGTCAACCTCGCGCTGCTCGTGGGCGCCGGCACCGACCCGCGCACCGCGCTGAGCTCGGGGGTGGTGCTGCTCGCGCTGGCGATCAAGGCCGCGCTCGTGCCGATGCACACCTGGTTGCCGCGCAGCTACCCCGCCACCTCGGCCGCGGTCATGGGGCTCTTCTCGGCGCTGCACACCAAGGTCGCGCTCTACGCGCTGTTCCGGATCACCTCCACGCTCTACGAGGGACGGCCGCCGTGGGCGCTGGTCCTGGCCGTCCTCGTCGGTCTCTCGATCGTCATCGCGTCCTACAGCACCTTGGGCGAGCGGGTCATGCGCCGGGCGCTGTCCTGGCAGCTGGTGGCCAGCACCGGTCACGCACTGCTGGGCCTGCTCCTCTTCACGCAGTTCTCACTCGGCGCCGGCATCTTCTACACGGTCCACAGCATCGTGACCATGGGGGCGCTGATCCTCGGTGCCGGGGCGATCGAGCAGGTCTACGGCTCGGGGCGCTACGAGCGGCTGTCCGGGATCATCCGGCGAGACCGCATGCTCACGATCGGGTATGCCCTCGCGCTCATGTCGATCGTCGGGCTGCCGCCCAGCGCGGGCTTCTTCGCCAAGGTCGTCCTGGTGCAGGCGTCGGCGCAGGCCGGCGGCGCCTGGCAGGCGGTCTTCGTCACGCTGATCTGCATCGGGGCGCTGGGATCCCTCGTGGCGATGCAGCGGTTGTGGGTCGGCGTCTTCTGGGGCCCGGACATGGAGGACTACCTCCCCGACTCCCCCGAGACGGGGCGCGGCCCGAAGACGAAGCTCACCGACGACGTGCGGGTCACTCCCCGGCTCATGGCACCGATGGCCGTGCTCGTGGTAACCCAGCTGGCGATGTTCGTCCTCGCCGGGCCGCTGATGGAGATCACGACGCGGGCCGCGACCGGCCTGGTGGACCTCGCCCCCTACGTCGAGGCGGTGCTCGGATGATCGTCAACCCGCTACGGGTCGTCGTCTACGGCGGCTGGCTCGCGTCCGAGGTGATCCGCGGCGCGCTGCGGATCGGCGTCGACGTGGTGACGCCGGGGCTGCGCATGTCCCCGGCCATCGTCGCGCTGCCGCTGCACTGCGAGACCGACCTGGAGATCAGCACCATGGCCTCCTCCATCACCATCACGCCGGGGACCATCACCGTCGGCATCGCCCCCCGGACGGGAGACTCCCCGCCGACGCTCTACGTGCACGCGCTCTACGGCACCGACCGCGAGGAGGTCGTCACCGAGCTGCGCGGCATGGAGCGTCGGCTGCTGACCGTGACTCGCGGGCCCCGCCGCAGCGAGCGCACGATGGAGGTGGAGCCTCGTGAGCCTCATCGTCTGGACGACTGTCGGCATCCTGCTGCTCGCGGCGGTGCTGGGGCTGGTCCGGGTCATGACCGCCCGCGACGACGCCTCGGTCGCGGCGGTCAGCGACCTGGTCTACTTCTGCGCGGTCGGGATCTTCCTCATGATCGGCATGGCCTCGGGGTCGGTCGTCCTGCTCGACGTCGCCTCGTTGGCGGCACTGGTCGGCATCCTCGCGACCGTCTCCCTGGCCCGCATCCTCACCAGGGGGCAGCGATGAACGTCGTCCTGCTCGTGGTCGTCGGCGTGCTGTGCATCGGCGGCGCGCTCTTCGTGCTGACCAGCGCGCTGGCGATGCTGCGGGCCCGCGACGGGCTGTCCCGGATCAACGTGCTCTCCGGCGCGACCGGCATGGGCATCCCGTGGATGGTGACCGGCGTCTACGTCCACCACGTCTGGACCCACGGCTTCGACGTCGTCGACCTGATCAAGCTCCTGGTGGCGATCGCCGGCTTCATCATCATGAGCTCGGTGGCCTCCAACGCGCTCGGCCGCGCCGCCTACCGCTCGGGCGCCCCGCTCGACCCGGCGACCGAGCCCAACGACCTCGCCTGAGGGTGCGCACCGCTGGCTCGGCCCACGTCCCGGCCGAGCGTCGTCCGTGGTTGCTCAGACGCCGCCGTGCAGCGCCGCGAGCTCGGCCTCCATGACCTGCTCGTCGTCCGCGTCCAGGCGCACGTGCGCGAGCAGCGTGTGCAGGACCCGCAGCGCGGACGCCGCCCGCTCCCCCCAGGAGGACAGGTAGCTGAACTGCCACCACCACATCGCCTCGGTGGGTCGGCCCGCCACGAAGTGCTCACGCCCGTGCGCGAGGTCCGCCGCTACGGCGACCAGGTCGTCGGTCAGCGACCCACGGGTGACCTCGCCGGTGAGCACCGGGTCCTCCAGGTCGCAGTAGTCGTCCAGCCCGCCGAGCAGGTCGTGCAGCTGCTCCCGGATGCGCTCCAGGTCGGCGTCCGGGCCCGCGTCCGGCTCGAAGCGTTCCCGCGGCACCACGTCGACCAGGGCACCCAGTCGGGCGCCGGCGGAGCAGAGCTGTCCCACGCTGAGCAGCAGCAACGGCAGCACCGTCCCGGCCTCGTCGCCGGAGGCGACCGTCTCCAGGCTGGTGAAGTAGGCCTCCACCTCGGCGTGCATGTCCTGCGCCGGCTGCGTCCAGTCCTCGTCGACCATGCACCCACCCTAGGGGTAGATGACCGCGGACCTCAGGACCAGACTCCACTCGACCTGCGCCGCCCCGTGCGCAGGCCCGGCGGCAGTGCTGGCTCAGCCCGCGGTCGAGGTGGGCGCGGAGATCATCCGGCGGCCCTCGAAGGCGCGGCCGAGGGTGACCTCGTCGGCATACTCCAGGTCGCCGCCCACCGGCAGGCCGGAGGCGAGCCGGCTGACCCGCACTCCCTCGTAGGGCTTGAGCAGCCGGGCGATGTAGGTGGCCGTGGCCTCCCCCTCGAGGTTGGGGTCGGTGGCGATGATGACCTCGGCGACCTCGCCGTCGGCCAGGCGCGCGACCAGCTCACGGACGCGCAGGTCCTCCGGCCCGACCCCGCCGATCGGGTTGATGGCCCCGCCGAGCACGTGGTAGCGGCCCCGGAACTCGCGGGTCCGCTCGATCGCCGCGACGTCCTGGCTCTGCTCCACGACGCAGATCATGCTCGGGTCACGCCGGTCGTCCAGGCAGATGCGGCACCGCTGCGCTTCGGCGACGTTGCCGCAGATCTCGCAGAAGCGCACCTTCTCCCGGATCTGCAGCAGTGCCTCGGCGAGCCGGGTGATGTCCTCCGGGTCGGCCCCCAGCAGGTGGAAGGCGATGCGCTGAGCACCCTTGGGACCGACGCCGGGCAGCCGGCCGAGCTCGTCGATCAGGTCCTGGACCACGCCTTCATACACAGCACGCCACTGTATGCCGTGCCACCGACACCCGCGCCCACGGCACGCCCGCCGCCCTGGCCGCCGTCGGGACGCGCTCAGGCGGGCAGGTCGCCGGAGCGCTGGGCGTACTCCCCGGCCCACTCCTGCCCGGACATGGCCAGGATGCGCTGCATGACCTCGTCGGTCAGCTCGCGCCGGGCGCGTCCCTGCGGCACGCCGTCGAAGCGTCCGGTGACCTCGATCGGGGTGCCGAACTCGACGCGCACCTTCGCCCGACGGGGGAGCCGGGAGCCGACTGGCTGGATGTCCTGCGTGCCTTGGAGCGCCACCGGCACGATCGGGCAACCTGCCTCGAGCGCCAGCCAGGCCACCCCCGTCTTGCCGCGGTAGAGGCGGCCGTCGCGCGACCGGGTACCCTCCGGGTAGATGCCGAAGCGCCCCCCTCGCGCAGGTGCGTCAGGGCCAGGTCCAGCGACTTCTGGGCGGCGCGGGTGTCGTCGCGGTCCACGGGGATCGAGCCGACGCCGGTGAACCACTCGCGGCTGATCCAGCCGCGCACGCCGGTCCCCGTGAAGTACTCCGACTTGGCCAGGAAGGCCACCTGCCGCGGCGAGGTGAGCGGGATGACCACGCTGTCGATGAAGGAGCGGTGGTTGCTCGCGAGGATCACCGGGCCCTGCATCGGGACGTGCTCCCGGCCGACCACCTCGGGCCGCCAGATCGCGGTGGCCAACGGCGTCACCACGGGGTGCAGCAGCTCGTAGATCATGGCCGGCTCGTCCTCACGCCACGGGGTCGTCGTTGATGGCGATGACAGTACCGCCCAGCACGCTCTCCACCACCGGCTGGCCCACGGCCCCGGAGGTCGCCAGGTCCTCGTCGTCGTCGCTCGGCGCATCCCCACCGGGTGCCCGGTCGCGTGCGGACGTCGGTTGGTCACGAGCGCCGAGGGTCGAGCGATCGGGGCCCGAGGAGTCGGGCCCGGAGGGATCAGGCCCGGAGAGCTCGGGAGCCGTGTCGTCGTCCGCGCCCGCCCGCTCGCCCGGGCCCGGCGACCCGCCGGTGGCCCAGTCAGGTGCCCCCTGCGTCCCGCGGGCCTGCTGCGACCACTCGGGCTGGTCGGCGGCCTGCGGACGGCCCCCTCCGGCGCCCAGCTGCTCGGCCAGAGCGGCGTCACCGGTCGACGCCTCTCCCGGTGACGCGGGAGGTCGGCCACCACGACCCCGGACCGGCGCCGCCCCGCTGTCCGACCGCTGGGTCGGGGTGGAGGACCGGTCGGCACGGGTGCGGATCCGGCCGCGCATGGGGGTGTCGGGTATGCCCTGGGGCACCGCCTCGGCGCTCGGGGCACCGCCGAGGTGTCCGGGGGTGGGTGCAGCGCCGTGCTCCGCCTCGCCGGCCCCGACCTCGTCCTCCGGCCCGTGGGGCGGTTCCTCGGGCGGAGGTCCCTCGTCCCCGGCCACGGTCGGCGACGCGACCTCCGGTGCGGGCTCCGCGCCGCCCCCCTCGCCCCCCTCGCGCCCAGCAGCGGGGCCACGGTCACCAGCGGGCCCGCTGCCCGGGCCTCCGGGACCGCTCGGGGGTCCGTCGCCCCCACCGAGCACGGTCGCCTCGATCCTCGTGTCGAGCGCCAGCGCGTCGAGCACGCCCTGCCGCAGCGCCTCCTCGTGGGAGGTGCCCATGAAGTGCCGGATCCAGCGCTCGTCCGGCATCCCGACGAGCAGCCGCTGCCCGTCGTAGTCGACGACCTGCATGGAGTCCAGCGCGCCGGCGGTGCGCCGGCTGATCTGCCGGACCGCCGCGATGATCTCGGGCCACTGCCGGCGCAGGGCCGCGGTGTCGAGGTGCCCGGGCTGCTGGGTCTCCGCCGGTCGCGGGGCCTGCGCAGGCCGCTCGCCGCGGTGGGAGCCGCCGGCGCCCCCGGAACGGTCCGGGCCCGGGACAGCACCCTCGGGCCGGGCGGGACCCGGCGCATCGCCCCCGGCGCCGAGCCGCCGCTCGATCCGCTCCAGCCGGGTGCCGTAGCCGTCCTCGCCCTGGGCGGCCGGCAGCAGCAGCCGGGCGGCGAGCAGTTCCAGCATGAGGCGGTAGGACACCGCGCCGGTCATCTCCGACAGGCCGCGGCTCACCAGGTCTGCCGCGCGCGAGAGCGCGGCCGTGCCGTGGGCCTGCGCCTGTCGCCGCATCCGCTCGACCTGGTCCTCGGGCAGCCCCGGGAGCAGGCCGCCGGAGCGCTCGCCCACCGCCGCCAGCACGATGAGGTCGCGGTAGCGCTCCAGCAGGTCCTCGACGAAACGTCGCGGGTCGTGCCCCGACTCCATGACCCCGTCGATCTGCCCGAAGACGGTCGCGGCGTCACCGGCAGCCACCGCCTCGACCACCGCGTCGAGCAGCTCCACGTCGGTGAAACCCAGCAGCGCGGCGGTCCGCTCGTAGGTGAGACCGCCCTCGCCGGCCCCGGAGATCAGCTGGTCCAGCACCGAGAGCGAGTCGCGCACCGACCCGCCGCCGGCGCGGGTGACGAAGGACAGCACCCCCGGCTCCAGCTCGACGCCCTCGGCCCGGCACAGCTGCTCGAGGTAGGCCGTCAGCCGTTGCGGCGGGACGAGGTGGAAGGGGTAGTGGTGGGTCCGGGAGCGGATGGTCGCCAGGACCTTCTCCGGCTCGGTGGTCGCGAAGATGAACTTCACGTGCGGCGGTGGCTCCTCGACGATCTTGAGCAGCGAGTTGAAGCCCTCCCGGCTCACCATGTGCGCCTCGTCGATGATGTAGATCTTGTAGCGCGCCGTCGCCGGGCCGAAGGCGGCCCGCTCGCGCAGCTCCCGGGTGTCGTCGACCCTCCCGTGGCTGGCCGCGTCGATCTCGATGACGTCGACCGAGCCGGCGCCGTCGCGCGCCAGCGCCACGCAGGACTCGCACTGCCCGCACGGCTCCGGGGTCGGCCCCTGCTCGCAGTTGAGGCACCGGGCGAGGATGCGGGCGCTGGTGGTCTTGCCGCAGCCTCGCGGCCCGGAGAAGAGGTAGGCGTGGTTGACCCGCTCCGCGCGCAGCGCCTGCATCAACGGCTCGGTGACGTGCTCCTGCCCGATGACGTCGGAGAAGGTCTCGGGCCGGTAGCGGCGGTAGAGGGCGGTGCTCACGACACCTGACCCTAACGGCCCCCACCGACGCCGGGGGCGGCCTCGTCCACAGGACGCAGGATGGCGCTGCGGTGCGCGGCACGGGTGAGCACGACGTAGAGCGCGCGGACCCCACCGGGGGACTCGGCGACGATGCCGTCCGGGTCCACCACCACCGTGGCGTCGTACTCCAGCCCCTTGGTGGACAGCGGGTCGACGAGCACGACCTGCTCGCCCGTCACCACCGGCTCCAGCCCTCCGTGCCAGGACCACGGGGCGATGACGGCGATCTGGCCCGGCACCTCGTCGCGCAGCTCGCGGACCGCGTCAGCGACGGCCCCGGGGATCGCGGCCGTCGGCAGCGAGAGCTCCTGCGGCTCGTGCCCGGTCTCGCGGACGGCCCGCGGGATGTCTGCCTCGGGGACGTGCTCGGTGATGACCCGGGCGGCCAGGTCGAAGATCTCCCGCGCGTTGCGGTAGTTGGTGTCCATGTGGAAGGCCTGCCGCGGCGCGGTGCCGAAGGCCTCCTCCCGCGCCTGCCCGGCCTCGCGCAGGTCGTCCCAGGAGGCCTGGGCCAGGTCACCGACGACCGTCCACGACGCCCACCGGCCGCGCCGGCCGAGCATCCGCCACTGCATCGGGGAGAGGTCCTGCGCCTCGTCCACCAGGACGTGGGCATACTCCTCGGCCTCCGCGGGGCGCCCGGCGAGCAACCGCTCCCGAGGGTCGGCCGACACCCGCGACCCCGCCCCGCCGCCGGACACGGCAGCGACGGACTCGCCGTCCGCGCCCACGCGCAGTGCGGAGACGCCGTACTGCGAGGCGTCGTCGAGCTCCTCGATCTCGAAGAACCCGCGGTCCTCGCTCGGCAGCTCGACCGGAGGGCCCAGCCGCGCGGCCAGGTCGTCGACGAGCGCCACGTCCGCGACGCTCCAGGTGCCGAGCTGCAGCGCCTCGCGGTAGGACGCCGCCAGGCCCGCGGCCTGCTGCGGCGACACGCCCCCGAGCCGCCCGACCAGCTCGTCGTCGGCGAGCCACAAGAGCATCTCGCGGGGGTCCACCGGTGCCCACCACTGCCGCATGAAGGCCTCGACGTCGCCGGAGTCGGTGAACCGGTCGACGAAGTCCTCCCGCTCCCCCTGGTCGACCTGTGCCCATGCCAGCTGGGCCAGCGCCTCGACGGCGGCGTCGTGACCGGCGTTGCGGTGGTGGTGCCGCAGCACCTGCGCGCGGGCGCGGTCCAGCGCCGGGGCGTCGAGCCGGATCGCGTGCCCGCCGACGAAGGTCCGCAGCTGGGTGGGCGCACCGGGGATGGGCTCGCGCACGAGGCGCGCGAGCAGCCGACGGATCCGCAGGCTGCCCTTGGTCGCCGCGACGTCGGGCGGGTCGAGCCGGGTGGCCGTGATCCCCGCCAGCACATCGCCCAGCGAGCGGAGCACGACCGAGTCCTCGCCGAGCGAGGGCAGGACCCGCTCGATGTATGCCGTGTAGGCCGCGGACGGTCCGACGACCAGCACACCGCCTCCCTCGAAGCGGCGCCGGTCGGAGTAGAGCAGGTAGGCGGCCCGGTGCAGGGCGACCACCGTCTTGCCGGTGCCGGGCCCACCGGTGATCTCGGTGACGCCACGGGCCGGGGCCCGGATCGCCTCGTCCTGGTGCTGCTGGATGGTCGCGACGATGTCGCGCATCCGCGAGCCGCGGCTGCGGGTCAGGGCGGCCATCAGGGCACCGTCGCCGACCACGACGACGTCGTCCGGCGGGTCGGCGACCATGAGGTCGTCTTCCACCCCGACCACCTGCTCGCCGCGGCACCGGAGCACCCGGCGGCGGAGCACGCCCTGCGGGTCGACCGGCGTGGCGCGGTAGAAGGGTGCGGCGGCCGGCGCACGCCAGTCCACGACCAGCGGCTCGTAGTCGTCGTCGCGGACGCCGAGGCGCCCGACGTAGCGGACCTCCCGGGTCGAGCCGTGCTCGTCGGCGACCTCGTGCTCCAGGTCGAGCCGGCCGAAGACCAGCCCCTCGTGCTGGTGCTCCAGCGAGGCCCGGCGCTTGCTCGCGGAGTAGACCAGCGCGTCCCGCTCGAACAGCCCCGCCAGCTCCTCCTCCCTCGGGTCCCCCGTCCCCCGACGGTCGGTCTGCCCCCGCGACATCCCCTCGGCGTGCACGAGCTCGACCCGCGCGGCTGCCTTGCCCAGCTCGTCGTAAACCCGGTCCACGTGCGCCTGCTCCGCGGCGATCTGCGCCGCGACCTCGCGGTCGGTCGACACCACGTCCGTCATCCGCCCACCTCATATCCGGTGCGTAGGCCCCGGGGCGGTCACGTCCGCCCCCGCAAAGACCGCAGTCTATCCCGCGGGTCCCTCAGACCCAGCCACGCCGCACGGCCTGCGCCCCCGCGTGGAAGCGGGTCGCGGCCCCGAGGTGCTCCATGATGTAGCGGACCCGGCGCTCCACCGTCCGCACCGAGATCCCGCGGCGGCGGGCGATCACCTGGTCCGAGGCGCCGCTGGCCAGCAGCGCGAGGATGGCCTGGTCCCGCTCGTCCAGCGGCGCCGAGGAGCCCCCGACCTCCTTGCGCTCGGCGGCCTCCTGCATCGGCCGCATCGGGGCGGCCAGGGTCCAGGTCCGCTCGATGAGGTTGGCCACGGCGGCCACGGGCGCCGCCAGCCGCGCCTCGAAGGACCCCACGCCGTCCGGCTCGAACCGGCTGATGTCGATGAGCGTCGCGTCGCTGTCGCACACCACCGCGCTCACCGGCACCCCGTTGCCGGTCCGCACCGCGGCACCCTCGCGCAGCGCGGCCTCCATGACGGCGACCGCGCTCGGCAGCTCCAGCAGCGAGGTGTCGAGGATCAGCCGTCGGTCGACCCCGTGGCGGACCGACAGCAAGGAGGGGTCCTCGGCGGCCCGCGCGAGCAGGGTGCGGCTCGCGACCGACCCGTCCACGGCCCACCACAGCCGGTCCGTGGTCGCGATGTGCATGGCGGTGATGCGGCCGATGATGTCGTCGACCCCGCCCAGCAGGTCCATCCCCGGCAACCGTCCGGTCGTGGCGTCCAGCGTCGACCGACGCCACGCCCGCTCCAGCTCGCCGGCGGTCGCCCGGGCCAGCCGCAGCCGGTGCTCGGTGACCTCGGCGTGCCGGGCGACCGCCTCCCGGGGCGGGATGACCACCCAGGTGTCGGGGTCGTCACCGGCGCGCAGGAAGCCGCGCGCCTCCAGCTCCGCCGTGGCATCGTCGATCTCGGCGTCGGTCAGTCCCTCGCCGCGGAAGAGCTCGCGCGTCGGGATGCCGAAGCGGACCGCGCGACGGAACACCCCGATGACGAACTCCTCGTAGGCCGAGCCGTGCAGCCGGGCGGGTGCAGAGGCATCCATGGCACCCATCATGACGGATCTCCGTCAATGGCAGCCCCCGACACCTCTGGGCGTGACATCGCCCCCGCGATATGTCACTGTTGAGCATGTCGGCTTCGGTCGACAGCAGGGAAGTGCGAGTCGCACGGGCAGCCCCCCATCAGTCCGTGCAGACCCTGCCCTGCAGGTGGTCCCCTGGGAGATACCCCCCCCTGCCTCTCAGGGGACCACCCCTGTCACCCCGCCGTGCGGCCCGGTCCCGGTCGGTCACCGTCGGCGGTGTGCACACCCCGTCCGACCGGTGGCCCCGGCCCCCGGACCCGCCCACTAGGCTGACATGCCGTGGTGGTCCTCGTCCTCGGCTCCGGTGCGCGCGAGCACGCGCTGGTCCGCTCCCTGACCCTCGATCCCTCGGTCGACCGCGTCGTGGCGCTGCCCGGCAACCCGGGGATCGCCGACCTCACCGGCTGTCTCCCCGGCGATCCGGCGGACCCCACCGCCGTCGTCGACGCGGCACGCTCCGAGGGTGCAGACCTCGTGGTCGTCGGTCCCGAGCGCCGCTGGTCGCCGGTGTCGCGACGCGCTCCGGGAGGCGGGCATACCGTGCTTCGGACCGTCGGCGCAGGCTGCCGCGCTCGAGGGGAGCAAGGCCTTCGCCAAGGAGGTCATGGCTGCGGCCGGCGTGCCGACCGCGGCCGCCCACGTCTGCACCACCGTGGACGAGGTGGAGCGCGCGCTGGACGCGACCGGCTCGCCCTACGTCGTCAAGGAGGACGGCCTGGCCGCCGGCAAGGGCGTCGTCGTGACGACCGACCGGGCACGGGCGAGGGAGCACGCCACCGCCTGCCTGGAGCGCGCGGACGCCGTCGTCGTCGAGGACTTCCTCGACGGTCCGGAGGTGTCGCTCTTCTGCCTCAGCGACGGTCGGACCGTCGTCGCGCTGGAGCCGGCCCAGGACTTCAAGCGGGCCGGTGCGGGGGACACCGGGCCCAACACCGGGGGGATGGGGGCCTACTCACCGCTCACCTGGGCACCGGCCGACCTCGTGCCGCAGGTCCTGGACACCGTCGCCCGCCCCACGGTCGCGGAGATGGCGCGGCGGGGCACCCCCTTCGTCGGGGTGCTCTACGTCGGTCTCGCGCTCACCGCGGACGGGCCGCGCGTCGTCGAGTTCAACGCGCGCTTCGGGGACCCCGAGACGCAGGTGGTGCTCGCCCGGTTGCGGACCCCGCTCGGCGTGGTGCTCCGGTCGGCGGCGGAGGGTGAGCTGTCCGGGTTGCCCGAGCTGGAGTGGTCGCCGCGCACGAGCGTCAACGTCGTGGTCGCGGCCGAGCACTACCCCGGCACGCCTGCGACGGGCGACACGATCGGCGGGATCGAGCAGGCCGAGCAGGTCGAGGACGTGCACGTGCTGCACGCCGGAACCCGCCGGGAGACGTCGACGGGCGACGAGGCCGGCGGGCTCGTCTCGTCCGGGGGGCGGGTGCTCAGCGTCGTCAGCCTGGCCGACGACCTGCCCGGGGCCCGCTCGCGCGCCTACGAGGCCGCCGGCCGGATCACGTTGCGCGGCAGTCATACCCGACCTGACATCGGGCTCGCCGCCGAGCGGGGCGAGGTCGTCGTCCCCGGGCAGGAGGCCTGAGGTGACGCTGTCGCTCGAGGGGCACGAGTTGCTCTACTCCGGCAAGGTGCGCGAGCTGTATGCCCCGCTGCACGCCGACGGCACCGTCGACGAGTCCCGGCTGCTGCTGGTGGCCTCGGACCGGGTCAGCGCCTACGACCACGTCCTCGACACCCCGATCCCGGACAAGGGCGCGGTCCTGACCCAGCTCTCGCTCTGGTGGTTCGACCAGCTCGCCGACCTCGCCCCGCACCACGTGGTGTCGACCGAGGTGCCGGACGAGGTCGCCGGGCGCGCGGTCTACGTGCGGCGCCTGAGGATGCTGCCGGTCGAGTGCGTCGCCCGCGCCTTCCTCACCGGTGGGGGTCTGGCGGAGTATGCCGCGACCGGCACCGTGTCCGGTGTCGAGCTGCCCCCGGGCCTGGTCGACGGGTCACGCCTGCCGGAGCCGGTCTTCACCCCGAGCACCAAGGCGCCGGTCGGCGAGCACGACGAGCCGATCAGCGTGGAGCGGGTCGCCGCGCTGGTGGGCCCGCGGCTGGCCGCGCGGGTGCGTGACCTGACGGTGGAAATCCTCGACCGGGGCAACGCGATCGCCGCCGACCGGGGCATCCTCATCGCCGACACCAAGGTCGAGTTCGGCGTGGACCCGGCCGACGTCCCGCAGGGTGCCGGCGGTGCGTCGGCGTGGGACGAGGTGGACGCCGACGCCGTGCAGGTCGTCCTCGCCGACGAGGTGCTCACCCCGGACTCCTCACGCTTCTGGCGCGCCGACGACTGGACGCCGGGCCGGACCCAGACGTCCTACGACAAGCAGGTCCTGCGCGACTGGCTGACCTCGCCGGCCAGCGGGTGGGACCGCGGGGGCGACACCGCTCCCCCTGCGCTGCCCGAGTCCGTCGTGGAGCTCACCCGGGCCCGCTACGTCGAGGCCTACGAGGCCCTCACCGGGCACCCCTTCACCCCCACCCGCTGACCCCGCCGACCCTTCCGGAGCCGCACCGCCATGGCCGACCACGTCCTCACCGTCCTGCCGGGCGGGTCCGCCCTCTCCGACTTCCGCGCCGCCGCCCTGCTGGCCCGGCTGCGGCGGGTCGCCCCGCAGGTCACCTCGGTCGCCGCCCGCCACCTGCACGTCGTCGCCACCGACCAGGAACCGGGCACCGAGGAGCTCGCCGACCTGCGCGCGATCCTCACCTACGGCGACCCGTGGCCGGGCGAGGAGGACGACGAAGACCGCGGGGACGAGGCCGGCGCCGCGGGCGGGCATACCGCGCGGGTGGTCGTCTCCCCCCGGCTGGGCACCATCTCGCCGTGGTCGAGCAAGGCCACCGACATCCTGCTCAACTGCGGCCTCGACGTGCAGCGGGTGGAGCGGGTGACCGAGCTCCGGCTCGAGGTCGGCGGCGGACCGCTCGACGAGGCCACCTGGAGCGCGTGCGCCGACCTGCTGCACGACCGCATGACCGAGTCGGCGCTCCCCGGGCGGGACGCCCTGACGCTGCTCTTCGCCGACCGGGTCGCCGAGCCGATGGAGCGGGTGGACATCCTCGGGCGCGGACGAGGCGCGCTGGAGGAGGCCGACGCGCGCTACGGGCTGGCGCTCTCGCCGGACGAGATCGACTACCTCGTCGAGGCCTTCACCGCGCTGCGCCGCAACCCGACCGACGTCGAGCTGACGATGTTCGCCCAGGCCAACTCCGAGCACTGCCGGCACAAGATCTTCAACGCCGACTTCGTCATCGACGGCGAGGCACAGGGGCAGAGCCTCTTCGGGATGATCCGGCACACCGAGCAGGTGGCGGGCGCGGGCACGGTCGTGGCCTACAAGGACAATGCCTCGGTCATGGCGGGAGGCCGGACGCAGCGCTTCGCCCCCAGGGACGGGCGCACCGGCCCGAGCCGGTATGCCCTGCGCGAGGACGACGTGCACGTGCTCATGAAGGTGGAGACGCACAACCACCCCACCGCGATCTCGCCGTTCCCGGGGGCCGCGACCGGCGCGGGCGGAGAGATCCGTGACGAGGGCGCCACCGGCCGGGGCAGCGCACCCAAGGCCGGGCTCGTGGGCTTCGCGGTGTCGAACCTGCGGCTGCCGGGCACGGACGAGCCGTGGGAGAGCGGTGGCGGGGCGAGCGGGCCCGACCACCTCGCGAGCCCGCTGGAGATCATGGTCGAGGCACCGCTGGGAGCGGCGGCCTTCAACAACGAGTTCGGCCGCCCGGGCCTCGGCGGGTTCTTCCGCGTCTACGAGCAGACCGTCGACGGCGTGCGGCGCGGCTTCCACAAGCCGATCATGAGCGCGGGCGGGCTCGGGACGATCAGCGCCGACCAGACGGAGAAGGTCCGCTTCCCCGCCGGCACGCTGCTCGTGCAGCTCGGCGGGCCGGGGATGCGGATCGGCATGGGCGGTGGGGCCGCCAGCTCGATGGCTGCAGGCGCCAACGCCGCCGACCTGGACTTCGACTCGGTGCAGCGCGGCAACCCCGAGATGCAGCGCCGCGCCCAGGAGGTCGTCAACCACTGCTGGGCGCAGGGTGCTCGCAACCCGGTGCTGGCGATCCACGACGTCGGCGCGGGCGGGCTGTCCAACGCCTTCCCCGAGCTGGTCGACGACGCCGGGCTGGGCGCCCGCTTCGACCTGGCGATGGTGCCGGTGGCCGAGTCCGGCCTCTCCCCCAAGGAGATCTGGTCCAACGAGAGCCAGGAGCGCTACGTCCTGGCGATCGCGCCGGGGTCGCTGGAGGAGTTCGCCGCGCTCTGCGCGCGCGAGCGCTGCCCGTATGCCGTCGTCGGCGTCGCGCAGGACGACAGCGAGCTGGTCGTCACCCAGGGCGAGGCAGATCCTGGCCGCGGCCCGATGGCGCCGAGTGGCCCGGTTGCGCCGGCCGTCGAGGGGGATCCCGGTGCCGGAGTGGGCCACTCGGCGGAGTCCGAGGCTGATCACCCGGTCGACATGCCGATGGAGGTGCTGCTCGGCAAGCCGCCCCGGATGACCCGCGACGTGGCGCGGGTGGTGCGGCGCGGGGACGACGTCGACCTCTCCCTCGAGGGCGACGCGCTGCGGGACGCGGCGTATGCCGTGCTGCGGCACCCGAGCGTGGCCTCCAAGCGCTTCCTCGTGACCATCGGCGACCGCACCGTCGGCGGGCTGAGCCACCGGGATCAGATGGTGGGGCCGTGGCAGGTGCCGGTCGCGGACGTCGCCGTGACGCTGACCGACCTGGCGGGCCTGGCCGGGCAGGCGATGGCCACCGGAGAGCGGATGCCGCTGGCGGCGGTGGATGCCCCTGCCTCGGGACGGATGGCGGTCGGCGAGGCGATGACCAACCTGCTCGCGGCCCCGGTCACGCCGCTGGAGGCAGGCGCTCCTCTCTCCGGGGTCAAGCTCTCCTGCAACTGGATGGCCGCCTGCGGCGAGCCCGGTGAGGACGCCGCGCTCTACGACACCGTGCGCGCCGTCGCGCTGGAGCTGTGCCCGGCGCTGGGGGTCTCGGTGCCGGTCGGCAAGGACTCGCTGTCGATGCGCGCCCGGTGGACCGACGGGGACGGGCAGGAGCAGGCCGTCGTGTCGCCGGTGTCGCTCGTCGTCTCCGCCTTCGCCTCGCTGCCCGACGTCCGCGGCACCCTCACCCCGCAGCTGCACGAGGGCTCCGAGCTGCTGCTCGTCGATCTCGGTGGCGGCCGGGACCGGCTCGGCGGCTCGATCCTGGCGCAGGTGCGGGGCGGCTTCGGGGGCACCGTCCCGGACCTGGACGACCCGGCGCGGATCACCGGGCTGGCTGCGGCGCTGATCGAGCTGCGGGCGCAGGGGCTGGTGACGGCCTACCACGACCGCTCCGACGGCGGGCTCTGGGCGACGCTGGTCGAGATGGCGATGGCCGGGGGTGTCGGTCTCGACATCGAGGTGCCCCACTCGGCCGACCCGACCGGTGACGGCACGGAGGACAAGCTGACGCCGGCCCTGGCCGCGCTCTTCGCCGAGGAGCTCGGCGTCGTCCTCGAGGTGCCGCAGGGGCGCCTGGAGGAGGCCGTCGCGGTGCTGCAGCCTCACGGCTTCCCCTCGGTCGTCAGCCTGGGGCGGGTCACCGGGGACCGCCGGGTGCGGGTGCGCGCGGGCGGGGGCGGCAGGTATGCCCTGGACGAGCCGCTGCGGGACCTCGCGCAGGCCTGGGACGAGGTCTCCTGGCGGATCGCCGCGCTGCGCGACAACCCGGCCTGCGCCGACGAGGAGCACGCCGCGGTCGGCGGGGACGCACCCGGGCTCGTCGTGAGCCCCAGCTTCGACCCGGCGCAGGACGTCAGCGCGCCCTACGTCTCGCGCGGCGCGCGGCCGCGGGTCGCGATTCTGCGCGAGCAGGGTGTCAACAGCCACGTCGAGACGGCCTTCGCCTTCGACCGAGCCGGGTTCGACACCTACGACGTCCACATGACCGACCTTCAGTCAGGGCGATTCGACCTCGCCGACGTGGTCGGGCTCGTGGCCGCCGGCGGCTTCTCCTACGGCGACACCCTGGGTGCGGGCGAGGGCTGGGCGCGCTCGGTGCTCTTCGACCCGCGGCTCACCGACGCCTTCGACACCTTCGTCGGGCGGCCGGACACCTTCGGCCTCGGCATCTGCAACGGCTGCCAGATGTTCGCCGCGCTCGCCGGGCACATCCCCGGTGCGCAGGCCTGGCCGCGCTTCGTGCGCAACGCCAGCGAGCAGTACGAGGCCCGGCTGTCCCAGGTGGAGGTCCTCGACGGCCCGTCGATCTTCTTCAGCGGTATGGCGGGGTCACGGCTGCCGGTGGCGGTGGCGCACGGCGAGGGGCGCGCCGACTTCTCCCGGCAGGGTGACCTCGACGCGGTCCGGGCCGGGCTGGCGGCCGTGCGCTACGTCGACGGCCACGGGGAGGTGGCGCGGGCATACCCCGCGAACCCGAACGGCTCCCCCG
This sequence comes from Serinicoccus sp. CUA-874, assembly GCF_001942225.1. Taxonomy (NCBI): domain Bacteria; kingdom Bacillati; phylum Actinomycetota; class Actinomycetes; order Micrococcales; family Ornithinimicrobiaceae; genus Serinicoccus; species Serinicoccus sp. CUA-874. The sequence continues at coordinate 438,615 of NZ_MKJZ01000011.1, read as the reverse complement.
ACGGCCTCACCGCGGTGACCACCCCGGACGGGCGGTTCACCGCGATGATGCCGCACCCGGAGCGGGTGCAGCGCAACGCGCAGCTGTCGTGGACGACCGGGACGGTCGAGGAGCCGAGCCCGTGGCTGCGGATGTTCCGCAACGCCCGGGTCTGGGTGGGGTGAGGCGGCTGCCCGTCACGTGCGCGTGCCGATGAGTCCGGGGCCTGGGGATGGTCCGAGTGGCATGAGGTTCATCCTGGTCCCCGGGGCGGGCGGGCAGGCCTGGGACTGGCACCGGCTGGTGCCGCTGCTCGGCGACGCGGTGGCGGTCCAGCTCCCGGCCGGTGACGACACGGCCGGGCTGGGCGAGTATGCCGATGCGATCGTCGCCGCCGCCGGCACCGACCCGGGGCCGGTCGTCGTGGTGGGTCACTCGATGGGCGGGCTGTCGGCACCGCTGGTGTGCGACCGGCTCGACGTGCGGCGGCTCGTGCTGCTCAACGCGATGATCCCGGCCCCGGGCGAGAGCGGCGGGCAGTGGTGGGAAGGCTCGGGGCACTCCCGCGTGGACATCGGGAAGCTGGACGAGGCCGAGCGGTACTTCCACGACCTGCCGCCGACGCTGCGGGCCGAGGCGCTCGTCCGGCCGGAGCCGGAGCAGAGCGAGACGCCCTTCGCCGAGCCGTGGCCGCTCGCGTCGTGGCCGGAGGTCGAGACGCAGGTGCTCGCCGGCGCCGAGGACCGGCTGTTCCCGGTCGACTTCCAGCGGCGGCTGGCGCGCGAGCGGCTGGGCCTGGAGGTGCAGGTGGTGCCGGGCGGGCACATGGCCGCCCTGAGCAGGCCGGAGGAGCTCGCCGCCGCCCTGCTCAACTGACCGCGGTGGGTTGTGTTGCCCTGGCAGCACATCCCCACCGCGGTGGCTCAGGGTCGCTGGGGCCACACATATCCACCGCGGTGGCTCAGGGTCGCCGGGGCAACGCATACCGACCGCGGTGGCTCAGGACTGCCGCGCCCAATCGTCCAGGGCCGCCTGCACGTCGGCGTCGCTCATGCCGACCTCGGTGCCCACGATCCACTGGTGCCCGAACGGGTCGCGGAAGCGTCCCTGCCGCGACCCGTACGGCTGGTCGTCGACCTCGAAGACCTGCTCCGCACCTCGCTCGAGCGCCCGCGCCATGATGGCGTCAGGGTCGTCGGTGAGGACGTCGAGGATCACGCCGGTCCCCGTCACCGACGCCTCGGGGGCAGGAGCCGCATCGACGCCGTCCGGGTCCTTGACCTGCACCTGCCCGCCACCGGGGAGCTCCAGCGCGGCGAAGACGACGGACTCTCCCATCGTGTGGCGGGTGAGCAGGCGCGCACCGAGCACCTCGGCGTAGAACGTCAGAGCCGCATCGGCGTCGTGGACGACGAGCTTGGGGGATACACGGATCTCGGTCATGGGTCCGAGTCTGCCCCCACCGTCCCCTCCTCCGCGTGGACGTTTCGGCGCTCCTGCGCCAGCCAGGTCGTCGGGGAGCAGCCGATCAGGTCGCGCCACTCCGCGTTGAGGTGGGCGAGATCGGCATACCCCGTCGCGTGCGCCAGGTCGGTCAGGTTCCCGTCAGCCCCGCCTCGCACCCGGGCCGCGGCATGCTCGAAGCGGGCGAGGCGGGCCAGGCGCTTCGGCCCGACCACGAGCTCGGCGCGCACCACCGTCCGCAGCTGACGGGGGCTGAGGTGCACGTGGCGGGCGACCTCGCCGATGCGGACCCGACCGTGCCGGCACCGGATGAGACGGACGGCGGCGACCACCTCCTACCTCGGCGGCGGGGCCGGCCGGGCGCGCGCCCAGGCGGCGAGCGTCGCCGCCTGCTCCGCCGTCCCTGCCGAGGCCAGGCGGTCGGCGAGGGCGCGCACCCCTCGCGGGAGCACCGCGTCGGCCTCGACGGTGGTATGCCCGTCCGCGCCGGGCGCGAGCTCGGCCGCGGGAATCCCGAGCAGCCCGCGCGCCGCGAGCGGGTCGAGGGCGAGGTGCACCCCGGACCATCGGCCCTGCTGCCGGGTCCAGGCGCCCTGCGTCTGCAGCCCGCCCACCAGCGAGGGCAGCGCCCGCCCCCCGGTCGGTGGGCCCGACGTGCCGCCTCCGACGAGGAACGGCTCTCCCGTCCCGATGATGAGGGTCAGGGCGTTCCCGGGGATCCCGCGGTGCCACGGGTCGCCCGACGGCTGCGGATCGTCGAAGGCGACGGCGGACAGCACCCCGCCCAAGGCCATGCCGGGCCAGGTGAGCGGTCGCGGCGCGCCGCGCGCCTCCTCCTGCGCTCCCACCCGGCCAGCGTGCCACGACGCGGGTGACGACGCCGGGCAGCGGTCCGGCCGGCCCCGCCTGTCGGTGCTCGGCGCTACGGTCTCGTCATGAGCACCGCGCGGACCCCGCAGACCGACCGCCCGACCTTCCCGGAGGGCTACGGCATCCCGGAGACCGCCGAGGGTCAGCTCGGCTGGGACGAGGTGGAGGCGCGGCTGCGGGAGGCGCAGCACTACTGGCTGGCCAGCGTGCGGCCCGACGGCCGTCCGCACTCGGTGCCCCGCTGGGGAGTCTGGCTGGACGGGAGGTTCTGGTACGACGGCGCCCCGACGACGAGGCATACCCGCAACGTCGAGGCCAACCCGGCGGTCACGCTGACGCTGGAGAGCGGCACGGAGGTGGTCATCGTCGAGGGCGAGTCGCACGCCGCCCGCGCGGAGGCCGACGAGTTGGGCAAGCGGCTGGCGCAGGCCTTCGAGAAGTATGCCGACTCCGGCTACTCCCCCGGGCCGGACTCCTGGTCGGGCGAGGACGGCGGAGGGCTGCGCGTGATCACCCCGCACCGGGCGCTCGCGTGGTTCTCCTTCCCGACCGACTGCACCCGTTTCACCTTCGGCGGCGACTGAGGTGGGCTGGCGCGAGGGTGGCAGCCCGGACCGCCCGGCGGTCTTCTTCGACGGCCCGGAGGACTTCCGCGCCTGGCTGGAGGAGCACCACGAGAGCGCCGACGAGCTCTGGATGGGCCTGCACAAGAGGCACGTCGAGCCACGCGGCCTCACCTGGGCCGAGGCGGTGCCGCAGGCCCTGTGCTTCGGCTGGATCGACTCGGTCAGCCAGCGGATCGACGACGACGCGCGGCGCCAGCGGTGGACCCCGCGCCGTCGGTGCAGCATCTGGAGCGCGGTCAACGTCGCCCACGTGGAGCGGCTGACCGCCGAAGGGCTCATGCGTCCGGCCGGGATCGCCGCCTACGAGGCGCGGACGCCCGAGCGCACCGCGATCTACTCCTTCGAGCGGGACGACCGACACCTCACCCCGGAGCAGGAGCAGGTGCTGCGCGCGGACCCGGCCGCGCTGGCCTTCTGGGAGGCCGCCGCGCCCAGCTACCGCAAGCAGGTCGCCACCTGGGTGACGGGCGCCAAGCGGGAGGCCACCCGCACCTCCCGGCTGCAGCAGCTGGTCGCGGACAGCGCGGCCGGTCGGCTCGTGCCGCCGCAGCGCTACGGCGACCCACCGGCGTGGCTGGCGCGCGCGGCACAGGCGGCGGCCGAGGCCGCCGGGCAGGCCGGCTCCGGGGCTACAGGAGCCAGCGCGGACGACACATGGGACAGCCCCGACGACGGGCCCGTGGGCGGCGATGACGGGCAGCCGCCGGGCACGGGGTCATGAGGGCCGACCGCTGGTCCCTGGCCGACGTGGCCCGGATGCGGCTGCTCTCGCAGCGGCTGGTCGACCCGCTGGCCTCGCCCACCGAGGTGGTGCGGCACCTGACCTGCACCCAGGGCCAGGACTACCCCGGCTCGTCGGTGTCGATCGCCCTGCGCACCACGTCCCGCCGGCTCCAGGACGTCCGCGACGCCTACGACTCGGGCACGATCGTGCGCAGCTGGCCGATGCGCGGGACGCTCTTCGTCGTGCCGGCCGAGGATCTCGGCTGGATGCTCGGGCTCACCTCGGAGCGGGTCCGGCGCGAGACGACCCGCCGCCGCGAGCAGCTCGGGCTGGACGACGCCACGCTGGCGCGCGCCGAGACGGTGGCGCTCGAGGCGCTGGGCGGCGAGGGCCTGACCCGCAGCGAGCTGCTCGGCATCTGGGAGGAGGCGGGCCACGCGACGGGCGAGGGTCGCGGCTACCACTCGATCTTCCACCTGGCCCTGAGCGGCCTGGTATGCCAGGGCCCGACCGAGGGCAGGGAGCAGCGCTTCGTCCGCACCGAGGAGTGGATCTCCGACCCGCGCCCCCTCGAGGGGGAGGAGGCGGTGCTCGAGTGGTTCACCCGGTATGCCCGCAGCCACGGCCCGGTCCCCGTCGCGGACTTCCTGTGGTGGACCAAGCTCCTCAAGCGCGACGTCGCGCCCGTGCTGGACGACGCGCGGCAGCAGCTCGAGGTCATCACCGTCGACGACGTCGAGCACTGGGTCGACCCGGCCGTCGTCGGGCGCTACGCGTCGCAGCGGCGCAGCACCGCGGCCCCGCTGCTGCTGCCCGGCTTCGACGAGCTCGTGCTCGGTTACGGCGACCGCGGAGCGGTGCTCAGCAAGGTCGAGGAGGCCGAGGTCGTCCCGGGTGGCAACGGCATCTTCCGCGCGACGGTGGTGCGTGCCGGCCGGGCCGTCGGCACCTGGAAGCGGCCCCGCCGGGCCGGCGACGTCGTCGACGTCACGCCCTTCGGCGCGGGCCTGCCCGGCCCGGTCGAGCGCGCCCTCCCCCGCCTCACCGCCGCCCTGCCCACCTGAGCCCGGGGCATACCTCTCCGGTCAGCTCAACCGGTCCGCGAGGATCGACACGCCCGGTCCCGACAGGTCGGGCAGGTAGGCCGCTCGTCCCGCCATGACCATGACGAGCGCCAGGGTCGAGCCGCGCACGAGCGGACCGTCACCGGCGGCGAAGGTGGTGTCGGTGGCCTCGAGCCGCAGACCCGTGGCGAGGGTCCGGCTGGGCACCGTGAAGTCGCGGCCGGCGAAGAACTCCGCCACCTGCGCGGCACGCCCCGGGTCGGGCTCGCTCGTGAGACCGAGCGGCTCGCGGATGTCCTGGCCGTGGACGATCACCTCACCGAGCCAGGCGGGGGTGTGGCCGGAGGCGGCGGTGGTGCTGTCGACGACCCGCCGGAACCCTGCCAGGGTCTCCTCCGCGGACGCACCGAGGTGCTCGGCGAGACGGCGCTGGTTGTGCAGGTCGAAGTCGAAGCGCGCCCCCAAGACGCTGGTGAGCCACCGGACCCTGCCGACGCTGGCCGCCGCGGTGAGGTGGGCCACCACCTCGCGCACGCTCCAGTGGCCGCACAGGCTGGGCGTCTCCCACTGCTCCGGCGCCAGGGTGGCGAGGTCATCGGCGAGCGCCGCACGCTCGGCGTGCACCGCGGCCCACAGCTCCGTCGTCGTCCAGCTGGTCACAGGCATACCTCTTCTCGTCCCGGGGTCGTCGGTGGTCGGACCCGAGCGGTGCGCTGAACTCATCGGAGCAGACCGTGCGGTCGGTCGACGCAGACCGCGCGGCCGGTCGCGGTGTCAGGCGTGCTCGGCGTCCTGCTCCTCGCGCAGCACGAGCCGCAGCCGCTCCAGATCACGGCGCATGGCGCGCTTCATACCCAGCGTCACCGCACCGGAGGCCAGCGTGGTCATCGCCGTGGGTCGACCGGCGTTGCGCAGGCTCATCCCGGTGCGCGGACGTCCCTCGACCTCCTCCTCGTCCCACCAGGTGTAGGTGGTCTCCATCGGGAAGGGTCCGTCGTCGGTACGCATCACCAGGCGCTCGTCCGGCACGAGGTCGACGATCTCGTAGGTGTAGGCGAGCCGCCGGCCGAGGAAGCGGGCGACGAAGTCGACCCGAGCACCTTCCTGGAGCACCGGGTCGCCCTCCCACTGCACGGACCGGATGTTGGCGTACCAGCGCATCGCCTGGTCCGGGTCGCCGGCGACGGCCGCCACGAGGGTGCGCGGCGCGTCGAAGGTGGTGGCGACCGTCACATCCATGGCCACAGGGTATGCCGTCAGGCCCGAGAGCGTCGCCGGTGCGCCCGGCCGTCGAGAGCGGTGGCGTCACTCCCGCTCAGGCCACAGCGGCCTCGTCGCGCCCGAGCAGGTCGTGGCGGACGATGACCTCATCGCGCCCCGGGCCGATGCCGATGACCGAGATCCGTGCGCCGATGAGCTCCTCGAGCCGCTCGACGTAACGCTGCGCGGCGAGCGGGAGGTCGGTGAAGCGGCGGGCACCGGTGATGTCCTCGGACCAGCCGGGCAAATCCTCGTAGACGGGCCGGGCGTGGTGGAAGTCCGACTGGTTGACGGGCATCTCGTCGAAGCGCTGGCCCTGCACGTCGTAGCCCACGCAGATCGGCACGGTGTCCAGGCCGGTGAGCACGTCGAGCTTGGTGAGCACCACGTCCGTCAGCCCGTTGACCCGCTGGGCGTAGCGGCCGATCACGACGTCCGCCCACCCGCACCGCCGCGGCCGCCCGGTCGTCGTGCCGTACTCCGCACCCACGTCGCGCAGGTGCTGCCCGTGCTCGTCCTCCAGCTCGGTGGGGAACGGGCCCTCCCCGACCCGGGTCGAGTAGGCCTTGAACACGCCGATGACCCGGTCGATGCGGGTCGGGGGCACCCCCGAGCCGGTGCACGCGCCGCCCGCGGTGGCGTTGGAGGACGTGACGAAGGGGTAGGTGCCGTGGTCGACGTCGAGCAGGGTCGCCTGCCCGGCCTCGAAGAGCACCGTCTTGCCGGCGTCCAGCGCCTGCCCCAGCTCGAGGACGGTGTCGGTGACCATCGGCCGGATGCGCTCGGCGTGCCGGAGCAGCTCCTCCATCACCTCGTCGACCTCGACGGCACGTCGGTTGTAGATCTTGAGCAGCAGCTGGTTCTTGACGTCCAGCGCCGCCTCGACCTTCTGCCGCAGGATCGACTCGTCGTAGAGGTCCTGGACCCGGATGCCCACTCGGCTCATCTTGTCGGCATACGTCGGGCCGATCCCGCGCCCGGTGGTGCCGATGCGCCGCTTGCCCAGGAAGCGCTCGTTGACCTTGTCCAGGACGCGGTTGTAGGGCGGGATGACGTGGGCGCTGGCGCTGATCCGCAGCAGCGAGGTGTCGATCCCGCGCGCCTCCAGCCCGTCCAGCTCCTCGATGAGCACGGCGAGATCGACGACGACGCCGTTGCCGATGACCGGGGTGCACCCGGGGGACAGGATGCCGCTCGGGAGCAGGTGCAGGGCGTACTTCTGGTCGCCGATGACGACGGTGTGACCAGCGTTGTTGCCCCCGTTGAACTTCACGACGTAGTCGATGTCCGAGCCGAGCAGGTCGGTCGCCTTGCCCTTCCCCTCGTCGCCCCACTGGGCGCCCACCAGGACGATGGCTGGCATGGTGTGGTGCCTTTCTCTCGCGGCAGGTGACCCCTCACTCTATCGACGCCGGGCACGGGTATGCCGACCGCGTCGCCCCCGCGTCACTCCACGAGTCCCCGGCGGCTCACGGCCAGCCCGAGCTGGAAGCGGGTGTCGACCCCGTGCTCGTCCATGAGCGCCGCGACCCGTCGCCGGACGGTGCGCAGCCCGAGCCCCATCTGCCGGGCGATGGCCTCGTCCTTGAAGCCGAGCGAGAGCAGCTCGAGCAGCTTGACGTCCTGCGCGGAGGCGTCCCGGGACATCAGCGGCTCGGCCCGCCGCCAGAGCTCGTCGAAGAGCGTCACGAAGCGTCGATGATGGCCGGCGGTCGCAGCAGGAGGAAGTCGGCGTCCTCGCCTTTCTCCTCCAGCAGCACGCCGGAGCGGCCGAAGATCGCGAACTCGACCCGGATGTTGTCGTCGGCCAGGTAGCGCTGCTGCTCCCCCGCGCCCGCCCGCCACTGCGCGAAGGGGTGCCACTCCGGGTCGGTGAGCACCGACAGCGGGAAGATCCCGCGCACGTCCCGGCCCCCGGTCGAGAGCCCGTCCCACTGGCTGCGGACGGCGTCCTCGTGCGCCGGGCCGGTCGCCATCTTGGCCGTGACCTGGCGGATCGACCCGCGGGAGGTGCGGATGAGGTGCTCGACGACGCCTGCTGCCTCCGTCGGCGCCACCTGCTCCCACGGCGGGACGCGCGGGCCGGAGAGCTGCAGCCCACGGCGGTAGTCCGACTCGAAGCTGTCCAACGACTCGCGCAGCCCCAGCAGCCGGCGACGCCGCTCGTCCAGCTCGGACTCCTCGGAGTCGAGCAGCCGCCCCACGCTCGCCCGCGGGTCGTCGACCTTGACGGTCCCCTCCGAGGTGCGGCGGGCCAGCCGCATCCGCTCCAGGTCGCGCATGACCTGCTCGGTCTGCCGCAGCCGCCAGCCCAGGGCCTCGGCGTGCTCGGCCATCGGCGCGGGGGCCGAGCGCAGCACGTGCCGGTAGAGCTGCTCGGCCGCCTCGGTCAGCCCTACGGACCCTGGTTGAGCATTCATCTATGGCAGGATAGGGCCACTGACACACTTATGTCAGTAACAAGTTGTCGGGCGTGGTTGTATGGGCTCGTCGGACCGCACGTCAGGGGACGCGATCGATCCGATCATGGGGAGCGAGCGGCACCCGGGGCGGTCACGGACCCGGGCGCCGCTCGCACATCGGCGGGCCGGTCCGGTGGCGCGACACGACCCTCGCGCCACCGGGCGGGGAGCTCACCAGGACTCAGAACCCCAGTTCACGGGCCCCGGACGCCGAGGAGGCGCGGAGGAACTCGGTGCAGCGGTGCTGCTCCTCGGTCTCCCCGATCCGACCGGCGGCGGTCGCCAGCGCCGCGAGCGCCCGCAGGAAGCCACGGTTCGGCTCGTGCTCCCACGGCACCGGTCCCTGCCCGCGCCAGCCGGCCCGGCGCAGCTGGTCCAGACCGCGGTGGTAACCAGTACGGGCATACGCGTAGGCCGCCACGTCGTCGTCCTCGTGCAGCGCGTCCTCGGCGAGCGTCGCCCACGCGAGGCAGGACGTCGGGTAAGCCGCCGCGACCGTGCGCGGGTCGCCTTCCTCCAGTCCCCTGGCGGCCGGGTCCTCGGGCAGCTCGGTGGGCGGGATGCCCAGCAGGTCCGAGGTGCCGGCGCTCACCGGTGGGTCCCGGCGGAGCGCAGGTTCTCGCAGGCCTCCACCACCCGCTCGGTCATCGCCGCCTCGGCGACCTTGCCCCAGGCGCGGGGGTCGTACTGCTTCTTGTTGCCGACCTCGCCGTCGATCTTCAGCACGCCGTCGTAGTTGCTGAACATGAAGCCGGCGACGGGACGGGTGTAGGCGTACTGGGTGTCGGTGTCGATGTTCATCTTCACCACGCCGTAGTCGACCGCGTCCGAGATCTCCTGCCGGGTCGACCCCGAGCCGCCGTGGAAGACCAGGTCGAAGGGCCGGCTGTCGGCGTCGCCGCCCAACGCCTGCGCGGCGGCCTCCTGCGCGGTCTGCAGGATCTCCGGGCGCAGCTTGACGTTGCCGGGCTTGTAGACGCCGTGGACGTTGCCGAAGGTGAGCGCGGTGAGGTAGCGGCCCTTGTCGCCGCTGCCCAGCGCGCGCACCGTGGCCACGGCGTCCTCGGGGGTGGTGTAGAGTTGGTCGTTGATCTCGTTGGCGACCCCGTCCTCCTCGCCGCCGACGACGCCGATCTCGACCTCGAGGATGATCCGGGCCGCCGCGCACTGCTCGAGCAACTCCTCGGCGATCTCGAGGTTCTCTTCCAGCGGGACCGCCGAGCCGTCCCACATGTGCGACTGGAAGTAGGGCAGACCCCCACCCTGCACCCGCTCGACCGAGGCCGCCAGCAGCGGTCGGACGAAGTCGTCGAGCTTGTCCTTCGGGCAGTGGTCGGTGTGCAGCGCGATGTTGACGTCGTACTTCTTGGCGACCTCGTGCGCGAAGGCGCTGAAGGCCATGGCGCCGGTCACCATCTCCTTGACCCCCTGGCCGGACCAGTACTCCGCACCGCCGGTGGAGACCTGGATGATGCCGTCCGAGCCGGCGTCGGCGAAGCCCTTGATCGCGGCGTTCAGCGTCTGGCTGCTGCTGACGTTGATGGCCGGGTAGGCGTAGCTGCCGGCCTTGGCCCGGTCGATCATGTCGGCGTAGACCTCGGGGGTGGCGATGGGCATGGTGTCCTCCTGGGGACGCGGATGACGTCAGGTCACCGCCCATGCTTCCACAGCGTCCGGGCCACGGGGGCCTCACCCGCGGCCCTTCGCCGGCCACTAGGGTTGCGGCATGACTGGCGCGTTCACCGACTACCCGACCACGCCGTCGATCTTCGACGAGACGATGACCACCGACGGGCAGGTGCGTCCGGGATACGACCAGATCACCACCCAGTTCGACACCTTCGGGCTGGAGGACGTCCGCAACCGGGGTGAGTACGTCAGCAAGAGCTACCACGACCAGGGCGTCACCTTCGACTACGAGGGCGAGGAGCGACCCTTCCCGCTCGACATCGTGCCGCGGGTCATCGACGCCGACACCTGGTCGCACGTCGAGGCCGGCGTGGCCCAGCGGGTCACCGCGCTGGAGGCCTTCCTGGCCGACATCTACGGCCCGATGCAGATCATCACCGACCGGGTGCTGCCTCGGCACATCGTCACCACCTCCAGCCACTACCACCGGGTGGCCTTCGACATCCAGCCGCTCAACGGCGTGCGGGTGCACGTCTCCGGGATCGACCTCATCCGGGACGGTGACGGGACCTTCCGGGTCCTCGAGGACAACGTGCGGATCCCCAGCGGGGTCTCCTACGTCCTCACCAACCGCCGGGCGATGACCTCCACTTTGCCCGAGGTCGTGGGGACCCACCGGATCCGGCCGGTGGCGGCATACCCGAGCAGGTTGCTGCGGGCGCTGCGGGCCGCGGCCCCCTCGGGGATCACCGACCCCGAGGTCGTCGTGCTCACCCCCGGCCCCTACAACTCGGCCTACTTCGAGCACTCGCTGCTGGCCCGGCTCATGGGCTGCCGGCTCGTCGAGGGCCGCGACCTGGTGACGCAGGGCGGCCGGGTGATGATGCGCACGACGCACGGGCTGCAGCCGGTGCACGTGATCTACCGCCGCGTCGACGACGACTTCCTGGACCCGGTCGCCTTCCGCAACGACTCCGTGCTCGGCTGCCCGGGGATCCTCAACGCCGCGCGCGCGGGCAACGTCACCATCGCCAACGCCGTCGGTAACGGGGTCGCGGACGACAAGCTGATGTACTCCTACGTGCCGGACATCATCCGCTACTACCTGGGCGAGGAGCCGATCCTGCCCAACGTCGACACCTGGCGCCTGGAGGAGCCCGCCCACCGCGAGGAGGTCATGGACCGCCTCGACGAGCTGGTGCTCAAGCCGGTCGACGGCTCCGGCGGCAAGGGCATCGTCATCGGGCCGCAGGCCAGCAAGGAGGAGCTGGACCGACTCCGGGCCACGGTGACCGCCTCGCCGCGCGGCTGGATCGCCCAGCCGGTGGTGCAGCTGTCCACCGTGCCGACCATGGTCGACGACGGGCTGCGTCCCCGGCACGTCGACCTGCGGCCGTTCGCGATCAACGATGGCGAGAAGGTCTGGGTCCTGCCCGGCGGCCTGACCCGGGTCGCGCTCGGGGAGGGCGAGCTCATCGTCAACTCCAGCCGGGGTGGCGGCTCCAAGGACACCTGGGTGCTCTCCGGCGACGGCCGCCGGACCCGGGTCGAGCCGCGCGCCCAGCGGCAGGTGCAGATCGGCACCGCGCCGCAGGTCGCGCTGAAACGCTCCGAGGCCGAGCCCGCGGAGCAGGAGCAGCAGCAACAACAGGCCGGACCCGAGCGGCAGGAGGCGGCACCATGCTGAGCCGGATCGCCGAGTCGCTCTTCTGGATCGGTCGCTACCTCGAGCGGGCCGAGGACACCTCTCGGCTGCTGGAGGTGCACCTCACCCTCCTGCTGGAGGACCCCGTCGTCGACGAGGAGGCCACCAGCGAGGTGCTGCTCCGGGTCATGGGCATCGACGGCGCCGCCAGCACCGACCACCAGACGGTGCTCCAGCTCCTCGGCTGGGACGAGACCTCGCTCACCTCGATGGTCGCCGCCTTCTACGGCGCCCGCGAGAGCGCCCGGCGCTCCCGGGAGACGGTCTCGCTGGAGATGTGGGAGGCCGTCAACACGACGTGGAACATGATGCGGGGCAACCGGCTGCAGCACGTGCCGGCGCACCGCGCCTGCCAGCTCGTCCGGGAGCGCTGCGCGGTCGTCGGGGGCATCGCGGACACGACGATGACCCACGACGAGGGCTGGCAGTACATGATGCTCGGCCGGCAGCTGGAGCGGGTGGACATGACGTCGCGGATCATCGAGTCCGCGGCATACAACGCCGACAGCCCGTATGCCTGGACCCAGACCCTGCGCGCATGCGGCGCGCACCATGCCTTCATCCGCACCTACCGGGGCGCGGCGACCGACGCGCAGGCGGCGGAGTTCCTGCTGCTCGACCGGCTCTTCCCGCGGTCGGTGCTGGTCTCGCTGCAGGCCGCCGAGGAGGCGCTCGCCTCGCTCGAGTCGGCCACCGGCGGCCGGCGCACCGGGATCACCGGTGAGGCGGTCAAGGCGCTGGGCCGGGCCCGGGCCGAGCTGGAGTTCGGATCACTGGAGGAGACGATGGCCCACCTGCCCGAGCGCATGAGCAGGCTGCAGCGCACCTGCAGCGCGGTCAACGACACGGTCTCGGACCACTACTTCGACGGTGCCGGTGCGTCCGTCTGGCGGGCGGGGGTGCGCTGATGCTGCTGCGGATCGTGCACCGGACCGGCTACGAGTACGCCGGCATGGCCTCCCACTCCTTCAACGAGGCGCGGATGTCGCCGCGCTCGACCCTGCACCAGGCGGTGCTGCACACCAAGGTCGACATCGCGCCGACGGCGTGGACCAACACCTACACCGACTACTGGGGCACCACGGTGACGCAGTTCGAGGTGCACGAGCCGCACCCGCGGCTCGCGGTGACCGCCTCGGCCACCGTCGACGTGCAGCGCCCGGAGGTCACCGGCGAGGGCCTGAGCTGGGAGGCCGTGCGCAGCTCGGAGGTCTTCGACGACCTCAGCGAGTACCTCCTGCAGTCACCGATGGTCGAGCCGCCGGAGGAGCTCAGGTCACGCGTCGAAGAGATCGCCGGACGCAGCGCCACCCCGAGCGAGTGCGCGCGCGAGGTCGTCGAGCTCGTGCACGACGAGATGGAGTACGTCTCCGGGTCGACCGGGGTGCACACCCGCGCGTCCGAGGCGTGGGCCAACCGCTCCGGCGTCTGCCAGGACATGTCGAACCTCACCATCGGCTGCCTGCGGTCCGTGGGGATCCCGGCTTGCTACGTCAGCGGCTACCTGCTCCCGGCGCGCGAGCCCGAGATCGGGACGCCGTACACCGGGGAGTCGCACGCCTGGGTGCGCTGGTGGGACGGCGAGTGGGTCGGGATGGACCCGACCAACGCCATCCAGCCCGGCGGCCGCCACGTGGAGGTCGCCCGCGGCCGGGAGTACGGCGACGTGCCCCCGCTGCGAGGCATCTACACCGGCACCAAGAGCAGCTCGATGTTCGTCGAGGTCGAGCTGACCGCCCTGCGACCCTGAGGCGAGCCGGTCAGGCGATGGACACCGTGCCGCGGTGGTCGTCGCCGGGCAGGTCTCCCTCGGCGGTCGCCGTGACCTGCAGGCCCTTGAAGGTCATCCCGCCGGAGTGCACGGTGAGGAAGGACGTCTCGCTGGCGTCGGCGCCGGCGCTGATCCGCACCAGCGAGGTGCGCGGCGCCAGCCGGGTCGGGTCCACGACGACCCACCGGTCGTCGACCGCCGCCTCGACGACGGCGTGGAAGTCCATCGGCGACAGCCCCGGGGCGTAGCAGGCGACGAGCCGGGCGGGTATGCCGCGGGCGCGCAGCAGCGCGAGCGTCAGGTGGGCGAAGTCCCGGCACACCCCCGTCCTGGACAGGTAGGTGTCGCTCGCGCCGTCGGTCACGGTCGAGGAGCCGATGACGTAGCGGAGGTGCTCGTGCACCCAGTCGGCGACGTCGAGGACGCCCTGCTCGCCGGCGACGTCTCCCACCTCGGCGCGGGCCACGGCCTCCAGCCGGTCCAGGTCGACGTAGCGGCTGGGCCGGACGTAGTGGATGCGGTCCAGCGGGGTGACCGGCGCCGCGGCACCCCCGTCGGTGACGGTCGCGGCGTAGCTGACGGCGAGCTCCCCGGGCGGGACGTCGCGGACGACGTGCCACCGGGTGCCGCTGGCCTCGTCGAGGACGTCCTGGACGTCGACCGGGTCACCGTCGAGGGTGGCGGTGAAGCGCTCCTGCTCGGTGGCGACGCCGTCGGCCACGGTCACGCCGAGGGTGGCCTCGACCGGGCTCGTGATGGCAGCGGTCAGGTCCGCGGAGAGGTGTCGTCGCATGCCCTCATGGTGTCAGGCGCCCGGCGTGCCGCAGCGCCCAGTGGTACATCACGATCGCTGCGGCCGCCCCGGCGTTGAGCGAGCGGGTGGATCCGTACTGGCTGATGGCGAGCACGTCCGCGCACCCGTCGACGGCCTCGGCGCTCAGGCCCGGCCCCTCCTGGCCGAAGAGGAGCACGCAGTCCCGCGGGAGGGCATACCCCTCGATCGGGATCGAACCGGGCACGTTGTCGATCCCGAGCACGGGCAGCTCGTGCTCCCGTGACCAGGCGAGGAGGTGCGCGACGTCGGGGTGGTGCTGCTCGTGCAGGTAGCGGTCGGTGACCATCGCCCCGCGCCGGTTCCACCTGCGTCGGCCCACGATGTGCGCCGCGGCGGCGTTGAAGGCGTTGGCGGTGCGGACGACCGACCCGATGTTGAAGTCGTGGCCCCAGTTCTCGATCGCCACGTGGAAGCCGTGCCGGCGGGTGTCGAGGTCGGCGACGACGGCGTCGTGCCGCCAGTAGCGATAGCGATCCATGACGTTGCGCCGGTCACCGGCGCTCAGGAGCTCGGGATCCAGGTGCTCCGGCAGGGCACCGTGCGCGTCCCGCGGCCACGGCCCGGACCACGGGCCGGCTCCGATGCTCTCCTCCTGCTCGGCGCTCACGCGCACGAGTGTGGCAGCAGGCTCGCCCGTCGTGATGGCCGACCTGCATGTTTCGCACTACGGTAGGGACCGGTCGCGGGCACCAGCCCGCACGCATACCCGAATGCGGCCTGCGGGCCGCCGGAACGGAGGGACCACGATGGACCCCACCACCTGGATCATGCTGATCCTGCTGCTGCTGCTCATCGGCGTCGTCGTCTTCTGGTTGCTGCGTCGCCCGGGGGACGACTCCGGCGCCGCGTTGGACGCCCGGGACGAGGGCGGTGTGGTCGGCAGCGAGGGGCGCGACGGCGTGACGCCCGGCGCGGACCCGACCACCTCGGGGTATGCCGGTGCGGACCCCGCCGCGCCCGAGCGAGCGGCGTCGACCGACCCGGCCGAGGGGACGCGGGCCGAGGAGGCGCCGGTCGAGCCGGCGCCGGGTCAGACGGGCCAGGCGCCCGACGGTGCGCCGGTGGGCGGGACCGAGAGCCACCAGCCGCACGCCGGTGACGATGAGCTGTCCGGGGCCGACGGCGAGGCGGCGGGGGTCGCCCCGACCGAGTCGCGCTACGACACGGCACCTGCGGCCGAGCAGGACCCGGGCCCCATGGGTGCGGACGACGCCGAGCACGACAGCGGGCACGTGGACGAGGACGACCCGGGCCGCTGGCGCGAGGCCGCGGCCATCGGTGCGACCGGCGCAGCCGGGGGCGCTGCCGTGGCCGGGGCGACCCAGGGCGACGGCACGGCCGACGACGGACTGCGTGACGACGAGGGCATGGCCCGCGACGAGGGCGCGCACCACTCCACGGGCGGGGCATACGCCGCCCCGACCGAGGAGGACGGCGTGTCCGCCCTCTCCGATGACGAGGTGAGTGCGGGGGCGAGCGAGGAGCCGCTGCACGCGCAGGAGCAGGCGCCGGCCGGTGAGCCGCTGACCGCCGACGAGGTGCTGGACGCCCAGGGCGGCGGAGCCGGCGAGGAGTACCCCGTCGGCGACCCGGCCACGACCTACCGCAGCGACGAGGGCGGCCAGGCGGTCGTCGTCGAGGAGGCCGGGGGGACCGACGCCGCGGCGACGGACCCCGCGACCTCCGGCACCACGCACGATGCCGGCGTCGTGCCGCCCGCGTCGACGGCGGGCACCGACGGGGGCGAGGACCGGTGGACCGAGGAGACCTCCGCCGGGATGGACTCTCGTCAGGACCAGTCCTGGACCGACCAGGGCACGGCCACGGGCACCGACCCGGTCGCCGACGACCACCCGGAGCAGAGCTGGACCGAGCAGGGCACGGCTGCCGGCGGGGCGTCGGTCACCGAGGACCAGCCCGGGCAGTCGTGGACCGACCAGGGCACGGCGACCGGGGACGAGACGCAGCAGGCGCAGTCCTGGGACGAGGGCACCTCCTCGACCACGGACCTGGGCCGTGGCGACGACGCCGCCACCGGCGAGGAGTCCTGGACCGACAAGGGCACTGCGGCCGGGGTCGCCCCCGCGCAGGAGGGCCACGACGAGACGTGGGCCGGCGAGGGCACCACCGCCGGCGCGGCACCCGTCACCGAGGACCGCGGCGACCAGACCTGGGACGAGCAGGCCCCGGCTGAGGAGCGGATGGATCAGGGCGCCGACGCCGGTGCCCCGGTCTTCGCGGAGTCGATCTACGGCGCCGGCTCCGCGGAGCCGCTGGAGGACGGCTCCGGACCCGCCGGCTGGGCCATCAAGGGCAACTCCGGCTCGATGCTCTTCCACACCCCGGAGTCGCCGAGCTACGACGGGGTGCGTGCCGAGGTGTGGTTCGAGAGCGAGGAGGCGGCCCGCGCCGCCGGCTTCGCGCACTGGGACCGCCGCCAGCGCTGACGGCATTCACCGAGCGGCCCATCTCGCAGGTCTCGCCCCCGCGAGCGCCCGCCGGAGTGGGCCGCTCGGCATGTCCGATCGTGGTGTCCGGTCGGGCGTCCGGTCGGTGTGGGCGGACCGCTAGTCGCCCAGGCCGAGATCGCCCAGCCGGTAGGCCGCCCGGTAGGTCAGGCCCTCGGCCTCGACCCGCTCGCGCGCGCCGCTGTCCCGGTCGACGATGACCGCGACCGCGACCACCTCGGCTCCGGCCTCCCGCACCGCCTGCACCGCGGTCAGCGGGGAGTTGCCGGTCGTCGACGTGTCCTCGACGACCACCACCCGACGCCCGGCGATCGAAGGACCCTCGATGCGCTGCTGCAGTCCGTGGGCCTTCTCGCTCTTGCGGACGACGAAGGCGTCGAGCGGGTGGCCGTCGCGACGGCCGGCGGCGTGGAGCATCGCCACCGCCACCGGGTCCGCCCCCATCGTCAGTCCCCCGACGGCGTCCACGTCCATGTCGTCGACGAGGTCGAGCATCACCTCGCCGACCAGCGGGGCCGCCTCACCGTGCAGCGTGATCCGCCGCAGGTCGACGTAGTAGTCCGCCTCCGCCCCCGACGACAGCGTGACCCGGCCGTGGACGACGGCGAGGTCGGTGATGAGCTCGAGCAGGCGGTCGCGCGCGGTGGTCATGCCAGCAGCGTAGGCGAGGGTGTGGTCCACCCTCCCGCACGGCGGCCCCGGCTCAGGGTCGGGTCGCCAGGACGACGAGCGCCGCGGTCCAGGCCAGCGGCGCCACCGCCGCCGGGTCGCCGTCGTGCAGGACCTTCTCCGGCAGGGCTCCGGCGTCGGTCCGGTGCTCGTCCAGCCAGTCCAGCCACTCCCGCGCCTCCTCGTCCCGTCCGGTATGCGCGGCCGCCACCGCCTGCAGGGCCGTCTCCGGCGTCCAGGACACCCCGTCGTTGCGCCACCCGGCGCCCGGTGCCAGCCCTCCGGCCGGGCGTCGCTGCGGCGCCTGCGAGCGCCGTCGGGCCAGCTCTGCCCCCGGGACGGCCTCGTCGACGAAGGGTGGCAGGAGGAAGGTGACCGCGGCATCGGGACGGCCCCCGAGGTGTCTGGGGAAGGACGGACCGAACTCGTCCACGATCCGCTCGCGCACCGCCGCGGCGGTCGGCGTCAGGGTGGCAGGGTCCACGCCCGCCGCCTGCCACTCGCGCTCCGCTACCGCGCCGCGGGCGTGCAGGTCGGCGGCCGCCTCGAGCCCCATGAGCGAGGTGGCCGCGATGCCGAGGGTGAGCTCCTCCTCGGGCCGCTCCCAGTAGTCCGGCGAGGGTCGGGGCAGCCCGGTCTGCGGGTCCAGCCGGTCCAGCAGCCGAGCGGTGGAGCGCGTGACCAGGGGCGCGAGCGATCGTGCCGGGTCGTCCTCGGGCATGGCACCCGGCATACCGGTGTCGATGACCTCCCGGGCCGCCCAGAGCGCCCACCCGGGGCCGTCCTCCTGCGCCGGCCGCTCGTCGGGGACCGAGCCGTCGCCGAGCGGGACGTAACGGGCCTGCAGGGAGCCGTCCGTGGCCTGCAGGTCCTGGAGCAGCAGGAGCACCGCGAGCGCGTCCTCCTCGTGACCGGACCGGGCCAGGGCGACGGCGGCGAAGGAGGCGTCCCGCGGCCACACGAACCGCCACGCCGGGGAGGCGCCGGCGAGCACCGCGCCCGGGGCGGCGCCCGTGGGCGCGGTGAGCAGGTGCAGGTCCTCCAGCGCGCTGCGCACGAGGTCACGGTGCGGCGCGGAGACGGACGGCTGCCACCCCGACGCGAGCCACGCCTGCCGCCCCGCAGCCCGGGCCGAGAGCACGGACACCTCGATCGGGCGGGTCTGCCCGTCCGTCGACAACGGCAGCCAGCCGTCCGCGGCCCTGCCGGGCGCGACCGCGACCAGCTCTCCCCAGGCGTCGCGGGTCACTCCGTCCTGGTGCAACGGCACCTGCCGGTGGCTGCCCTGCCAGACCAGCGCCCCTCCGCTGACGAGGGCGAGCACCAGGAGCCCGGCGAGCCGCCCCCGCCGTCTCATCCCGCCCGGCGCGGCGCGCGGCGTCGACTCGCGAGCGATCCCGCCACGGTGCGGGTGAGCCGGCGCGGAGCCAGGCGCAGCACGCCCACCAGCGCCTTGTAGGTGAGCGAGGGCACCGACACCACCCGCCCGGCGGCGACGTCGTCGAGGCTCTCCCGCACCACGTCGGCGGCCTCGAGCCACAGCGCGTCCGGGAGGCGGGACATGTTCATCTCGGCCCGCGCGTGGAACTCGGTGTGCACGAAGCCCGGGCACACCGCCGTGACGGTGACCCCGTGCGGGGCGAGCTCGGTGGCCAGTGCTTCGGAGAAGACCGTGACGTAGGCCTTGATCGCGGAGTAGTGGCCCATGACGGCGTAGGAGGCGACCGAGGAGACGTTGAGGATCGCGCCGCGCCCCCGGCTGCGCATGGCCCCGCCGGCGGCGTGCGAGAGCACCATGACCGCCCGCACCATGAGGTCCAGGGCCGCTTCCTCCTCGGCGAGGTCGCCCCTGACGAAGCCCCGCCGCGAGCCGAACCCGGCGTTGTTGACGAGCAGGTCGACCGGCTGTGCCCCCGTGCTGCCGACCCGCTCGGCGACGCGGGTCAGGTCGTCCCGGTCCGAGAGGTCGGCCGGCAACACCTCGACCGCCACGCGGTGCCGGGTGGCGAGCTCGGTCGCCAGCTCCTCCAGCCGGGCCCGGTCACGGGCCACGAGGACCAGGTCGTGCCCGCGCGTGGCGAGCTGGACGGCATACTCCCGACCCAGGCCGGACGAGGCCCCGGTCACCAGCGCTGTTCCCATGGCGCCCAGCGTAGGCGGACCCTCCGCGCCCGCGCTCAGAGGTGCTCGCGGAGCCAGTCCAGGTCGGCGTTGTGCTCCTGCGCCCCGCCCGGGGTCTCGATCACGACCGGCGCCCCGGCGGCGCGCACGACGTCGGCCAGCTCGTCCGGCGGGAGCTGACCGGCGCCCAGGTTGGCGTGCCGGTCCGCGCCCGACCCGGCGGCGTCCCGGGAGTCGTTGGCGTGCACCAGGTCGATCCGACCGGTGATCGCGCGCACCTGGTCCACGACGTCGTCCAGTGCGATGCCGCCGGCCCACGCGTGGCAGGTGTCGAGGCAGAAGCCCACCCGGTCGGAGCCCTCGGCCGCGCTGATGGCCTCCCAGACGCGGGCGATGCGGTCGAGGTGGCGGGCCATGGCGTTGTCTCCGCCCGCGGTGTTCTCGATGAGCACCGGGGTGTCCCCGATCGTCAGGGACTCGATGGCCTTGCGCCAGTTGTCGAAACCCTTCTCCGGGTCGTCGTCGGCACCGACGTGGCCACCGTGGACGATGAGGCCCTTGGCGCCGATGTCGGTCGCGGCGTCGAGGTGCTGCTGGAGCAGCTTGCGCGAGGGGATGCGGATGCGGTTGTTGAGCGTCGCGACGTTGGCGATGTAGGGCGCGTGGACGTAGAGGTCGACGCCCGCGTCCTGCGCCGCCGCGCGCAACGCCGGTGCCCCACCCTCGAAGCGGACCTCGGGCCCCTTGTAGCCCTGCGGGTCCCCGAGGAATAACTGCACGAGCGGCGCCTGCCGCGCCTGCGCCTCGGCGATCGGGGCGGTCTGCTCGACGTGTGCTCCCAGGCTCGGCGTGCTCATGCGCTCCATCGTAGGCACCGGCTCCGACACGCCTAGACTGGCGCCGTGGCCTCCTTCTGGTTCGACGTCCTCGTCCCCGGCCTTCCGCCGCAGGTGTGGGAGCGGTTGTGGGACCTGGAGCGGCACACCGCTGCCATCCCGCTCACGACGACGCTCGGTGGGCCCCTCGGTCCAGGCGCGGAGTTCGTCGCCCGCACCCGCCTCGGCCCGGTGCAGATCGACGACGAGATGGTGGTCCGCGAGTGGACACCGCACACCCACGCCGTCGTGGACAAGGTCGGCCGACCGCTGAGCGGGCAGATCGAGGTGACCCTGCGCGCCGCCGGGCCGGACACCCGGATCCGCTGGGAGCAGCAGTATGCCGTGACCGGGCTGCCCGACCGCCTCGCTGCGCTGGGGTCACCGGTGGTGCGTGCGGGGTACCTCCGCGCGGTGCGTCAGATCACGGCCCCCTGATCAGGAGGTGCGCTCCTCCTCGTCGTGCTCGTGCCCGTGGTCGCTCTCGTGGTCCTCGTCCGAGTGCTCGGTCTCGACATCACCCGAGACCCCGGACAGCTCGTTGGGCACGTGCGGCAGGGTCGCGGAGTCGATGACCTGCATGCTGTCGAGGTCGACGATGTGCAGGGCGCTGGAGGCAGGCTCGGTGACGAAGCCGAACTGGCCGTGGACGAACAACGTCGGCCGCGGCTCCTGCCACTCCGCCGGCTCCTCCCACGCCTGCACCACCGCGAGCTCGTCGGTGACCTCGCCGCTCTCAGGATCGATCACGTGCAGCTCGCCGTCGGTCCCGAGGACCAGCGCCTCCCCTTGCGGACCCCGCCCCAGGGAGCGGAAGGAGTATGACGTGCCGAGGTCGACCAGCTGCAGCTCGCCGGTCCGGGTGTCCGTGAGGCTGATCAGCTCGGGACGCTCCAGCTCGGCGTCCTCGTCCACCTTGTAGTCCCCGAGCACGACGTGGGACGCCTCGGTGCCGGCCACGTTGCCGACCCTGCCGTAGTCGTCGGGTGAGGCGACCTTGGTGAAGGAACCGTCGGCATACACCACTGGGCCGTCCTCGCAACCGAGCACGACCGCCTCCCCCTCGGCGACGGTCTCGCCGTGGACATTGGGGCACTCGTCGGTCGCCGCGATCTCCTGGCCGGCGGCGTCGACGACCCTGGCCCCGGTGCGCTCCTCCTCCGTGCCGACCGTCTCGAGCAGCGAGCCGTCCTCCAGCCGCACCGCGACGCCATGGTGCGGGTCGGCGACCTCGATCGACTCGGTGACTGGCAGCTCGGCAGCCTCGGCGTCCAGCTCGGCGGGGTCGAGGAGGTCGATGCGGCCGGCGCCGTCGAAGTAGAGAGCGGTGGTGCCGGCGTGCCGGACCACGTGGCCCGGGTGGGACCCCTCGGCGGCCAGGTCGGTGAGGTTGGGCTCCGTGGTGTAGCTGTGGTCGTGGTTGCCGTGCGGCTCGCTCCAGGTGCCCGCGTCGAGCAGCCGAAAGGCATCACCCTCGGTGAGGAACAGGTGGCGCCCGTCACCGGCGGGGTTGAGCCGGGTGAAGCCCTCCGCCGGCAGGTCGGCCTCGACCTCCAGCGACAGGGCATCCAGCACCAGGACCCCGCCGTCGTGGGTCACGGCCAACCGGGGCGTCGGGCCGGGCGCCTCGACGGTGGCACCCGCCGCGTCAGAGGTGCTCGTGGCCGTCTCGCCCTCGGGCTCCTCGGACGAGCGCTCCGTGCCGGAGGCGTCGGTCGGGCTCTCGGAGGAGGCGCCCGACCCTGGGGTCGTCGAGGCACAGCCGGCGACCAGCAGCGAGATGGCAGCGGTGGAGCAGAAGGTGATCGCCCGCTTATTCATATTGCGAATCATTATCATTCGCGCATCCGATGTCAACCCGCAAGGACATACCTGGTCGGGTGGGTGCTCACCCACCCCAGACCGAGGTGGCGCCGGTGTGCCCGGCCAGCGTCACCGTGACGACCGCCCAAACCGCAGCGGCAGCGGCGAGCACGCCCAGCACGGTGCCGACCCAGGCGGTCCACCTGGCCCGTCAGGCGCGCACGGCCCCAGGCCGAGGTCACCGCGGAGTGCAGCAGGCTGAGGACCGCCAGGACGATCCCGGCCAGCCCGGCGCGGACCCCCCCCCCCCCCCCACGCCCCGTGCTCCTGCAGGATCTGGCTGCTCCCTCGGTCCTGGAGCAGGCTGTCGCCCGAGCTCTGCGTCACCCTGACGACCACTGCTGCCACGACGGCGAGCACCGGCATACCCCAGCCGAGCCAGCGACGGAAGCGAGGGAGCACCACGGCCAGGATCTGGGCCCCGGCGCATACGCTGGTCCGGTGCGTATCGCGACGTGGAACTGCAACAGCATCCGGACCCGGGTGGACCGGGCGGTCGCCCTTCTCGAGCGGCACGAGATCGACGTGCTGGCGCTGCAGGAGACCAAGTGCCGGGACGACCAGTTCCCGCTGCTGCCGTTCGAGCAGGCGGGCTACGAGGTGGCGCACGTCGGGCTGAACCAGTGGAACGGTGTCGCCGTGGTCAGCCGGGTCGGGCTGGAGGAGGTCGAGGTCGGCTTCCCCGGGCAGCCGAGCTGGGGCTCCGGCGAGGCCGAGGCGGTGGTCGAGGCGCGGGCGCTCGGCGCGACCTGCGGCGGGGTTCGGGTCTGGAGCCTCTACGTCCCCAACGGGAGGTCGCTGGAGGACCCGCACCTGGACTACAAGCTGGCGTGGCTGGAGGCGCTGCGCGCCGCCGGGTCCGACTGGCTGACCGCCGATCCGGACGCGCGGATCGCGCTCGTGGGCGACTGGAACATCGCCCCCACCGACGAGGACGTCTGGTCGGTCGACTACTACGCCGGACGCACGCATACCAGCGAGGGTGAGCGCGACGCCTTCCGAGGTGTGGTGGAGGCGGGTTATGCCGACGTCACCCGGGAGCACACGCCAGGCCCCGAGACCTACACCTATTGGGACTACACCCAGCTGGCCTTCGCGAAGCGGCGGGGCATGCGGATCGACTTCTGCCTCGGGTCACCGGCGCTGGCGGCCCAGGTGGAGGGTGCCTTCATCGACCGGGACGAGCGCAAGGGCAAGGGCGCCTCGGACCACGCGCCCGTGGTCGTCGACCTGACAGCCGACTGAGGACACGGAGCGCAGCGCAGCGAGCACCGGCCCGGAGGGCGGCGCGGAAGGTCGACAGAAGGCCCGACCTGACAGCCGACTGAGGACACGGAGCGCAGCGCCCACGGGCCTTGGGGACGAACATCGGGATAGCACGACCTTCATCGGCGAACGTCCCGATGGAGCCTGTGCTATGCCGTGGTCGGTCCCTCAGCGACGGGCGTGGATCACCGCGAGCGGCAGCGTGAGCAACGAGATCCCGGCGACCAGGGCCATACCCCACCCGAAGCCAGCCCCCACGGCGACCGCACCGACGAGCAGGGCGCCACTGGCGGTGCCGGTGTCGAAACCGGCGTTCCAGACGGTGCTGGCCGTGCCCACCCGGCGCGGACCGGCCGCCGCGAACGCCTGGAGCATCGTGAGGTTCTGCAGCGCGCCGTAGCAGAGGCCCACGACCGCGCAGGTCAGGATCCACGCTGCGGCCTGACCGGTCGTGACCGGCTCACGCACCAGCCAGGCCATCACCGCGAAGACCACCGCCGTCAGCACGATGAACGGTGCCACGAGACGGTCCACGCCGACGCGGTCGGTGACCTCGCCGATCCGCCAGCGCGTGATCGCCGAGACGAGGCCCATGGCGAACAGGCCCGCCGCGGACAGCCAGGGCAGCGCGACCAGCTGCGGGGCGAAGGTGATGACGGCCCCACCGGCCAGGGTCACGGCCAGCAGGACGAACGTGGGTCGCAGCAGTGCGAGGTAGGTGCGCAGGGTCGCCGGCGGCTCGTCCACGTCGGGGTGCCGGGTGTCGTGGGTGGCCCGGGTCGGCAGGTGACGCGCGACCACGACGCAGGCCGGTATGCCCAGCAGCGGGATCGCGCCGACGGCGAAGACCGGCCAGTAGCCGAGGGTCTGCGCGGCCCAGCCGCCGAGCGGCATGAAGATGACGTTGGGGATCGACAGCGCTGCGGAGTATGCCCCGACCGCCGCACCCCGGCGCGCGGGCTCGACGAGGAGCACGGCGGCGGCGTTGGCGGCGACGGTGAGGATGCCGAAGCCGACGCCCCGCACGGCGGAGAGGGCGAGGGTCGGTGCCAGCGCGTCGGTGAGCCCGTGCAGCAGCGAGGGGACCCCGAGGAAGACCATGCCGAGGGACAACACCCACGCCCAGCCGATGCGGCTGATCGACCAGGGCACGGCGAACTGCGTGGCCACCGTCATGCCGAGCAGGACGAAGTTGACCAGCCCGGCGCCGGCGCTGTCGGCCCCGCCCGCCACGGCCCACAGCGGCGCCACCGGGAGGAGCGCGGCATACCCGGAGAAGCCGGTGAGCGCGACGATCCCGATCGCGACCATCCCCGGCGTCGACCAGACGGAGGTCCGTGGCGGTCGACCGTCGGGCCCTGAGGGCCCGGGCTCGGGGACGTGCGCGGTCACGCGCGCGCAGCCTTGGCGGCCGCCTTCTTCTCCTTCTTGTAGGCACGGACCTGCTGCAGGGAGTCGGCGCTCGTGACGTCGGCGATGGACATGTGGACACCGTCCTTGCCGTAGTCTCCGGCCGCCTCGCGCCAGCCGTTCGCGGTCAGGCCGCGCTGCTTGCCGAGCAGGGCGAGGAAGATCTTGGCCTTCTGGTCGCCGAAGCCGGGCAGCGCCTTGAGCCGCTTGAGGACCTCCTTGCCGTCCGGCTCGCCCTGGGACCAGATGGCGGCCGTGTCACCGTCGTAGTCCTGGACGACGGCGGCGGCGAGGTCGTGCACCCGCTGCCCCATCGACTTCGGGAAGCGGTGGACCGACGGTGGGGTGGCGCAGAGGGCGATGAACTCCTCCGGATCGGTCCCGGCGATCGCCGCGGGGTCGACCGACCCGAGGCGCTCGAGGATCTTGCGGGGGCCGTCGAAGGCGACCTCCATCGGGATCTGCTGGTCCAGCAGCATGCCGGTCAGCAGCGCGAAGGGGTGCTCGGTGAGGATGCGGTCGGCCTCGGCCTCGCCGACGAGGTGCAGGGTCTCGCTCATGGTCCCCAGGGTAGGGCGTGAGCGCGGGGCTACGGTGGCCGCATGGAGCCTGACGACCCGGTCGTGCGCGAGGCTGACCCGGAGGTGCAGGTGCGGGCCTTCATCGACCAGCACCGGCAGATGCTGCGCGCCTCGCTCGACGGTCTCACCGAGCAGGAGGCGCGGGCCGCGCTGGTGCCCTCGCTGACGACGTTGCTCGGGCTGGTGAAGCACGCGGCCTTCGTCGAGCGCGTGTGGTTCGGCGAGGCGGTGACCGGGAGCCCGCGGTCGGCGCTGGGGATCCCGGAGACGGTCGAAGAGTCGTTCGAGCTGACCAGTGAGGACACCATCGCGTCCGTCCTGGCCGAGCACGCCGCGGCCGTGGCGCGGTCACGCGCAGCCGTCGCGGGGATGAGCGGGGACGCCGTGCTGCCCGGGAACCGTCGTGGTCCGCTGCCGCTGCGGTGGGTGCACCTGCACGTCCTGCGCGAGCTGGCTCAACACTGCGGGCACGCGGACATCCTGCGCGAGCAGGTGCTGGCAGCTCGGGACTGACACCGGGCTCGGGCAGCCAGACGCGGTATACCCCGGTGAGATGTCTGCGCGGGCCGATGGTCCTGCCGGTGCTCGTGCCCGCGCGACCTAGGCTGGGCTGCATGACGCTCGAAGCAGCCGCCGACGGATCCGCGCTCGGCAACCCCGGACGGCCGGGTGGGGGTGGTACGTCGACGCGGACCGGTGGGCCAGCGGCGGCTGGGAGCGCGGCACCAACAACATGGGTGAGCTGACCGCGGTGCTCGACCTGCTGCAGCAGACCGAGGACCTGGAGGAGGATCTGCTCGTCTACTGCGACTCGCAGTACGCCATCAAGTCGATCACCCAGTGGATGCCGGGGTGGAAGCGCAAGGGCTGGCGCAAGGGGGACGGCAAGCCGGTGGCCAACGTCGAGATCATGAAGGCGCTCGACGCGGCGATGCGCCCCAACGTGCGCTTCCAGTGGGTCAAGGGGCACGCCGGCCACGGGCTCAACGAGGAGGCCGACCGCCTCGCCAACGCCGCGGCGCAGGCGTATGCCGCGGGCCGTGAGCCGGAGGCGGGTCCCGGTTTCGCCGGGGCGTCTCCTGGCAGGTCCGAGCACGCCTTCGAAGTCACCACCCGGCAGCCGGAGGCCGACCTCTTCTCGCTGTCCGAGGAAGTCAGCGACGAGGACCAGGTCGTCGCCCGGGAGCGCTCGCTGCTCAGCGACGAGCTGCGCGCCGACCCGGCCGGCGTCGCCGGGCTGCTGCACCCGTCGTGGCAGGAGGTCGGCCGGTCCGGGCGGCTGCGGACCCGTGAGCACATGCTGGCCGAGATCGCGCCGCTGGCGGAGCCGGTCGAGCTCGAGGTCGTCGACACCCAGCGGCTTGGCCCGGACCTCGTCCTGGTGCTGTGGCGGGGCTCCGGCGACGGCGGGAGCACGCTGCGCAGCTCGCTGTGGCAGCGCACCGGCCAGCAGTGGCGTCAGCGCTTCCACCAGGCGACGCCCGAGGGCTGAGCCCGCGCGGTCACGTCGCGAGCGGCGTCGCGGCCGTCAGGTCGGGTGCCCGAGATTGCCCGCACCCCGAGGGCGAGCGCGACGACGGCGGCGAGGGCGGCGGCATACCCGGCACCCGTGAGGACCGTCTGCACCTGCACCACGGCAGCGTCGAGCAGGGCGTCGGTGTCGGTGGGGTCCGCTAGCGTCCCGACCTCGAGGTGGAACCGACGCAGGCCGAGGGAGGTGAGCAGCGCCAGACCCACGACCATCCCGACCATGCGCGCCACGACGACGAGCGAGCTGACGGTGCCGTGACCGTCCTCGCGGGCGTCGGCGAGCGCCGCGTCGTTGACCGGTGCGATCGCCAGACCGACACCGAGCCCGGCGCCGACCAGCGCCAGCGTGGTGCTGACGACCTCGTCCAGCGAGGCCCGTTCCCAGCGCGCCATCGCGAAGATCGAGACCGCCGCGACCGCCAGCCCCGGGGCGGCGACCAGCCCCGGGCCGACGCGGCGCAGCAGCCAGCCCCCGAGCAGCGCACCGACGGGCACGGCGACGAGGAAGCGCACCAGCACCAGCGCCGCATCGGTCTCGTCGGTGCCCTGGGTGAGCCGGGACAGCAGCGGGACGTCGACGACGATCGCGACGATCGCCGCGCCGACGAGGAGGCTGACGACCAGCGCGGGCCAGACCCGGCGGCGGACGACGCCTCGGGGATCAGCGGGTTCGCGGCGAGCCGTTGCCGGAGCAGGAAGGCCACGGTCGAGGCGGCACCCAGCGGCAGCAGCCATACCCCCCAGGGGCCGAGCACCTCCTCCTCCGGGTTGGCCGTCGAGAAGGTCAGGACGAGCGACCCGAGGGCGATGGCCACGAGGGTGGCGCCGAGCAGGTCGGCGCGCAGCAGCAGCGGCAGCCAGCGAGACGCGGTGACGAGCACCAGGAGCAGCGTCGCCACGGCCGCGGCTGCACCGATCGGCGTCGCGACCCGGGAGGCCGAGGCGGTGTCGAAGGGCACGAAGGGCACACCCAGATCGATCGAGGTGGTCAGGGCCTCGGGCGCCCACAGGGTCAGCGTCCAGAGCACGGTCGCGAGCGCCGCCAGCAGGTATGCCGTCGCCCGCGCCAACCATCCGCGACGCCCGGTGGGTCCGTGGGCAACCATCCCCGACGCTCGGTGGGGCGTGGGGGAACCATTCGCGACGCCCGGTGGGCGCGTGGGGGGCGAGGGCCGGATGACGGCGACGCCGACCAAGGCCAGCAGCCCGAGCGCCACGTTGAGCCAGAAGATCTCCCGCCACCCGGCGACGGCGAGGACGAGCGCGCCCAGCAGCGGCCCGACGACCGAGCCCATCTCCTGCACCGCGCCGACGACGCCCAGCGGCATACCGCGCCGGCCGGGCGGCCAGAGGTCGGCCACCAGCGCGAGGGTCGCGGGCACCAGACCGCCCCCGCCGAGACCCTGGAGGAAGCGGCCCCCCACCATGACCGGCAGCTCGACCGCGGCCGCGGTCACGGCCGAGCCGATGACGAAGACCACCAGGCACCACAGCAGGATCCGGCGCCGGTCGACCAGGTCGGACACGCGGCCGATGAGCGGCAGGACGGCGATGTAGCCGAGCAGGAAGCCCGAGATGATCGGGGTCCCCCGCTGCAGCGACTCGATGCCGACCCCGACGCCGGCCATCATGTCCGTGAGCGCCAGGACGACGACGTAGGTGTCGGCCGCGGCGAGGGCCACCGCGAGCGCGGCGACCGTCAGCAGCGCCGGCGCCCCCCGAGCCGGACGACCAGCCGCAGCGCCTGCTGCGACCCCCTGATCCCCCGCCGGCACTAGGGCTCGGTGACCGTGACCGGCTCGCCGTACTGGTCGAGGGTCACGGTGTAGGTCGAGGTCGTCGGGGGGTAGAACGGACCGGTGATCTCGACGCTGCGGACCTGCCAGGACTCCTCCACCAACCCGTAGGTGACGTCGAAGGAGGACTCGGCGTCCCCGGCGTAGAGCAGGTCGGTGACGATCTCGCCGGGCAGCGTGCCCACGACCTGCTGCACCACCTCGGCCCCGGCCCGGGAGCGCTCGCCGAACTGAGGGTCGTCGGTCTGGGTGAGCAGCGACACCAGGCCGCTCTCCCGGTCGAAGAGCGTGGCCGGGTCGGGCACCCCCAGCTCCTCCGGGTCGGTGTTGACGTGCGCGGGCACGTAGGGCAGCTTCACGAAGAGCTGGCCGTCGAGCGCGACGGTCGGGATGTCGGCCTGGACCCCGGCCACGACCGCGGTGATCGTGCCGTCGAAGGCGGGCGGGTCCATCGTGCCGCTGCCGTCGGCGCTGATGATGTAGGAGCTCTCCTCCTCGGGCAGGTCGGCGCCGGCCATGGTCAGGTGGACCGAGCCGGCGTCGGTGAGGACCCCGTGCGCCTGCTCCAGCCGGTCCTGCGCCGTCGGGGGCGGCGCCGAGCTGGTCGCGCTGTCCTCGCCGTCGTCGTCCGAGCACCCCGCGAGCGCGACGAGGACGGCGAGGCCCATCACCCCGAGCATCCTCGAGCCGGGGGTATGCCGTGCGCCGAGAGACCTCATACCTCCAGTATCACGCAGCCGATCTCACACGGCCCGGCGCGACCCTCTCCACCACCGGAGATACCGAGTCCGCTCCAGAGGCGGACACGCGGAAGGTCCTGTCGGGAGTCTCAGCCGAAGCGGCCGGAGATGTAGTCCTCGGTCGCCTGCTGGCTGGGGTTGTTGAAGATGTTCTGGGTGGAGTCGTACTCCACGAGCTCGCCCGGCTTGCCGGTGGCCTCGAGGTTGAAGAAGCCGGTCTTGTCCGAGACGCGCGCCGCCTGCTGCATGTTGTGCGTGACGATGACGACGGTGTAGTCGACCTTGAGCTCGTTGATGAGGTCCTCGATCGCCAGCGTCGAGATGGGGTCCAGCGCCGAGCACGGCTCGTCCATGAGGATGACCTCGGGCTGGATCGCGATGGCGCGGGCGATGCACAGCCGCTGCTGCTGGCCGCCGGACAGGCCCGAGCCGGGCTTGTCGAGCCGGTCCTTGACCTCGTTCCACAGGTTGGCGCCGCGCAGCGCCTTCTCGGTGAGCTCGTCGGCGACCTTGCCCGAGATCCGCTTGCTGTTGAGCCGGACGCCCGCGAGGACGTTCTCCTTGATCGACATCGTCGGGAACGGGTTGGGTCGCTGGAAGACCATGCCGACCTGGCGGCGCACGTCGACCGGGTCGACGTTGCGGGCGTAGAGGTTCTGGCCGTCGATCGCGACCTCGCCCTCGACCCGGGCGCCGGGGATCACCTCGTGCATGCGGTTCAGCGTCCGCAGGAAGGTGGACTTGCCGCAGCCGGAGGGGCCGATGAAGGCGGTCACCGAGCGGGGCTCGATGGACATGGAGACATCCTTCACGGCGTGGAAGTCGCCGTAGTAGATGTCGAGGTCGGTGACGTCGATGCGCTTGGACATGGGTATGCAGTGTCTCCTGGAGGTCAGCGGCCGGTCTTCGGCGCGAACATCGTGGCGATGAGCCGGGCGAGCAGGTTGAGGGCGATGACGATGAGCACCAGCAGCAGCGCGGCGGCCCAGGCGCGCTCCAGGCTCGGCTCCCGCACGGCGGGGCTGAGCGGCTTGGTGAACATGAAGTAGGCGTAGACCGCGAGCGTGTTCATCGGTCCGTCGAAGGCGTTCCAGTTGAGGCCGCGGGCATACCCGATCGCGACGAGCAACGGCGCGGTCTCGCCGATGACCCGGGCGATGGCCAGCGTGACCCCCG
Organism: Serinicoccus sp. CUA-874; assembly: GCF_001942225.1. Lineage (NCBI taxonomy): Bacteria > Bacillati > Actinomycetota > Actinomycetes > Micrococcales > Ornithinimicrobiaceae > Serinicoccus > Serinicoccus sp. CUA-874. The sequence continues at coordinate 407,731 of NZ_MKJZ01000011.1, read as the reverse complement.
AGGCCAGGCCGGAGGCGGCGGTGGGCAGCACGACCTTGGCGATGACCCGCCACTTGGGCACCCCGAGCGCCAGTGCCGCCTCGCGCAGCTCGTTGGGCACGATCCGCAGCATCTCCTCGCTGTTGCGCACCACGGTCGGGATCATCAGCACCGACAGGGCGACCGCACCAGCGAGCCCCATCTTGGCGTCGCGGATCCCGAAGATCTGGGTGAACAGCGCGAAGGCGAAGAGCCCGGCGACGATGGAGGGTATGCCGGTCATCACGTCGACGAGGAAGCGGATCCCGCGGCTGAGCTGGTTGCGGCCGCCGTACTCCACCAGGTAGATCGCGGTGAACATCCCGATCGGGACCGAGATGAGCGTCGCCAGACCGGTGATGAGGAGCGTGCCCATGATCGCGTGGTAGGCGCCGCCGACGAAGTCCGCCGAGCCGTCGGCGTACTGCTGGTCGTTGAGCCCGGTGACGCCGTTCATCGTCTGGTTGAGGAAGGCGAAGTCGAAGGCCCGGCCGGCCCCCTGGGCGATGACCGTCCAGAGCACCGAGACCAGCGGCACGATGGCGCAGACGAAGGCGAAGTAGACCAGCGAGCGCACCAGGTGGTCGATGGCCACCCGGGTGCCGCCGAGCTGCCGGTAGGTGGCGTAGATCGCGCCGAGGTAGGCCAGGAACGACAGCAGCAGCGCCGCGGCCACGTGCAGGTCGAGCAGCTGCCACAGCACGAGGGCGAGGACGACCGCGCCGGCGGCGATGATCATCGCCGGGCGGCGGCCCGCCGGCCGCACCGGCGAGGGGACGATGCCGCTCACGGCCTCCCGCTGGGTGGGACGCTGGTCGTTGCGCTGCGGCGACGGGGTCTGGGTCTGCGTGCTCATCAGTTGGCTCCCGAGAACTCGGCGCGGCGATCCACGATCCAGCGGGCGAAGAGGTTGACGCCGAGGGTGATGACGAAGAGGACCAGGCCGGCGGCGATCAGCTCGGAGAGCCGCAGGCCGGCGGCCTCGGGGAAGTTCAGGGCGATCTCGGCGGGGATGGTGGAGTTGCCGTTGCCGATGAAGTTCCACGTGAAGATGCCCGGCGCCAGGATGATGGCGACCGCCATCGTCTCCCCCAGGGCGCGCCCGAGGCCGAGCATCGTGCCGCCGATGACCCCGGGCATACCGAACGGGATGACCGCGGTGCGGATCATCTCCCACTGGGTGGCGCCAAGGGCCAGCGCGGCCTCCTCGTGCAGGCGCGGCGTCTGCAGGAAGACCTCGCGCGAGACCGAGGTGATGATCGGCAGGATCATCACCGCCAGCACGATGGAGGCGGTCAGCAGGGTGCGGCCGGTCGTGGACGAGTCGGCGAAGATCGGGATGAAGCCGAGGTAGCGCTCCAGCCACTCGAACAGCGGCACCAGGCGGGGCGCGAAGACCGCCATGCCCCACATGCCGAAGACGACCGAGGGCACCGCCGCGAGCAGGTCGATGACGAAGCCGATGCTCTTGCCCAGCCGTCGCGGCGCGTAGTGCGAGACGAACAGCGCGATGCCGACGGCGACCGGCGTCGCCAGCACCATCGCGATGAGCGAGGCGACGACGGTCCCGAAGACGAGGGGGGCGACGTAGCGCCAGAACCCGCGGCCACCGCTGATCTCGTCGGCCGGGGCGGTGAGGGCCGGCATGGCCTCCACCGCGAGGAAGACGGCGACGCCGGCCAGGATGAGCAGGATGACGACGGCGGAGCCGACGGAGGCGCCGGAGAAGAAGATGTCGCCCGGGCGCCGCACCGCCTTCGCCGGGCCGCGCTCACGCCGCGTGGGAGGGGCAGGGGCGTTCATGAGGTTCCTTCACGGTCGGACAGGGGGCAGGCACGCCCCGACCGGCGGTCGACTCCTCGGTCGACCGCCGGTCCGGGGTGGCACGTGGGCGGGACAGGTGTCAGCCGCCCTGGATCGTGTCGATGAGCTCCAGCGCGCTGGTGCGGGTGTCCTCGGAGATCGGGGCGGACCCGGCGGCGTCGGAGGCGGCCTGCTGGCCCTCCTCGGAGACGACGTAGGACAGGAAGTCCTTGACGAGGTTGGCCCGCTCCGGGTCGTCGTAGGAGGTGCAGGCGATGTGGTAGCTCACGAGGACGATCGGGTAGGTGCCCGACTCGGTGGTGTCACGGGCCAGCTCCAGGGCCATGTCGCCCTCGACGCCGGTGTCGGCCGGCTCGGAGGCGTCGACGACGTTGGCCGCGGCCTCCGGGGAGAAGGTGACGAACTCCTCGCCCACGCCGATGGCGGCGGACTGGCCGGTGACGACCGAGGCGTCGGCATACCCGATCGTGCCCTCGTTGTCGTTGATGACCTGGATGACGCCGGTGTTCTGCGCGGCGGCCTCGGCCGGGACCGGCCAGGCGTCGCTGGGCTCGTGCGGCCAGGAGTCGGGGGCGGCGGCGGTGAGGTACTCCATGAAGTTCTCGGTGGTGCCCGAGTCGTCGGAGCGGTGGACCACGGTGATCTCGGTGTCCGGGAGCTCGGCGTCCGGGTTGTCCTCGGCGATGGCCGCGTCGTCCCAGGTCGTGATGTCCTGGTTCATGATCTGCGCCAGGGTGTCGGGCGAGAGCTGCAGGCCGTCGACGCCGGGCAGGTTGTAGGCGACCGCGACCGGGGAGATGTAGACCGGGACGTGCATGGCGCCGCCATCACCGCAGGTGTCGGTCACCGCCTCGCGCTCCTCCTCGTCCAGGTAGGCGTCCGAGCCGATGAAGTCGGAGGCACCGGCGATGAGGTTCTCCCGGCCGGCGCCGGAGCCCACGGAGTTGTACTGCACCGTCACCTCGGGCTGGGTGCCCTGGTAGCCGGCGATCCAGGCGGTCATGGCCGCTTCCTGGGAGGACGCGCCCGAGCCGAGCACGTCGCCGGAGAGGGTCTCGCCGCCCTCCTCGGAGCCCTCGTCGGACCCCTCGTTGCTGGAGGTGGTGGGCGCGTCGTCGCCGCAGGCGGCGAGGGTGAGCGAGGCCGCCATCGCGATCGCGACGGTCGGGCCAAAGCGGTGGAGCTTCACGGGTTGAACCTCTCTGCACGTCTTCCAGGACAGCCGGACGCGCCAGTGAGACGGCGCCCGGTTCGTGGTGGCGGCGTCGCCAACCGAGGTCGAACCTAGGGAGCACACGTGACGTGCTCGGGCGTGAGAGGTGAATGCCGCGTGAACGACGGTCGAAGTTCCGCGGGTGGTATGCCCGGGGCCGCGGCGACCTGCCGCGACCCCGGGTGAGGGTCGTCCGCCCGCGCGTCAGCGCAGGACGAGGTCGCCACCGTCCGGATCGACGTCGACCACCACCGTCGCGCCGTCGCGGACGTCCCCGGCGAGCAGCGCCCGCGCCAGGCGGTCACCGATCTGGGTCTGCACCAGGCGGCGCAGCGGCCGGGCCCCGTAGGCGGGGTCGAAGCCACGCTCGGCCAGCCACCGGGAGGCCGCGTCGGTCACCTCGAGGGAGATCCGGCGACTCTCCAGCCGGCGGCTCAGCTCGGCCACCTGGAGCCCGACGATGGTGGCCAGCTCGTCCTGGCTGAGCGGGTCGAAGATCACGACCTCGTCGAGCCGGTTGAGGAACTCGGGCTTGAAGCTGGCGCGGACCGCGCTCATGACCTGCTCCCGCTTGGTGGCCTCGTCGGTGGTGGGGTCGATGAGGAACTGGCTGCCCAGGTTGGAGGTCATCACGAGGATGACGTTGCGGAAGTCGACGGTGCGCCCCTGGCCGTCGGTCAGCCGGCCGTCGTCGAGCACCTGCAGCAGGATGTCGAAGGTCTCCGGATGGGCCTTCTCCACCTCGTCCAGCAGCACGACCGAGTAGGGCCGGCGCCGGACGGCCTCGGTGAGCTGCCCGCCCTCGTCGTACCCGACATACCCGGGGGGTGCGCCGATGAGGCGCGCGACCGCGTGCCGCTCGGCATACTCCGACATGTCGATGCGGATCATCGCCCGCTCGTCGTCGAAGAGGAAGTCCGCCAGGCTCTTGGCGAGCTCGGTCTTGCCGACCCCGGTGGGGCCGAGGAAGAGGAAGGAGCCGGTCGGCCGGTCCGGGTCGGAGATGCCGGCGCGGGCGCGGCGGACCGCGTCGCTCACGGCGCGCACGGCGCGCCGCTGCCCGATGAGCCGCTGCCCGATGACGTCCTCCATCCGCAGCAGCTTCTCGGTCTCGCCCTCGAGCAGCCGCCCGGCGGGGATGCCGGTCCAGGCCGAGATGACGTCGGCGATGTCGTCGGCACCGACCTCGTCCTTGACCATCGGCGCGACCTCGGTGTCGGTGCTCAGCGCGGACTCCTCCTCCTGCGCAGCCACCAGCTCGGTCTCGGCCGCGGGGATCTCGCCGTAGAGCAGCCGGGAGGCGCCTTCGTAGTCGCCCTGCCGCTGCAGCCGCTCGGCCTGGGTGCGCAGGTCGTCGAGCCGCGCCTTGAGCTCGCCGACCCGGTTGAGCCCGCCCTTCTCCGACTCCCAGCGCGCGGTGAGCGCGGCCAGCTCCTCGCGGCGGTCGGCGAGGTCGGCGCGCAGCTTGGCCAGCCGGGCCTGCGAGGCCTCGTCGTCCTCGCGGGCGAGGTGCATCTCCTCCATCGTCAGCCGGTCGACCTGCCGCTGCAGCTGGTCGATCTCGACCGGGGAGGAGTCGATCTCCATGCGCAGCCGGCTGGCGGCCTCGTCGACGAGGTCGATGGCCTTGTCCGGCAGCTGGCGGCCGCTGATGTAGCGGTCGGAGAGGTCGGCGGCGGCGACGAGCGCGGAGTCCTCGATCGCGACCTTGTGGTGCGCCTCGTAGCGCTCCTTGAGGCCGCGCAGGATCGCCACGGTGTCCTCGACGCTGGGCTCGCCGACGAAGACCTGCTGGAAGCGGCGCTCCAGCGCGGGGTCCTTCTCGATGTTCTCGCGGTACTCGTCCAGGGTCGTCGCGCCGACCATGCGCAGCTCGCCCCGGGCGAGCAGCGGCTTGAGCATGTTGCCGGCGTCCATCGAGGAGTCGCCGCTGGCTCCGGCGCCGACGACGGTGTGCAGCTCGTCGATGAAGGTGATGACCTGGCCGTCGCTGCCGGTGATCTCGGCGAGGACCGCCTTGAGCCGCTCCTCGAACTCGCCGCGGTACTTCGCGCCCGCGACCATCGACCCCAGGTCGAGCGAGATCAGGGTCTTGTCGCGCAGCGACTCCGGCACGTCGCCGGCGACGATGCGCTGGGCCAGGCCCTCGACGACGGCGGTCTTGCCGACGCCGGGGTCTCCGATCAGGACCGGGTTGTTCTTCGTGCGGCGGGACAGCACCTGGACGACCCGGCGGATCTCGGAGTCACGGCCGATGACCGGGTCCAGCCTGCCCTCGCGGGCCAGCGCGGTGAGGTCGGTGCCGTACTTGCCCAGCGCGTCGAAGGTCGCCTCCGGCTCGGCGGAGTCCACCGGCTTGCCGCCGCGCAGCGCCGGGATCCGCTCCGCGATGGCCTCGGCGTCCAGGGCCGGGAAGGCCCCGGAGCGGGCGAGCGCGAGGAGCAGGTGGTCGGTGGAGACGAAGGAGTCCCCCATCGCCGACATGGCGTCCTGCGCGCCCTTGATGACGGCGTGCATGGCGCGGGACAGGCCGGGGTTGCCCATGCTGGACCCACTCGCGGTCGGCAGCCCGGCGAGGGCGGCCTGGGCCGCCTGGCGTGCGGTGTCCGGGCTGGAGCCGCTCGCCTCGAGCAGCGGCCCGGTCGTGGTGTCTCCCTGGTGGGTCAGCGCGGACAGCAGGTGCGCCGGCTCGACCTGCGCGTGGCCGGCCGCGGCGGCGTCGCGCACCGCGGTCGACAGGGCCTCCTGGGCCTTGGTGGTGAGGTTGAGATCCATGGGTATGCGGTGCTCCTCCCGGCCCTCGCTCGGGGCCGCTCGCGTCGGTCAGTTCACTATCATGTCCAACCTGACCAAAGTTGAGTCTATTCCGCTCAACCCTGAGAAGAGGTCCTCAGAGCCGCAGCAGGGCGAGCGAGAGGAGCATCACGGCCGCGCCCGCCACGAAACCGAGCACCAGGGCACGGCGAGACCCGGCATGCTTGCGTGCGGTGGGGAGCAGCTCGACGACGCTGACGGCGACCATCATCCCGGCCACCAGCGCCAGCGACAGGTCGATCCAGCCCTCCGGGAGCAGAGCCTGCAGGACGAGGTAGCCCAGCACCGCGCCCACCGGCTCGGCCAGGCCCGAGGCTGCCGCCCACGCCATGGCCCGGGCACGGCTGCCGGTCGCGGCGTAGATCGGGGCCGCGACGACCAGGCCCTCGGGGATGTTGTGGATGGCGATGGCCGCGGCGAGCACCACCCCCACCGTCGGGTCGTCCAGGGTGGCGACGAACGTCGCCAGGCCCTCGGGCAGGTTGTGCAGCCCGACGACGCCGGCGAGGAGCAGGCCGGTGCGGAGCAGGCCGACGTCGAGATCGCCGGACCGGATCCGCCGCAGGTCCTGCCCGCCACCGGCCTCGGCCGGGGTGAAGCGGTGCGGCATGAGGTGGCAGAAGAGGTGGACGACTGCGCCGCCGACGACCATCGCCCCGAGCACCGAGAGCAGGGCGGCCCGGGCACCGACGACCTCGGACAGCGCGCGCTGCGCCGAGGGTGCGATCTCGCCGACGGAGATGGTGATCATGACCCCGGCCGCGAAGCACAGCGCCGCCGCCATCACCCCGGGGCGCAGCGCGACGCGCCGCGTGCCCAGCCAGCCGCCGACGCAGGTCGACAGCCCGGCCAGGACGGTGACGGCGAGCGCCAGGGCCACGGCATACCTCCTCGGGACGGCCGTGCGAAGTATGCCGGATCGCGCCACCATGGCCGCATGGACATCTCGGCACAGCTCGGCGACATCACCCAGGTCGACGTGGACGCGGTGGTCAACGCGGCCAACTCCACCCTCATGGGCGGGGGCGGTGTCGACGGGGCGATCCACGCCGCCGCCGGGCCGGAGCTGCTCGAGGAGTGTCGCCGGGTGCGGGCCGCGCGCTGGCACGACGGGCTGCCCGTCGGCGAGGCGGTCGCGACCGGGGCCGGTCGCCTGCCGGCGCGGTGGGTGATCCACACGGTCGGCCCGAACCGGCACCGTGGCCAGACCGACCCCGAGCTGCTCGCGTCGTGCTTCCGCCGCAGCCTGGAGGTCGCGCAGGAGGTGGGTGCCACCTCGGTGGCCTTCCCGGCGATCAGCGCCGGGGTCTACGGCTGGGACCCGGGAGAGGTGGCGCAGATCGCGGTGGCGACGGTGCGGCGTACCGGGGAATCGGTGCCGGGGGTCGAGGAGGTGCGCTTCGTGCTCTTCGGCGAGGACGTGCTGGCCCGCTTCGAGCAGGCGCTGGCGTGAGCGCCGTCGGGCTGGGCCCGCGACGACGACCGGCTCGTGTGGGCGGTGGTCGACCGGGCCGGCGGCGGGGCTGCACCGGGTCGGGCTGGAGGTCTACGCCTTCAACCCGCGGGCACGGCGGGTCTACGAGAAGGTCGGCTTCGTGCTCGAGGGCACCCAGCGGGAGGCGTTGCGGTATGCCGACGGCTGGGTCGACTGCCACGTCATGGGGCTGCTGGCGAGCGACTGGGCCGCTCGCCCCGACCGAGGACCGACGTCGCCTAGCACCACCCTCATCGGGAAGTCTGCCGATGAGGGTTGTGCTGGGCCGTGATCACTCCCGAGGGGGTGGGGCGGATGTCCGGGCCAGCGTCTCGGGGGCGCGGAGCCAGACCAGCGCCCCCAGCAGGCTGACGGCGCCGGTCGTCGCCAGGGCCGTGCCGAAGCCGACGAGGTCGACGACCAGGCCAGTCAGGACGGGCCCCACGATCACCCCGACGTCGGTGGCCATCTGGTAGGTCGACAGCACCGTGCCGCCCTTGCGCTCCTGACCGACGATGTCGGCCAGCGCCGCCTGCTGCGCCGGGTTGACGAAGCCGGCTCCCACCCCGGAGACCAGGCTCAGCCCCAGCAGCACCGCCAGCGACGACGCCTGCCCCAGCCCGGGTAGCAGGCTCAGCCCGAGCATCCCGAGCGACACTGCAGAGGTGGTCATGCCCGCGATGATGAGCGGGCGACGACCGATCCGGTCGGCGAGCCGTCCGGTGACCTGCAGCGTGACGGCGGTGCCGAGGGCGGCGGTGGTCAACGTCGCGCCCGCCACCCAGGTCTCGTCGCGGACGGCGGCGGCGAGCAGCGGGATGACCGCCATCCGGACACCGAGGTTGGCCCACCCGTTGGCGACGCCGCACGCCAGCGCCGCCCGGTATGCCCGGTCCCCCAGCGCCTCCCGCACCGTCAGCACGGGGCGGTCGGCCTCCCCCGGCGGTGGGCGCAGCCGTGCGCCGCCCAGCCCGACGCCGACCACGAGAGCGGCGAGGACGAGGGCGACGGCATACACGACGAAGGGCACGCGCATCCCCCACCCGGCGATGAGGCCGCCGATGACCGGCCCCACCATGCTGCCGATGATGAAGGAGCTGCCCCACAGCGAGGACACCCGACCCCGGATCGACGGCGGCGCCAGCCGGACGACCAGCGCGATCGCCGAGATGGTGAACATGGTCGAGCCGAGGCCGCCGAGCCCGCGGAAGACGAGCAGCTGCCAGTAGGTCTGCGCGAAGGCCGTCGCCAAGGAGGAGACGGCGACGACGAGCAGCCCGGTGAGGTAGACCGGCCGCTCCCCCAGCCGCTGGACCAGCCGACCACCGGCGGGCGCGAAGACCAGGCGGCAGAAGGCGAAGGCGGAGACCACGATCGTCGCGGCGGTGGCGCCGACGTCGAAGGACCGGGCGAAGCCGGGGAGCACGGGCGAGACCAGCCCGAAGCCGACGGCGATGACGAAGGAGGCGCCGACGAGGATCCAGATCTCGGACGGGATGCGGACCCGCTCGTGCGTCGCGGCGCTCACCGGCGCCTCAGGTGCTCGCGGAGGTAGGGCAGGGCCACGTCCACGAGGCCGTGTCCGGCCGGCACGATGAGCTCCCGGTCCATGAGGCGGCCGCGGATGACTCCCCCGTGCTGCTTGCTGACGCCGAGCCGCTCCGCGACCTCCCCGGTCGACGAGGGACCGTCGTCGAGCGCCATCGCTTCCAGGTAGTCCAGCTGGCCCTGCGGGACCCCGCGCAGCGCCGGGGTGTGGACCAACCGGCTCATGCGGTCCACGACCACCGGCAGGGTGCCCTCCACGTCGCCGTGGGTGATGACCTCGGCGTCGCCCGCCGCGCGCCAGGCCTGGTATCCCACGAGCTGCAGGAGGTAGGGGTAGCCGTGGGCGATGGCACCGAGCCGCTCCGTCGCCTCCGCGCTGATCACCCGCCCGGCCGTGCGCACGGTCTGCACCGCGGCATCGCGCACCTCCTCCTCGCGCAGCGGCCCCAGGTCGACCCGCTCGGCCCGCCGCAGGAACGTCGAGCCGTGCTGGTCTAGCAGCGTCCCGATGCCCGAGGGCAGCCCCGCGCCGACGAAGGCGACCTCCCGCTCGTCCCGGACCAGGTGCTGGTAGGCCGAGGCCAGCCGGGCCACGTCCTCGATCGGCGCGGCCTGCACCTCGTCCAGCGTGAGGAGCACGCCGCTCCCGTGCGATTCGGCGATCTGCACGAGGCGAGCGAGCATGGTGCTCACGCTCTGGTCGACCGGGTAGGTGTCGGTGGTCTCCGTGGTCAGCGAGCCCACCGCGCTGATCCCACCCCCGGTGACCCGGCGCTGCTCCGCGGCAGGGTCGTGCTCGGCGAGCAGCGCCGGCAGCACGCTGCGCTCCAGCTCGACCAGCAGCCCCGGGCCTTCGGGGAGCCGGATGACGTGCCACCCTCGCGCTCGCGCGCGGTCCTCCAGCTCGTTGAGCACCACGGTCTTGCCCATCCCGCGGGGCCCGCTCAGCAGGACCGAGCGCATGGGCGACCCGGGGCCCTCGTCGAGGGCCGTGTCGAACTCCTCCACCAGGTCACCACGCCCGGCCAGCACCCGCGGGCTGGCTCCGAAGCTCGGTCGGAAGGGGTTGCCGCGACGCGGCATGCGTCTCACCTCTCGTCGGTCCTGCTGCTGTTTGATCTGTTGTACCACGCCGAGCCTGTTTTACCTGTTTTACTTGACGGATCTCGTGCTGACCCGTCGTCGACACCCAGGAGCTGGGCATACCGGGCGGGTTCGACGTTGCCGCCGGTGAGCACGACCCCGACACGCTCGCCAGGTCGCACCGGCACCGCCCCGCTGAGCAGACCCGCGAGCCCGAGCACCCCGGTCGGCTCGACGACCTGCTTGAGGGTGCCCGCCACGAGCCGCATCGCCTCGACCAGCTCGTCGTCGGTCGCGGTCACGACCTCCTCCACCCCGCCGCGCAGGATCGGGAAGGTCAGCTCGCCGAGGGCCTGCGTCTGCGCCCCGTCCGCGAGGGTGACGGGGGTGTCGATGCGCACGATCCGCCCCTGCGCGAGCGAGCACCGGGCGTCGTCGCCCGCCTCCGGCTCCACGCCGTAGATCCGCGCCCCCGGGGCCAGCTCGCGCGCCGCGAGGATCGTCCCCGAGAGCAGCCCGCCACCCCCGAGCGGGGTCACCAGCACGTCCACCGGGCCGACGTCCTCGAGCAGCTCCAGCGCCGCCGTGCCTTGGCCGGCGATGACGTGCGGGTGGTCGTAGGGCGGGACCACGGTCGCCCCACGCTCCGCAGCGATGGCAGCACCGGCGTGCGGTGGGCGACCCCGGCGAGGGTCGCGGCAGCAGCCCGGACGTCGGCGGAGGTGGGGAGCGCGGGCATACCCGCAGCGTGCGCCACGGCTGCACCGTTCGGCAAGCGGACCGTAAGGGACGGGCAACACCTCCGCGTCCGCGGCAGGGCCAGGGTCGGAGCATGAGACGCACCGCACTGACCACGACCCTCGCCACCGCTGCCACCGCCCTGGTGGTCAGCTCCTGCGGCACGACCGACGACGGGGGAGACGCGACCCCAGCGTCCTCCGCCGAGATGTCCGAGGAGATGACCTCCGAGGACTCCATGGACGAGGAGAGGTCCTCCGACGACTCGATGGACGAGGAGAGGTCCTCCGACGACTCGATGGACGACGACATGGCTTCCGAGGAGATGGACGACGACATGGGCTCCGAGGAGTCCATGGAGGACGAGTCGACCTCCGAGGAGATGGACGACGAGATGTCGGCGATGTCGGGCTACGTCGACCACGCCGACTACACCGCGGACCCGGGCGCTACGGCGGCGACGGTGCCCCCGTCGTGCTCTTCTTCCACGCGGACTGGTGCCCGGAGTGCCGCGCGACCGACGAGAGCCTGACCGCCGAGGGGGTCCCGGAGGACCTCACGGTCGTCAAGGTCGACTACGACGAGATGACCGACCTGCGTCAGGAGTACGGCGTGACCCAGCAGCACACCTTCGTGCAGGTCGACGGCGAGGGCGAGGCGATCCACACGTGGACCGGGTCACGCTCAGGTGAGGACATCCTGGCCGAGACGGAGGGCTGAGTGCTCGCCCTGCTCGGCGCGCTGGTCGCGGGCGTCCTCACGACGCTCGCGCCCTGCGTGCTGCCGCTGCTGCCGGTGATCGTCGGTGGTTCCCTGGGCGGTGGTGACCGCCCCCGCGCCGAGCAGACCCGCCGTGCCGTGGTCGTGGCGGCGTCGCTGGGTCTGTCGGTGGCGGCCTTCACCCTGGTGCTCAAGGGGACGACGGCGCTCATCGGGGTGCCGCCCGGCGTGTGGAGGTGGCTCTCGGGTGGACTGCTCATCGTGCTGGGGACCGTCATGGTGGTCCCGGTGCTCTGGGAGCGGGCGAGCGCCGCCCTCGCGCTGAGCTCCCGCAGCCACGCGGCCCTGCACGGGGCCAGGCGGCGGGACGGCGTGCTCGGCCAGGTGCTCACCGGCGCCGCGCTCGGGCCGGTCTTCTCCTCCTGCAGCCCGCTGTATGCCTACGTCGTGGTGACGGTGCTGCCGGCCCGCTTCGGCTACGGCCTGGCGCTGCTCGCCGCCTACTGCCTCGGGCTCGCCGGAACCCTGCTGGTCGTGGCGCTGGCGGGGCAGAGCGTGATCCGGCGGCTGGGCTGGGCGGCCGACCCGCGGGGGCGGCTGCAGCGGGCCCTGGGCGTCGTCTTCGTCCTCGTCGGCGTGGCCGTCGGGCTCGGGTGGGACCGCGAGCTGCAGGCCTGGGTGCTGGAGCACTCCCCGGTCGCGCCGTGGGAGCTGGACTCCGGCTTCATCCCGGAGGGCTGAGCGGGAGCCGGACGCTGACCCGGCACCCGCGACCGGCGTTGACGAGGTCCACGCTGCCGCCGGCGTCCTCGGCGAGGGCCCGGGCGATCGTGAGGCCGACCCCCGCCCCGGCCCTGCTGCTGCTCCCGCCGCCCGCGACGCCACCGCTGCCACCGCTGCCACCGCTGCCACCGCCGGAGCGTGCCGCGCTCCCGCGCCAGCCGGGCTCGAAGACCCGCTCCAGGTGTTCGGCCGGGAGCCCGCCGCAGCCATCCTCGACGGTGAGAGTGACCTCGCGGCCGTCGGCGTCTGCGCGCCCGGATCCGCGCGCCTCGGCCTCCACCGCGACCCGCACCTCGACCTCGCCACCGGCCGGCGTCTCACGGACCGCGTTGCTGACGACGTTGGCGGCGACCCGCTCCAGGTGCCCGGGGACCGCGAAGACCGGGGTGGGCTCCGGAGCACTCACCCCGTCGTGGGAGGGCATACCGAGCCGGACACCCGCCTCGGCCGCGACCGGCCGCTGCCCGCTGACCACGCCCTGCACCAGCTCGCCGAGGTCCACCCTGTCTCGCGCCCCACCGGCCGGCCCGCTGCGCAGCCGCGAGACCTCGAGGAGGTCCTCGACCATGCCGGTCATCCGGTCCGCCTCCGCCCGGATGCGCCGGTGGTAGTCGTCGGGATCGGGCGCGACCTGGTCCTCGAGCGCCTCGGCCATCACCCGGATCGAGGACAGCGGGGTGCGCAGGTCGTGCGAGGCCCAGGTCACCATCTCCTGGCGGCTGCGGGCCAGCTCGGCCTCGCGCCGCTCGTCCGCGAGCTGCCGGGCGGCCTCACGGTCCATCCGCTGCACGGCCCGGAAGAGCAGGATGCCGACGACCAGGGCGACCGGCGTCGCAGCAGCCAGGACCAGCGCCACCAACGTCGAGTCGTGCTCGGAGAGGAACATCGCCCGGCTGGTCACCCCTACCCCGGCGGCCACGCTCGCGACCCCGACCACGGGCCCCAGCAGGGTCGCCGCGGCGGGCGAGCGGCGGGCGACGAGCAGGGTGGCCGCGGCGCCGACCAGGCCGACGGCTCCCGCCGTCCCGGCCGCGAGCACGACGGCCTCGACCTCAGGTCGCACGCTGCTCCTCCTGCTCCCGGTCCCATCGGTAGCCCTGCCCCCACACCGTGCTGATCCGCCGCGGGGCCGCGGGGTCGTCCTCGACCTTCTCCCGCAGCCGGCGCACGTGGACGGTCACCGTCGACCGGTCGCCGACCTCCCAGCCCCACACCTCGCGCAGCAGGTCCTCCCGGGTCTGGACGACCCCGGGGTGGCTCATCAGGTGCACCAGCAGGTCGAACTCGCGGCCGGTCAGGGGCAGCTCGACGCCCCGCAGCGTGGCGCGGCGCGCGGCGCGGTCGACGGCCAGGGCGCCGTCGCGAACCGTCCCGACCGGCGGGTCTGACCCGGCGGACAGCCCGTGCGCCCGACGCAGCAGTGCCTGCACCCGCAGCACCAGCTCACGCGCGCTGAACGGCTTGGTGACGTAGTCGTCGGCCCCCACCTCGAGTCCGGCGATGCGGTCCTGCTCACCCGCGCGGGCCGTGAGCATGAGCACCGGGACCTGCGGATCGATCGCTCGGATCCGGCGCAGCACCTCGAAGCCGTCGATCCCGGGGATCATGAGATCGAGCACGACCAGGTCGGGCCGCACGTCCGGGAAGGCGCGCACCGCGACCAGCCCGTCCGCCGCCTCGTGCGTGGGCAGCCCGGCCCGGTGCAGGTAGGCACAGACGACCTCCCGCACCGTCGCCTCGTCCTCGACGACCAGCACCGTGCCCACACGGCGAGCGTATGCGCTCGCGCCGGCACGAGTCCTTACCGTTCGCTGACGCGGTTCGCGCGGCGGCTCGTCACACGTGGTCCCGAGCACCGTGTCGACGGGCCCGAACCGGTTGATCTGCGCCCGGCTCAGTGCTCGGCGTCGTGGACGAGCAGCGCGACCTGGACCCGGTTGGTCAGGCCCAGCTTGGCCAGGATGCTGGAGACGTGCGCCTTGACCGTCGGCACGCCGAGGTAGAGCTCGCGCGAGATGTCGGCGTTGGAGCCGCCCTGGGCCACCGCGCGGGCCACCTCGACCTCACGCTCGGTGAGCCGGTCGAGTTGCGCCCGGGCACGGTCACCCCGGTCGTCCGGGGCGGCGGTGCCGCCGCTGACCTCCCGGACCAGCAGGGCCGCCACCGACGGCGAGAGCGCATGGTCGCCGGAGGCGACCTCGTGCACCGCGGCGACGAGCCGCTCCGGCGGGGTGTCCTTCAGGACGAAGCCGCGTGCCCCGGCCCGCAGCGCCCCCAGCACCAGCTCGTCGGCGTCGAAGGTGGTCAGGACCAGGACCTTGGCCTCCGGCCACGTGGCGAGGACGTCACGGGTCGCGCTCAGCCCGTCCACCCGCGACATCCGGATGTCCATGAGGAGCACGTCGGGCCGGTGCCGGCCGACCAGCGCGACGGCCTGGTCGCCGTCCTCCCCCTCGGCGACGACGTCCACCCCGTCCGGGCCGCCGAGCAGCATCCGCAGCCCCGCCCGCACCAGCGGGTCGTCGTCGACGAGCACCACCCGGGTGCGCCTCCCCGCCGTCTCCGTCATCCCCGCCCCTCCTGCTGCCACGGGAGCCAGACTCGCACGACGAACTCGCCCGCCTCGACCCCGGCCTCGAAGCGGCCGTCGGCGAGGTGCACCCGCTCGGCCATGCCCGGCAGGCCCATCCCCGAGGACGGCGCCGAGCCGCCGGTCGGGCCGACCGCGTTGCGGACGACCACCTCGAGCCCGTCCTCCTCCGACCCGGCAACCCGGACCCGTGCGACGGAGTCGGGAGCATGCTTGCGGGCGTTGGTCAGCGCTTCCTGCACGACGCGGTAGGCGTGGCGTCCGACCCGGTCGGACAGGTGGACGGAGCGGGACCACAGGTCGGGGTCGGCCTCGAGCAGCACCTCCTGCCCGCTGCTCGTCGCCTCGGCCACGAGGGACGGCAGCGCCGTCAGGGTCGGCTGCGGCGCCTCGACCTGGCCGGTCTCGAGTGGGTCCGGATCCTCCTCGGCCCGCAGCACACCCAGGACGTCACGCAGCTCCTGCAGCGCCTGGTGCGCCCCGTCCCGGACGATCTCGGCGCTGGCCCGACGCTCCTGCTCGCTGAGGTCGGGCCGGTGCGCGAGAGCACCCGCATGCATCGCGACCAGCGACAACCGGTGACCCATGACGTCGTGCATCTCCCGCGCGATGCGGGCCCGCTCCGCCAGGCGGGCCTGCGACACCCGCGCGGCCTGCTCCCGCCGCGCGGTCTGTGCCTGCGAGCGCCAGCTCGCGATCAGCTGTCTGCGACCACCGATGTTCCACCCGATGAGCCCGACGATGCAGAAGACCAGCAGGACGACGAGGGTGTTGATGCCGACCTGCCACAGGGAGCCACCGTCGGCGTAGGCCGGGTCGTCGGGCAGCAACGTCGGCGCGACGAGCGTGTCGTAGGTCAGGCTGATGAGGGCGTTGAGCGCCAGGACGACCAGCAACGGGGGGAGCCGGCGACGGGTGGCCAACGACAGCACGGCGAGCAGGGCTGCCGGGGCGCCCCAGGAGGAGACCGCGCTGAGCAGCGTGACCACCACCGCGACGGTGGCCGGGCGGCGACGGCGGAAGGCCACGAGCAGCACGCAGAGCTGTCCGACCAGCAGGTCGAGCACGAGCAGCACGTCGACCGCTCCCGTCCGCTCCAGGTCGCCCTGGCCCGCGGGCGACAGCCCGAAGACGACGAGCCACAGCAGCCCACCGAGCAGCCAGACCGTGCCCAGCCGCCAGGCCTGCTGCCACGGACGCAGGTCGGGCGGGTCGACCGCGGGGTCCGACGGGTCGGCGTGGACCCGGTCGGAGGGCAGGCTGGGGGGCATACCTGTGACGATAGGCCGCGCCGCCGCACCGGGGCACCCGTCCACCGGCGGGACCACCCCCTACCTTGGTCGGAGACGGAGCCCGATCGGACGAGACCGTGGTCGTGCTCGACCGAGACCTGGGACCGATGCCCGCCCGTGCCACCGGACGGCAGGCTGGACGCATGATCCAGATCGAGAACCTCACCAAGCGCTACGGCAGCTTCACCGCCGTCGACGACGTCACCTTCACCGCGCGGCCTGGCCGCGTCACCGGCTTCCTCGGCCCCAACGGCGCCGGCAAGTCCACCGCGATGCGGATGATGTGCGGGCTCACCCCCGCCACCTCGGGCACCGCGCACATCCTGGGCCGCCCCTACCGGGCGCTGCCCAACCCCACGACGCACGTCGGCGTCATGATCGACGCCAGCGCGCAGCACGCCGGGCGGACCGGCCGCGAGGTGCTGACCCTCGCGGCGACCCTCGTGGGGGCCGGCCGCGGCAAGGTCGACGAGGTGCTGGACCGGGTCGGCCTGTCCAGCCGCGAGGCGGAGCGCCGCGTCGGCAACTACAGCCTGGGGATGCGCCAGCGTCTCGGCCTGGGGGCCGCGCTCGTCGGCGACCCGGGCGTGCTCATCCTTGACGAGCCCGCCAACGGCCTGGACCCGGGCGGCATCCACTGGATGCGCGAGCTGCTGCGCGGGTATGCCCGCGACGGCGGCACCGTGCTGCTCAGCTCGCACCTGCTGTCCGAGGTGGAGCAGGTCGCCGACGACCTCGTGCTCATCGGTCGCGGCCGGATCGTGGCGCAGGGCGCCAAGGACGAGCTGCTCGCCGAGGCCGGGGTGGTCGTGGACGCGACTGACCGGGCCGCGCTGCACGCGGCGCTCGAGCGGGCCGGCTTCGCGCCGGTCGCCCGCCCGCGCGGCGGCTTCACCGCGACCGCGCAGACCGCGCAGATCGGTGAGCTCGCGCTGGCCGAGGGGCTCGTCATCACCGACCTCGGCGCGGCCGGCGGCGGCCTGGAGGAGATGTTCCTCAGCCTCACCGCCGACGACGCCCGCGAGGTCGCGGCATGAGCACCTCGACCGGGCACTCAGCAACCACCAGCATCGAGGACGGGGACCAGACCATGACCACTTCCACGGCGACCGGCACGGCCGCGACCACCCACGACCCGACCGACGCCCGACCGGGCGGGGCCTCGGGGGCGAGCGGGACGGCACACCAGGGACCGGAGCCCACCGGACCCGGGCTCTCCTTCGCCCGGCTCTTCCAGGCCGAGCTGCGCAAGACCGTCGACACCCGCGCCGGGCGGTGGCTGCTCGTCGTCATCGTCGCGCTGACCGTGCTGGCGATGGGTCTGGTGATGTGGTTCGGGCGCGAGTCGGGCGCGGCCTACGCCACGCTGCTGGCGACCGCGGTGACGCCGCAGGCAGTGCTGCTGCCGGTGCTGGGCATCCTCACGGCGGCCTCGGAGTGGAGCCAGCGCACGGCGCTGGTGACCTTCACCCAGGAGCCGCGGCGCATGCGGGTCATGGTCGCCAAGGCGCTCGCGGCCGTCGCCCTCGGGCTGGTCGTCGTGGCGATCACCTTCGGGCTGGCCGCCCTGGCCCACGTCATCTCCGCGAGCATCGCCGGCGGCGACATCGACCTCGGCGTGCCGGGTCACGTCTACCTCGGCGCGTGGTGCTCCAGGTGATCTACGTGCTCATGGGTGTGGGCTTCGGGGCGCTCTTCCTCAACGTGCCGCTGGCCATCGCCGGGTTCTTCGTGCTGCCGGTCATCATGAACCTGCTGGCGGCGACGGTCACCTGGATCAGCGAGCGCGCGGCCTGGATCGACCAGACCATCGCGCAGATGCCGTTCATGGCGGTCGACGCCGCGCCCACGGGCGAGCAGTGGGCCCAGCTCGGTGTCACCTCGATCTGGTGGGTCCTCATCCCGCTGGCCGTGGGCCTGTGGCGGGTGGCGCGCCGCGAGGTGAAGTAGGCCGCCAGCATGTCCGCAGGCGTGACAGGCCCCGCCCACGGTACACGGGCGGGGCCTGTTGCTGCGCCTTTCACGCCGAGAGAGTGCCACGAGCGCAGGCGTGGTAAAGATTCCGTAAAATCCCCCACCCCGCCTGTTGACCCCGCCCCCCACATCATGTTCCGGTGGATGAGTCAGACAGCGATAGAAGATGGGGAATGAACACGCATACAGCAATCTGGCGCGGCGCCCTCGCAGGGGTTTGCACGGCAGCACTGGCCGCGGCACCCGCGACGGCCACCATGAGCGGCGATTCGCGCCATCAACCGAGTAATAGCAGCAGTGACACGGTAAGCCTTCCCAATGGTCACTCGATGACGGGGAACGTGTGGGTCCAGACGTTCTCAGACTCCGGAGGATGTGGTGACGACGCAACTTCCGCCATCGCAACTACCAACACGACCTGGATTCAGAACACCACGACGGCCACGGCCCATGGGGTTGGCGCTACCGTATCCGGATTGAGCGGGGGTGGCGCGGACAAGAGTCAATCAATCACCTGGCGCAACACTAACGCGT
Source organism: Serinicoccus sp. CUA-874 (assembly GCF_001942225.1). Classification (NCBI taxonomy): domain Bacteria; kingdom Bacillati; phylum Actinomycetota; class Actinomycetes; order Micrococcales; family Ornithinimicrobiaceae; genus Serinicoccus; species Serinicoccus sp. CUA-874. The sequence goes on along the minus strand of NZ_MKJZ01000011.1, from coordinate 389,126 downwards.
CAGGGTCCTATCTTTCCGGTCGTGTGTGCGCCAACTGGCTCACGTGGTATGTCTCGATGGACATGACGGGTGTCGCCTACTACTACGGCACTGTGCGAACGGTCGGAGTAAGTGTGTGACCGTCACTCGCCGCAGATGGGCGTCGAGCAGCGCCGCTGCTTGTGTGGCGGCGCTGCTCGCTTCCGGCTGCACGGGAACCGGCCGAACTGACGGCGCACCACGGCTGTACTCGAGTGAACTGGTAGCGGATGTGCGCGCCCTGCAAGACTCTGACACCGGCCTCATCCGTCGGACAACCTCCGACGCCGCTACGGAAGGTGGCGCAGGCGATCTGTACGCCACGGCTCACACGCACGAAATCGCCCGACTCTCTGGTGCGAACCCATCGCCGCTGAGCTCGAGAGACGTCGCCCAACTATGCGACGCCTCCCCGGTTGACCCCCTCATGAAAGCTGGGTTGGCATCTTGGGTGACAACCTCTCCGCTACCCGCACAGTGCCAAGCCTCGGAAGCCGACACCACTCCTCCACCTCTATCGGCGACCTCAGCCACAGAACGATGGCTCGCCGGCATGCAAGTGCTGACGACATCCGACATCGAAGCGCGGGAGACGTTGGAGGTAGACCCCATACTCCGCCATCTCGAAGAAGTCAGCAGCAGGGCCACACTAGCTCCCTACCAACGCTGGCAGGTCAGCCAAATTGTTACCTCACTTGGAGGCGAAGCAGACGAAGACCTTAGCCGAGCGGAGGAACGGCCTGATCTTCCAATCTCCCATCCTCGGCATCTCCTTGATTGGCGGGGCTACATCGCACTCAGCCCGGACTGTGATTGCGACCAAGCTGTCGAGGAGGCTATCAGCATTCTCGAGCAGTCTCCGGGTCTATTTTTGGCACACGAAGCGCTTGATCTTCTGGATACCGCAGGGGTTGCCCAAAGTACTGTCCAAGAGTACGCCACCGAGGTCCTGGATGACGCGGACGTGGATTGGTCCTCCGGCGGGGCGGTCCCACTCCCGACAGCACAAGTCGGGTCGATAGACGTCACGTATGCCGCGGCCCGCTTGCTCACCGCTGAGGATTTTTCCTCGCTCGTTGATGAGTCGATGTTGTCGACCCTGGACATGGCCCTGAATGAATCTGCGTCCCCCGATCTGTACACGCGTCTGGTCGTGGACGCCATCAGGACCGCTGGCGGCGAGGTTCCTCTGGTCAGCAATCCTGGAGAAAAGATCACCGCATGGTTCGATGAATCTCATTGCGAAACTCAACTTCGAGCGTGTCTTTCCATGGTCGATGTGGCCAATGCCCTTGGACGGGGACAAGCAGCCCACTTTACGTTGACGACCGACGCCCTGCCCTCGTCCACCGACGAAGCAACTGTGGCGGTGCTCGAAGCCTATGCCGTACCCGAGAACGTCGACGGCGTCGCAGAGGTCGATTCGGCCGGCCCTCGAGTGCGCGACAGGCTTGTGCAGATGGCCAGCGATCCCTCGGAGCCCTTGAACATCCAGGCTGCCGCCGCCATCGCCGGAGCCGGACTGGACCCGTCACCCGAAGAGTTTTCGAGGATAGAGGAAGCGGTGCTGTCGCGTTTAGGTTGCCCCGCAAGCCCGAGTCTGATGAGCGCGCCCGACGGCACCTGCAGCTGGGAGGCGTCGATCGACGCGCTCCGAGCTGGGGTGCCGCTGGGCGAGTGACCTACGCAGGACAGGAGACGCATTGATCGTCACGACCAAGAGTAGCGAGCCGTCGTCGTCAGCGTGTCGGGTGTGCGCGACCGACATCACTGTCACTTTTGCTGCGTCTGGTCAGCATCGGACCGTGTTGGACACGTTGACCGTGTGCGCCGGCGCTGGCGAGGCCGTGAGGTTGCAGGGGCCCTCCGGCAGCGGCAAGACAACTCTGCTCAATGTCATTGCCGGCCTCATCCAGCCGGACGACGGCGTCGTCCGGCTCCAGGGAACATCGCTCCACGAGCTGGACGAGGCTGCGCGGGCTGAGTTGCGCCGCCGCGACGTTGGACTCATCTACCAACAGCCCCACCTGATCGGTCACCTCACCGCCGCCGAGAACGTCGCTGTCGCCGCAGACAGGCGTGGGTCTGCGCTACAGGAACGCATCGCCGCGCTCCTCGACCGACTGGGACTACGAGCCGTCTCCGAACATCGGGCTGCCATGCTCTCGGGTGGAGAGCAGCAGCGGGTCGCCACGGCCCGGGCCCTGATCCGGGACCCTTCGATCATTCTTGCGGACGAACCCACGAGCAACGTCGACGCAAAGACAGCGGACCTGATGATCGAACTTCTGCAGGAGCACGTCGGGGGCGGCGCCAGCCTGCTCTTCGCCGCCCATCATGGACCCGTGCCACAGGCACATCGGGACGTGGAGGTCGGCAAGTGAGCCCCTGGACGTATGGATGGCTCTGCGGACGCCACTGGATGACACGACAACGCGCCTTGCTGCTCGGATTGTCCTGCTGCATCGGCATCGCCATCATGGTCGCCTCCATCGCAGCCTCCGCCGCCCGGGGGTATCTGCTGGACCTGGGCGATGACTCGGCTTCCGCCATCGTCGAAGTCTCCAGTGTCACTGTCTCCGGTGACGCTCGGCCACTCACCACCGAGACCGTGCGGGCCGCCGAGGCCGCTGATGACATCGAGTCCGTCATGCCGTGGGGTCAGGTCGGCTTTAGCATTCCAGCGGCAGAGGGAGCCCACCGATCGGTCTCCGGAATCGCCTTCTGGGCAACCCCTTACTACCCCCAGATCGCCGGCGACGCCTGGAAAGGAGCGGACGCCGGTCTCGGTGACGGTGAGGTGGTGATGCCTTCATCGGTGTCCGGGACCGACCTCAGCGAGCTGATCGGCAATGACGTGTCCGTCGAGGCGACGAGGCGGACGGGGCCGAACGAAGGCGAATCAGTCCAACGCACCTGGGAGGTGACAGGGGTTCATGATGGCGAATCGCTGTTCGACCAGGGCAACAACGTGGCGTACGTGTCCACCGGGACCTTCGAGGACTTGGTCGCACTGCAGGAAACCGGTGCCGATGATGCCCTGGACACACAATGGGACGTCATCTACCTTCAAGCGCAGTCCGTCGAGGACAGCATTGCAGTGGCTGAGCGTCTGCAGGACCAAGGCTACGCGGCCGAGAGCCTGGCCCAGCGTCTCCAGTCCTTGCCAGCACTGATCGATGCCCTCCGGATCGTGGGATGGCTCCTGCTCGCCGGGGTCGGGCTGTTGCTCACCGTCACCATGGGCGCAGTGGCGAGTTCCTGGTCGGCTAGTCGGCGCGAGGAAGTGGGGATGCTTCGAGCGACGGGATGGTCCACCGCGGAGCTGCGGTCCGCCCTGTTCGTGCAACTGGGGCTGATCGGGGCGCTGCTTGGCGGCCTGGGGGTGATCATCGGACTCGGTGGCGCCGGCATCGTCGGAGCGGTAGGGGCGGACCGGGTGCCCGGCCTGGGCGCCGCCGACGCGACGATCCCTGTCTGGTGGCCGGTGCTGGCCACCCCGGCAGTCGCCGGGGCGCTGGCCGTTCTCGGTGCGTGGCGTGGCGTCGCGACACTGATGAACGCCCCGAGCGCGGAACTTCTCAAAGGTCTCTGAAGCTCGTTCCCCAGCCGGTGTCGGCTCTGCGCCTCCGTCAAGTGGTCAACCCGGATGGCCGCCAGAGCGCCAGCGCCGTCGTGCCCGCGCGGCCGGGCGGCCGCTGGCCGGCGCGCACGGCGACGACCTCTCCCCCGAGGTCGGCGGCGAAGACCCGGCCGCCCTGCGCGGCGTGGTCCTGCAGCCGCTCGTTGTCCGCAAGGAGCTGGGCGACCCGGTCGCGCAGCGCCTCGACCTGCACCTCCAGCTCCATGATGCGCTGGATGCCGGCGAGGCTCACCCCCTCGGCGGAGAGCCGCTGCACCTCGCGCAGCCGGTCGACGTCCCGCGAGGAGTAGCGACGGCCCCCGCCCCGGGTGCGCGAGGGCGTGACCAGTCCGAGCCGGTCGTACTGCCGCAGCGTCTGGGCGTGCATCCCGGCCAGCTCGGCGGCGACCGAGATGACGTAGACGGGGGTGTCGCGGTCGACCACGGCTCAGCCCTGCGCCTGCCGGATCAGGTCAGCACGGGGGTCGCTGTCGCCCTCCTCGGCCCGCAGCGCCTCGACGGCCTGCCGGGCCTCGTCGGACAGCCGCTGCGGGACCATGACCTGCACCTTGGCGAGCAGGTCGCCGGTGACCTTCGTCGTCTGGATGCCGCGGCCCTTGACCCGCAGCACCCGCCCCGACGGCGTGCCGGGCGCGACCTTGACCTTGACGGTGCTGCCGTCGAGGGTCGGCACCCGCACGGTCGCCCCCAGCGCCGCCTCCGAGAAGGTGACGGGCAGGTCGACGGTGAGGTGGTCGCCGTCGCGGCCGAAGACGGGGTGCGGGGTGACGGTGACCTTGAGGTACATGTCACCGGGCTCGCCGCCCTGCATCGGCGCGGGCATGCCCTTGCCCTTGAGCCGGATCCGCTGGCCGTCCTTGACGCCGGCCGGGATCCGGGTGGTGATCCGCCCGCCGTCGGGCTTGGAGAGGGTGACGGTGTCGCCCATCGCCGCCGACCGGAAGTCGAGCGTGGTGGACGCCTCCACGTCCTGGCCCCGGGGCATACCCCCGCCACGTCCCTGACCGGTGAACCCACCGCCGCCGGGGAAGCCCTGCGCGCCGCCCGGGAAGCCTCCTGGGAAGCCCTGGCCGCCCTGCTGCTGGAAGCGCCCGCGCCACCGAAGGCACCGAGCAGGTCCTCCAGATCGATTCCGCCGGCACCGCCCTGGCCGAAGCGGACGTTCTGCGCGCCACCGGCACCGCCGAACATCTGCGCGAAGACGTCCTCGAAGCCGCCACCGGCTCCGCCCGGGCCGCCGGAGCCCGCGGTGAAGCGGGCCCCGCCGCCCATGGCGCGCACGGCGTCGTACTGCTTGCGCTGCTCGGCGTCGGAGAGCACCGCGTAGGCCTCACCGATGTCCTTGAACCGCTGCTCGGCAGCCGCGTCGCCCGGGTTGTTGTCCGGGTGGTGCTGCCGCGCCAGCTTGCGGTAGGTCTTCTTCAGCTCCTTGGCGTCGACGTCCTTGCTGACGCCGAGGATCGCGTAGAAGTCCTTCTCGAACCAGTCCTGGTTCACCATCGGTGCTCACCTCCTCCTTCGTGCCCGATGTTGCGTGGGTATGCCGGTCAGCTCGGGTCCGCGACGGCGACGCGCGCGGCGCGCACGACCTGCTCGCCGACCTTGAAGCCGGGCTGCATGACCTGCACGATCGTCATCTCGGTCGCGCCCTCGGGCAGATCGGCCTGATCGGCCGGCAGGTGCATCAGCGCCTCGTGGACGGTCGGGTCGAAGACGTCGCCGACCGCGCCGACCCGCTCGACGCCGAAGCGGCCCAGGGCCTGCTCCAGCTTGTCGGCGATCGCCGCGAACGGGCTGCCCTCGGCGATGTCGCCGTGCTCCCGGGCGGAGTGCACGTCGTCCAGCACCGGCAGCAGCGCCTCGACGACGGCGCCGGTCGCCCGGGCGCGGTCGGCCTCCCGCTCGCGCTGGGTGCGGTTGCGGAAGTTGACGAACTCCGCTTGCATCCGGCGCATCTCCTCCAGCCGCTCCGCGGCCAGGAGGGTGTCCGGGTGGGTGTCGCTCTCGGCGCCCTCAGCGGCGTCGGCGGTGGGGCCGGCCTCGGGGGCCTGGCCCTCCTCCGTCACCTGCTGCTCGGGCGCGCCCTGCTCGTCCTTCTCGTCGGTCACGGACCCTGCACCTTCCGTCGTCTGCCGCAGCTTGCCCGTCTCGGGGTCGATGCGGCGCTTGTCCCGGATGACCGGGCCCGCCCCGGGGCGCTCCTCGTCGGGAGCGCCCTCGGGGTGGGTGCCGTGTGGCTGGTCGGTCACTTGGTGTCCTCGTCGTCGTCGACGACCTCGGCGTCGACCACGTCCTCGTCGGAGCCCTGCTGGGCACCGGCGTCGGGGCCACCCTCGGCGCCGCCGGGGAAGCCGGCACCAGCACCGGCGTCACCCTGCGCACCCTCGGACTGCGCGGCATACATCGCCGAGCCCATCTTCTGGCTCTCGGTGGAGAGGGTCTCCATCTTGGCCTTGATGTCGTCCAGGCTGGCGCCGCTGTCCTCCTTGAGCGCGTCCTTGAGGTCGGTCAGCGCGGTGTCGACCGGGCCGCGGGTGTCCGCGGGCACCTGCTCGCCGGAGTCGGCGAGGAACTTCTCGGTCGAGTAGACCAGCTGCTCCGCCGTGTTGCGGGTCTCGGTCTCCTCGCGGCGAGCCTTGTCCTCCTCGGCGTGCGCCTCGGCGTCCTTGATCATCCGCTCGATCTCGTCCTTCGGCAGCGCAGAGCCACCGGAGATCGTCATCGACTGCTCCTTGCCGGTGCCGCGGTCCTTGGCGGACACGTGCACGATGCCGTTGGCGTCGATGTCGAAGGTGACCTCGATCTGCGGGACGCCGCGGGGGGCCGGGGCGATGCCGGTGAGCTCGAAGTTGCCGAGCAGCTTGTTGTGCGCGGCGATCTCCCGCTCACCCTGGTAGACCTGGATGCCCACCGACGGCTGGTTGTCGCTGGCCGTGGTGAAGACCTCGGAGCGCTTGGTCGGGATCGCCGTGTTGCGCTCGATGAGCCGCGTCATGATCCCGCCCTGGGTCTCGATGCCCAGGCTCAGCGGGGTGACGTCGATGAGGAGCACGTCCTTGCGGTCGCCCTTGAGGACACCGGCCTGCAGGGCGGCGCCGACGGCGACGACCTCGTCCGGGTTGACGCCCTTGTTGGGCTCCTTGCCACCGGTCATCTTCTTGACGACGTCGACGACGGCGGGCATACGGGTCGAGCCACCGACGAGGACGACGTGGTCGATCTGGTCGACCTTGATCCCGGCGTCCTGGATGACCTGCTCGAAGGGCTGCTTGACCCGGTCGAGGAGGTCGGAGGTCATCTGCTCGAACTGCGCGCGGGTGAGGGTCTCGTCCAGGTGGATGGGGCCGTTCTCACCCATGGAGAGGTACTGCAGGTTGATGGAGGTGCTCGAGCTCGAGCTCAGCTCCTTCTTGGCCTGCTCGGCCGCGTCCTTGAGCCGCTGCAGCGCGATCTTGTCGTTGCTGAGGTCGACGCCGGACTGGTTCTTCACCGTGGTGACCAGGTGGTCGATGATGCGCTGGTCCCAGTCGTCACCACCGAGCTTGTTGTCACCGTGCGTGGCCTTGACCTGGATGGTCGCGAAGCCGTCGTCGGCGTCCTTGCCCACCTCGAGGAGGGACACGTCGAAGGTGCCACCACCGAGGTCGAAGACGAGGATGAGCTCGTCCTCCTTGCCCTTGTCGAGGCCGTAGGCGAGCGCCGCTGCAGTCGGCTCGTTGACGATGCGCAGGACGTTGAGGCCCGCGATCTCACCGGCGTCCTTGGTGGCCTGCCGCTCGGCGTCGTCGAAGTAGGCCGGCACGGTGATGACCGCGTCGGTGACGTCCTCGCCGAGGTAGGACTCGGCGTCCCGCTTGAGCTTCATCAGCGTGCGGGCGCTGATCTCCTGCGGGGTGTACTTCTTGCCGTCGATCTCGGTGCTCCAGTCGGTGCCCATGTGGCGCTTGACGGAGCGGACGGTCCGGTCGACGTTGGTGACGGCCTGCCGCTTGGCGACCTCACCCACGAGCACCTCGCCGTTCTTGGCGAAGCTGACGACGGAGGGGGTGGTGCGCCCACCCTCGGCGTTGGCGATGATCTCGGGCTCGCCACCGGTCAGCACGGCGACGGCCGAGTTGGTGGTGCCGAGGTCGATTCCGACTGCACGTCCCATGAACTGCTCTCCTTGGTATGTCGTGGCGCACCTCGTGCGCCCGGGTTGACACGTCTGCACTCAACTCTGGTGAGTGGCCGGCGTGTTGTCAAGCCGAGGCTCAGTGAAGTTGAGTTCATTAGGCTCAACTGTGGTGTCGACCAGATTGTTCCCCGCCGAGCCGTGTGCCGTCGCGCTCGCACGTGTAGGTTCCGCCGTAACTTGTCGTTGTCCAGGCTTCTTGTCGTCGGCGTGTCGTTGTCCGGGGATCTTGTCGCGAGGTGGACCCTGGAGCCGTGGCCGGGAAGAAGCCGGGAAGGCTGGTCGAGGTCCGCTACACGTCCCGAGACGGCGAGGACGTCGTGACGACTTTGGATGCTGTCCGAGCGGACCTGGTGGTGCGCGGGCTCCCGGTTCGCCGGTTCGGGTCGTACGCGGGGATGGGTCACTACCCGGGCTGGTGGTGGGCGGCGACGATGGGTGACCTGGTCGGGTACGAGAGCCTGCTCGAACGGGACCGGCTCATGCTGGCTGACTTCGACCAGGACGTGGTCGCCGTAGCCAGTCAACCGTTCGGGCTCGCCGGTCGTGATGGCGACGTCGTGCGCCGACATGTCCCGGACTACCTGCTGCAACGACGTGATGGGTCGGTCGAGGTGGTCGACGTCAAGCCCGGACATCTGGTCGAGAAGCCAGAGGTCGCCGAAGTTCTCGGCTGGACGGGCCGGGTGCTTGCTGAGCGAGGGTGGCGCTACTCGGTGTGGTCCGGCACCGACTCGCGTCGGTTGACCAACGTCCGGTTCCTGGCTCAGGGGCGCCGGGCACACCTGGTGGACCCCGGAGCCACGATCCAGCTCCATCGCCACGGCGCCGTGGACCGGTCACTGGGCGAGTCGCTCAGGGCCGCGAGCCGCGCCACCGACTACACGGCGCACGCCCTGCGGGCAGCGATGGTTGGCCTCCTTTGGCACCAGGCGTGGGAGATCGACCTGGATGAGCCCCTCAACTCGGCGACGCGGATCGATCGCGTCCGGGAGGTGTCCCGAGGGTGACAGGGTCCGTGCTTGAGGTCCGGGTCGGCACTCGACTGTGGTTCGACGGCGAGTGCTGGGCCGTCTGCGAGGTCCGCGGCACGTCTGTGCGTCTGCAGGGAGACGGTGGACGGTATCGGACAGCTGCGGTGACGGACCTGCTCGAAGGTGCCTCCGGACTGGACCCCGACAGTCACGCCGTCGATGCAGTGCAGCGGGACCTCCTGTCAGCTATCGGCCTGGAGTCCTTGACCCTCAAGCAGCGCACCCGGTTGGAGGCGGAGGTGGAGATCTTCGCTGAGCTGCTCGCGGTTCGAGGAGCTGACGAGGCGCCCGCCCGGATGCGCTCAGCGGCCACGAAGCTGGGGTTGTCGCTGCGAACGGTGCAACGGCGCCTGCGCCGGTTCGACGAGCTGGGCCCGGCCGGGCTGATCGATGAGCGGCTCCTCAAGGACACCAGGCGCAGCGTCGATCCCCGCTGGGATGATGCGTGCACCGAGGTCCTCTCCCGCTATACCAACCGGTCCACACCCTCGCAGCAGACGGTCATCCGGGAGACGAATCGGGTGTTCCTGGAGTCGGTACCCGACGGCGTCGTGCCCACCCGGTCGGTGGCTTACGAGCGCGTTGTCGAGCTGGATGCCGGTCGGCACACGTTTGGTGATGCTCCGCGGCGTCGTTCGGTGGCCAAGCGCCCGCAGGGTGTCCTGGGGCAGCTGCGTCCGAACCGTCCGGGTGAGTACGTGCTGATGGACGGGTACAAGCTGGACGTGTTCGCGATGGAGCCGGTGACGATGCGGTGGGTGAACACCGAGCTGACGTTGGCGATGGACCTGTACGACCGCTCCGTGAAAGGCCTGCGTCTGCGCCCGGTCGCGGCGAAGTCGGCGGACGTGGCCAGCGTGCTGTTGCAGTGCTTGACCCCGCAGCAGTGGGGACGGAGACCCGACTCTCCGTCAGGGCCGTACGCCGGCGTCCCGGAGCACGTGGTCCTGGGGTCGGTCGGGGTGTTCCCGGACACCATCGTCATCGACCACGGCAAGGTGTACCTGTCCGAGCACACGATGGGGGTGTGCCGCCGGTTGGGGATCTCGGTGCAGCCGGCGATCCCGGACAAGCCGACCGACAAGCCGGCACTCGAGCGGTTCTTCAAGAGCCTGCGGCTGTCCCTGCTGGACAAGCTGTCCGGCTACAAGGGTCCCAACATCGCCTCCCGCGGCAAGGACGTCGAGCAGGGCGCGTTCTACTACGTCACCGAGCTGGAGGACCTGATCAGGGAGTGGGTCGGCGACGTCTATCACCTCCGCGCGCACCGGGGGCTGCGGGACCCGTTGCTGCCGAAGGTCGACCTGTCCCCGCAGGAGATGTTCAACCGGGGCATCGAGTTCTCCGGTCTGCTGCGGCTCCCGGCCGCCGAGGATCTGCGGTATGAGCTGATGGAGGTCCAGTGGCGCAAGATCCATCACTACGGGGTCGACATCGACGGGCGCCGGTACGACGGCCCGGGCCTGAACACCTACCGGGCCAGGAGATCGGACTACGGCGGCGCCCATGCCGGGAAGTGGCCGATCCTGGTCGATGTCGACGACGTGCGGGCCGTCTACTTCCAGGACCCGGCCGACAAGAGGTGGCACCGCCTGGAGTGGCGGCTCGCCACCGGGATCAACGCCCCGTTCAGCAAGGACGCAGCTGACTACACCCGCCGCATCAGCATCGCCGAGCACCGGCACGTCGACCCGCAGCAGGCCGTGGAAGACCTCCTGGTCCGGTGGGGCCGGGAGGAGGTGATGGGCCGCCGAGAACGCAACCTCGCGATCCGGCTGGCCACCCAGCCCAGCAGCCACGCATTCGATGACGACGAGGTGACCGACCGCGCCTCCCTGCCCGGGGTGATCGACCTGCTCACCGCCCGCCAGACCCGACAGGCAGCGCCGCCGCAGCACCCGGACGACCTGGACGTGTTCGAGCGGTACTACGCCGAGCACCCGGACAGCGAGGTGCTAGAGGTGTTCGACGAATGAGCAACCCCTGGGCCCAGTGGCTGACCCTGCACGACACCGCCCTGTTCCAGATGTCCCGCAAGACCGGGTGGGACGCGTTCGTGAACGCGGCTCCCCGGCCCGACTTCCCAACCTTGACCCTCACCGAGATGGCCGACCTGAGCCCGGAAGAGGCCGAGGACTACGGCGAGGCCCGGACCGTCTGGAACACCAACCCACCGACGGTACGCACCCAGCAGCTCGCCTCGGCCTACCAGGTGATCGATGAGGTGATGACCTCCAACCGTCGCGACGCGGACAAGCTGCGCGGGTCGGTGGTCATCGACGCCGAACCGTACCTGGGCAAGACCACGATCGCGACCAGGTACGCCCGCGACTTCCACCGGCGGATCTACCGCCGCTACGGGCACACCACGGCTGAGGGGAATCAGCGGCTGCCGGTGGCGTTCGTGCCGTTGAACGAGGGCATCACCCTCAAGGGCCTGAACCAGAAGCTGTTGGAGTTCTACGGCCACCCTGCGGCCCGTCGCGGCTCACGCACCGAGCTGACCGCTCTGGCCATCGACTGCGTCGCCAGCTGCGACACCCGCCTGATCGTCATCGACGAGCTGCACTTCGTCGACTTCGCCGGGCGCCACGGCACCGAGGTGTCCAACCACCTCAAGGGCCTGGCCAACGAGCTACCGGTCACGTTCATCTACGTCGGGGTCGGGCTGCGTGAGCGACGCTTCTTCGACGAGGGCCTGCACGGCGAGGAGACTGTCCTGGCTCAGACCAGCCGGCGGGCCACCCGCTGCCCCGTCGTCCCCTTCTCCACGGGCACCGACGCCGGTGCCCGTGCCTGGGCCACGCTCCTGGCCACCCTGGAACCGCACTACAAGCTGGCGCGGGCCCGCCCGGGGATGCTGACCGACCACGCCGACCTGCTGCACAAACGCACCCAGGGTCGTATCGGGTCGCTGGCGACCCTGCTCGAACGTGCCTGCGCACGAGCCATCACCACAGGGACCGAGGTGCTCGACGCCGACGTGCTGTCCTCGGTCCGGATCGACAATGCCGCCGAGCATCTCAGCCACAGCACCTGAACCCCTCCCCCACCCGGTCACCGTGCGTGCCCGGGCCAGACTGGTCCCCGGCGGGTACGACATCACCCGGCTCCCGCTGGCCGTGCCTCCGGCCGCCGGGGAGCAGCTGGCGTCGTGGCTGGCGCGGTTGGCCCACCGATACCGGCTGCCGGTCTCCGGTCTGCTGAGCGAGCTCGGCGTGCCGGTCGTGGCCGGCCCGGCCGCCCGCGTCGAGGCGCACCTGGCACCGCACGTCCAGTCCCTGGCCACCGCGGCGGGGCTCGACTCCCTCCCGCCGGGTACCGACGGCGGCGAAGGTGCGCTGCCCGCCCAGGTGGCCCGGTACCTCGGCGCCTATCACGGACGGGGCGAGGTCGCTCCCGACCGGACCCGTTTCTGCCCCTCCTGCCTCGCCGAGACCGGCGGCATCTGGCAGCAGGCCTGGGCGGCACCGCTGAACCTGGTCTGCACGACGCACCGACGGCTCCTGGTCCGCCGCTGCCCGGCGTGCCACCGCGCACGGTTCACCAGCTCGGCATGGATGACCCACGACACCGCCCCCTGGGTCTGCAGCGAACCCGCGCCCGGACAGCACACCCCACGGACCCGGTACCAGGTCTGCGGGCACGACCTGCGCGACGCCCCAGCCCCGCCGGTGAACCAGGACGTGGCGGCTGCGCACCTGTGGTTGCACGCGCTGGCCCGGCAAGCCGACAACGACCCGGCACACGTCACCGGGGCCTGCGGCCTCGAGGTCTCCCACGCGGACCTGTTCGACGCCGTGCTCGAGCTCGTCGTCGAACGACTCGGCGACGTCAAGCAGCTGACCCGACCAGGCCGCGCCGCCGGCGACCTGCTGGACGCGGTCCTGGCCGCACGAGAAGTGATCGCACAACCGGCCCCGACCGCCGCGGGAGAGGTCGCCGACCGGCACGGGCTGCTGCACCCGGCCGGCCCGGTCACCCCGATCGGCCCCGACCACGTCCTGACCAACGCCGGCGCAACCCTCTGCTGGCCGCGGTCCGCCTCACCTCCCTGAGCGAGCGACTACCCGCCAGCAGCCAACTGGTCTTCCGCACCGGCAGCGACCACCCGAGCTACCCCTGCCCTACCCAGCACGGTGCGCCCGCCTCGGCGCCGGGACAGGCCCGGCTGGCGTGGATCCCGCAGCTGCTCTGGCCCGGCACGCTCCACCCGTGGATCCGCGACAGCGACTACCGGGACCGCGCCGCCGCCAGCATGCTGCTGGCCAAGGTCGGCAGCACCCGACCCTGGCGACTGATCGCGATCGACCTCGGCCTACCGGCCTCGTTCGCCGTCCACCCCCCGAACCTGGTCCGACACCTGCGCCGCACCGGCGCCTGGCCATCCGTGCTGCGCCGCCTGGACGAGGTCGCGACCATCCTGGAGGCCACTCCCCCGCCGATCGACTACCAGAGCCGCCGGTGGATCGCCGCCGACCAGGACCTGCTCATCGCCGCGGTGAACCACACCCGCAGCCTCCTCGGCCCGTGCCACGGGTGGGTCAGCACCAGCGCCCTGGTCGAACTGTTCTGGTCCGTCTACACCGGCGGTGACCTGCGGCTGGCCGCCCCCACGGAAGGAACCCTGCTCAACCCCGACCTCTATCACCGCGATGACGAGGAGTGCGCCCACGTCGACCCGACCGCCGACCCCGTCCTGGCCCGATTCCTGGCCATGGTTGCCGCCGCAGTCGCCGAGGCGGCCGGCCACAACCCTGGCGAACCGTTGACGTGGCGACCTCCTTGAAGCAACCAGGCGCCGGGGCCGGCACGGACATCGGTACGAGAGGACACCGGGCCTGTGCCGGCGCTGCTGCCCCGGTCCGTGCACTGGGACCACTCCACGGCGATCAGCAGGACCGTCAGCATCCTCCTTGCCGAGGACGAGCTACCGGCGCAGGCGTTCTCACCGGCTGTTGCGGCTGTCCTGGACAGCACGTTCGGCATCACCAACCCCGACCTCCTGGGCCAGCTGCTCCCCACCGCGCGGGCCACCTACCAGGCGTTGCGCGGGCTCCCGCACGACAAGCACATCGTCGACCCGCTCGCCCGCCGACAGGTCCGCCACACCCTCGACCTCGACAGTGAGGACCTATCCAGGCGCGGTCACATCACCTGGGAACTGGACATGGGCCACCGGGCAGCAACCCGAGGCTGAGACCCGCGGCCGCACATCAGCCCGCGTGTGGTAGGTCCTTGAGGGGCGCCTGCAGGACGACGCCACCGTCCCGCGTGAGGGTCTGACGATAGACCCCGGTCGTCTCTTGACCGCTTTGCTCAAGGTTCGCATCGATCGCGATCCACGCATCACCGATGTCAACAGGCGGTGTGTCGAAACGGACAATGGCACCGCGGTCGGCTCCCTCGACCCGGACCACCTCGAGGCCTGGGACCTGTGCATCAGAGGTCGGAGCCCCAGCTGTGACGACGATGCTGTCCTCGGAGGTCCCGTCGTACGTGAGCACGACTTCGACGTCGGTGACGCCGTTCTTGGCCAGCTGGTCCCGTACTCGCGACAGCAGATCGGCGACCGCGTCACCGATCTCGGACTCATCACCGACAACAGCTTGCAGGGCTGCAAGCCGCAGGGCTGGGAGTGCGTCGAGCTTGAGGTTTTTCATAATCGTTCGGTGTCCTCTCTGGAGAGCGGTGAGGCGCTTTCGCACCTCCGTCAGACGCGCTGAGTCCTCGTCGATCCGGGCCACGAGTTCGTCCTCGCGAGCTCGGAGAAGTTCCTGCAGGCGCCGCTCTGAGAGCTGCCCACCGAGAAGATCACCGATCGCGTCAAGGCTGAAGCCGACGGCACGCAATGACGCGATCGCCCGAACCCGGCCAACTTGATTCCGCGCGTACCGGCGGTAACCGGTGAACTCGTCGACGGAGGCCGGCGCGAGCAGGCCCACCTCTTCCCAGTGCCGCAGCATCCGCCGGGATACCCCGGTCACGTGCGCCATATGTCCGATACTCAGCATGTCGACAGCCATCTGATGCCCTTCCACAGTGTCAAGGTCAACACATGTCCTGGGCACCCGTCCCGGAGCGCGCGGTCGGCATCACGTGGTTGCTATCCTCCCCACCATGTTCCGCTCCTGACGTCCCCTCTCATCCCCCACGTCATCGACCATTGGAACGGACCCCCCCATGCCTTCTGACCTGCTCAGCATCACCTTCCCTGCCGCCGGCGAGCCACCCTCCACGGACCCCGCCGGGCACCTCACCCCTCTCGATCAGTCCCAGCGTGAGGATCTGTCTCGGCTCTACCTGGCCAGCTACCCGCCCCAGGTGGGAGCCGCGGATCTGGACGACGCCCGACGCGAGATCGATGAGACCTTCACCGGCCAGTTCGGAACTCTGCGGTTTGATGCGAGCTGGCTCGCGCACGCTTGCGGCAGGCCGGCGGGCGCGATCCTGGTCGTCGAGCGTTCCATCTGGGACGACCACCTCGACGGGCCCTTCGTCATCGACCTGTTCGTGCATCCCGAAGCGCGGGGGCTTGGCCTGGGCCGGTCGCTGGGGCTGGCCGCGATGAAGTCCTGCTCGAGCGCTGGCGACCGGCAGCTGTCGCTGCGGGTCGGGGACGGCACTTCCGCGACCGCGCACGGCCTGTACGGCCGTCTCGGCTTCGTGGAACTCACCTAACTAGCGGAAGTCGTCCGGTGACCTGAACGTGGAGATGTCCGAGCTCGGCACGCACGGCTCCGCCAATCGACTGGCGAGGTCCTCTTCAGACAACCGCCGGGAAGGTGGCGGCACGTAGTCCGGGCTGTGCCAACCGCAGCGCATGCAGGCGCCTGACACTACGTGGTACGAGCCGCAGCTCTCGCATCGGATTTTGGTGCCGGCCGTGACGCGTAGACGCAAGGCGGTGACTATCGACAGGAAGTGGCTCACCGCCGCGACACCGATGTGCGCGTCGTAGGCGATCGCGTTCTTGGCGTGGGTGAGCCAGTTGACGTAGTCCCAGGTCTCCCGGGTCAGCTTGTTGGCATAGGAGCGCAGCTGCTTGTTTGAGGCCCCGTGGGCCAGGTGCGCGATCAGTAGGTTCGTCCAGCCCACGACGTCAGCTGCCTTGGGGGCGACATCGCCTTCCGGTAGCAGCGCCTCGTCGGCTACTTCGCCAGCGTAGGTGACCATCGCCTCGCGCAGTCGCACTCCGACTGCCTGAAAGTCCTCGGCCTCGCGGCCGCCGTCGAGGGACTCGACCGCCTGCTCCCACAGGCGCCACGCTTGCGGAAGTAGTCCCGCGGCGTCCTCAGTGATTGGGACTTCCTCTCGACTGGCGATGCGCACCATAAGCCCGACGTGGAAGGTCAAGGCGACGTCGCGGCTCTTGAAGTCCTCCTGCGAGTAGCAGTTGAGCGAGTTGTTGATCGCCCACCACCGGCTGTCCTTGCAGTGCACGTCCCAGATGTCGTGCAGCACTGAGCCGACCCGCTCGACCGCCACCTTCTCCAGGTGCACCACCGGGTCGTCACCCAGCTGAGCCGCGAAGTAGTCCAGGACCTGTTGCCGCTCGACCTTGGAGGCCTTCATCGCTCTGCCCGCTTCCCCTTGGTCACGCGGCCATTCTGACCCGGCGCTGGCGCACGTCGATGCTTCGGGTTCGCCGCCAAGCGATGCACCTCGGCGTCGGGTCGGCGAGTCGCGTCGAGCCAGTCTTCATCGGAGCTTCGCTCCACCGGAGATAATCGGCTCCACATCGCCCCACTGACGAGCGCGTGAAGGACCGAGTATGGACAAGCCTCTACTGAGCGAGCTGCGCACATGGCGGGGCTACTGGTGGCCACCTGGCGAGGAGGATAAGGCGATGCCGGGGACGCTGACCTACCGTCCCGACGAGGGACTGGTGCTCGACCTTATCGGCGGGTGGGACACCGAGATCAGGCAAGAAGTGAGGCCAGGGGTCTTCGCCGTTATGGAGGGCAGTCGCCGATGGCCTGTCTTGCACGGGCTGGCGGAGAACCGGGAAATCACGATTCTGGACTGCCTGGCACCCACACCATGTCTCGCAACTTCGGGCCGCCGGAAGAACAGACGATCCATGTCCTGACCGCCCTGGCCGGCGTCCACCTGGATACCTCCGATCAAGCGATCTTCACCGAGTGCCATGTCGCCGTGGAGGACCTCACCATGTGGTCGCAGTCTTCGGTCCTCAGCGGGTCCGTCGGCATCGAAGAGGGGCGGCCCAACGGGACCGGCAGTCTCGTCGCTGAGCCGGTGCAAGACCCGTCGGTCATCGTGAACGGGGTGGTGACCTCACTTGCGCATGAGCACACTCTGCCGTACTTCGAGCACACGCGAGACGGCACCCTGGGCAGGATGCGGGAGACCCGGTTCGTCCGCTTCCAGCCGCCCGAACCATGGTCGCTGGACACCGCCCAGGAGCACGCGAAGATGGTGCAGGATCTGCTGTCCCTCGCCCTGCATAGGCCGTGCGGGTTCCTGTGGATGCGACTCAGAATGCCGCCTGAGGAGCGCGACTATCCCGAGGGCTACCCGATCCGAGATCGGGAGATCGACCTCTACGCGCAGCACACCGTTTCCGCCGAGCCGTCCGCGAAGGCAGTGAAACATCACCGGGCCCTCTTCACCTGCGAGCACCTGCCGTTCGAAGAAGTTTGGCCCCGGTGGTGCGAGGTCCGCGAACGATGCCTCCGGGCCTCCAACATGATTCTCGGTCTGCGGTACGCACCCGCACGATTCATCGAAGGACGGCTTCTCACAGCGACCGGCGCGGCTGAGGTCCTGCATCGCGCCTTGAGGCAGGTCCAACCTCCCGTCCCTGCGGACGAGTTCTCAGCGATGCGTAAGGCTTTGCTGGAGCACACCCCCGATCAGCACCGAGCATGGGTCCAGGAGAAACTGCGCAACGAGGTGACGTTGAAGGAGCGGCTACGTGATTTGGCGGGGTTGCCGGACTCCGAGGCGATGGAGCGTCTTGTGCCCGACGTGGAGCGATGGGCGACCGTCACGACCCAAGCACGTAACGATCTGACTCACGAGGGGTACACGCGCCGTCAGAGCATTGATGAGGTGATCGCAGCCGTGAAGGTCACCAGCGCCGTAGTGGTGATGAACCTCCTTCAAGAGCTCGGCGTGCCGAGCGAGCGGCAGCAAGAGATCATCAGCGAACATCCCGAACTCCGCCAGACGGCGAAGCAGGCCAGCGACGACCTCGCCTCGAAGACAGCAGACGGAGAACCGACCTGACACGGCGGAGCCTTGGGAGACGACGGCTGCCTCGTCGGTTGACGAGGGATGCCGCAACAAGCGATCCAATCTGCCGCATCTGCGAAGAATCGAGTGAGTGCGTAATGCGGTTGCCCCGCGCAGGGGTGCTTTGCACACTGGCACCCCTGAACTCACGAGAAGGAGCCGCGTGACCTACGACGATCCACGCCTGGCAGTGGTGTACGACATCGACAATCCCGACGGCCCCGACCATAACTTCTTCCGACGGTTCGCAGACCACCTCGGCGCCAAGCGCATCGTCGATCTTGGTTACGGCACCGGCTTGCTCACCGTGACCTTGACCGCACCGGGTCGGACCGTAACGGGTATCGATCCCGCGGCAGCGATGCTCGATCGCGCGACCGCCCGGCCTGGGGGCGAGGCTGTGAACTGGGTGCTCGGCACGGGTGAGCAGATCGCGCCTCAATCGGCCGACCTAGTCCTCATGAGCGGGAATGTTGCCATGCACATCCTCGGCGACGACTGGCATACCACGCTGGCCGCGATCGCACGCGGACTGAGGCCCGGCGGCCGTCTGGTGTTCGAGTCACGTAATCCTCAGGCGCGCGCCTGGGAGACCTGGAATGAGCCAGTCGCGGAGCGAGACACACCCATAGGGTTGCTCCGGGAGTCCCTCACCACGGAACCACCGGTAGAGAATGGCATTGTCGTCATGCACTGTCACAACGAGTTCGTCGACACCGGCCACATTGCCGACGTTGAGCAAACACTCCAGTTCCGAACCCGGCAGCAGATTGTGGACGACCTGCTCGCCGCCGGTCTCGTAGCCCTCAACGTGTGGCGCGACTGGGCGCAGACGCCGTTCGTTGGCACCCAAGCAGAACAACTGATGGTGTTCGAGGCAGCCCCCGCCTGACTCAGCGCGGCAGGTGTCCATGGCCGTGGCAAAGTCCCCACTGGTGGCCACGTGAGGTCCCCGCTGGTGGCCAAGTAACAGTCCCCACCCTCTGCTCGTGTCGTCCATGAGCTGAGCCCCTGGACGGTGAACGGTGGCGGTGTCTAGCCAGTCACCGCACCGCCCAGGGAGCTCCATTGAAGAACATGAGGGAAGAGTTGGACATCATCACCGCCTACCAGAAGGTGGGCACCTACCGCGGGGCCGCCGACATCTGCGGCACCACGCACAAGACCGTCAAGCGGGTCGTGGAACGTCACACCGCCGGTCAGGGCCGCCCGGTCAGGGCGCCGCGGCCGGCGAACTACGAGGCCGTGCGCGCGCTCGTGGCCGGGGACGTGAAAGACACCCGGGGCCGGATCAGTGCCAAGCGGCTGCTGCCTAGGGCCCGCGCGGCGGGGTTCACGGGCTCGGCGCGCAACTTCCGCCGCCTCGTCGCCCAGGAGAAGACGCGGTACCGCAGCGAGCACGGACGCCGGCACCGGCCGGCGTCGTGGTCCCCGGGTGAGCACCTGGTCATCGACTGGGGCGTGATCGCCGGCGTGCACGTCTTCGCCGCGGTGCTGGCCTGGTCGCGGTTCCGGTTCGTCCGCCTCGCCGCCGACGAGAAGGCGGCCACGACGATGGCCATGCTGGCCGAGTGCTTCGAGGTCCTCGGCGGCACACCAAGAGTGGTGCTCGCCGACCGGATGGGCTGCCTGAAGGGTGGCGTGGTCGCCAACCGGGTCGTCCCCACGGCTGAGTACGTCCGCTTCGCCACGCACTACCGGTTCCGGCCCGACTTCTGCGAGGCGGCCGACCCGGAGTCCAAGGGCATCGTGGAGAACCTGGTCCGGTACGGCAAGGACGACCTGGCCCTGCCGCTGCTGCTCGAGCACGCCGCGCCGGTGGCCTGGCCGCCGGCGCCGCGCGGGTCCTGGCCGACCTCGGTGCCGCGAACGAGCGGGCAGCGGCATGGTGCCAGGAGGTCAACGCCGCGGTCCATTCCGAGACCTGCGCGGTCCCGTCCGACCGGTTGGCCACCGAGGTCGACCTGCTCACCGAGCTGCCCTCGCTGCGCCCGGTCATCGGCCCGGCGCCGGTCACCCGCAAGGTCGACAAGCTGTCCACGATCCGCCTCAGCTCGGCCCGGTACTCGGTTCCGACCGCGCTGATCGGCACCCAGGTGGGCGTGCTCGTCGATGGCACCCGGGTGCTCGTCCTGGACCCCGGCACCGGTGAGGTCCACGCCGAGCACCCCCTCGTGGCGCCCGGTGATGCCTCGGTCCTGGACGAGCACTACGGCGGTGCCCGCCCCGCGGCACCGGTGCGGGCGATCCGCCCGCGGTCCGCGGCGGAGAAAGAGTTCTGCGCGCTCGGTGAGGCCGCGCAGGCGTTCATCGCCGGTGCCGCCGGGGCCGGGCACACCCGCCTGGGTCCCGAGCTGGCCGAGCTCAACACCCTGACCGCCGCCCACGGCGAGGCCACGATGGTCGCCGCGCTCGAGCGAGCGACCGCGTTCGGGCGGTGGAAAGCGGCCGACGTCCGCTCGATCCTGGCCGCCGGCACCGGGCTCCCGACCCCGCGCCCGGCCGGGGACGCTCTCGTCCTCGACCTGCCCACGACTGCGGGACGGTCGCTGGCCGAGTACGCCCCGGCACCGAAGGCGGTGTCCTCGTGAGCGCCTCGACCGTGCCGGTGCTGGATGCGGACCTGACCGCGGGGCTGCGCCGGCTCAAGCTGGCCGCGATGCGACAGCTCGCCCCCGAGCTGCTCGTCACGGCCAAGACCCAACGGTGGTCGCCCGAGGAAGTGCTACGGGCACTGGTCGAGGCCGAGATCGCCGCCCGGGACGCCTCCAACGAGCGAGCACGCCTCAAGGCCGCGGCGTTCCCGGTGCTCAAGACGATCGAGGACTTCGACCTGGCCGCCTCCTCGATCCCGGCCCCGACCTGGGCGTACCTGACGTCCCTGGAGTGGGTCCGGGCCAGGGAGAACGTCGCGCTCATCGGGCCCGCCGGCACAGGGAAGTCGCACACCCTCATCGCCCTGGGTCACGCCGCCGTCCTCGCCGGCACCGGGTGCGGTACCTGACCGCGGCCGACCTGGTCGAGACGCTCTACCGCGCCCTGGCCGACAACACCGTCGGCAAGACCATCGAGACCCTGCTGCGCAACGACGTCGTCCTCGTCGACGAGATCGGCTTCGCGCCCCTGGACGACACCGGCGCCCAGCTGCTGTTCCGGTTCGTCGCCGCCGCCTACGAACGCCGATCCCTCGGCATCGCCTCCCACCACTCCTTCGAGGACTGGGGACGGTTCCTGCCCGAGCACACCACCGCAGTGTCCATGCTCGACCGCCTCCTGCACCACGCCACCACCGTGCTCACCAACGGCCAGTCCTACCGCATGCGCCAAGCACACGCACGCCGAGGAGGTGAGCTGCCCACCCCCTGATCAACCCGCAGAGGGTGGGGACTTCCACCTGGCCAAAACCGGGGACTTCCAACTGGCCGTTGACAGCAGGGAGCACGGGTGTCCTCACGACCCGCGCGGCAAGCCTCCGAATCTGGCGCCAAGCTGAGGATTCCGAACAAGTTGGTGAGACGGCGCCTCGCCCCAACAACTTGTCACGCCGCAGGTCAGCGACCCGCTGGCCCGACAGATCGGCCGCGAACCTACACTAGTTCTGTAGGTTCTCAGCCAAGTTGGCCATTTCTCACTTTGTTGTCAGTCGCGTGTCAGATTTCTCGCCCATCTGTCAGGCGGGCACGATGGCAGTGTGCGCGTGCGCGAGGTCGCCTTGCGGTACTGCAACGGCGCCGGTGACGAGGTCACGACGACGTGGCGGGAGGCGCGCGCCGAGCTGATCGTCGAGGGTCTTCCGGTCCGCATCCCGCCGTCCTACCGGGGACAGGGCAACTACCCGGGGCTGTTCTGGTCGGCAACGAACCAGAGGACCCTGGTCTACGAGAGTCTGCTCGAGCTGGACCGGCTGTGGTTGGCGGACTTCGACCTGACCGTCGTGGCCCTCGCGACCCAACCGTTCCAGATCACCGGCAGCGGCACCGGCCCCCAGCCTTCGCACGTGCCAGATGTCCTCCTGGTCCATGTCGACCGGACGGTCACCTTGGTCGACGTGAAACCGGCAGAGTTCCTGGACAAGTCCGCGGTGCGGGCCCAGTTCGACTGGACACGCGGGTTGTGTCGGGACAAGGGCTGGGGCTACGAGGTCTTCTCCGGCGGAGATCCAGTCGTGCTGCGCAACATCAAGACCCTGGCTGTCGGCCGTCGCCCCGAGCGACTACCCGCCGTCGTCCTCGACCAGGCACGGGCGGTTCTTGCCCCAGGGGACGTCACCCTGAGTGAGGCCGTCGCCCGCAAGCCGTCGATGTGCGACGACGCCTCATGGCGCGTGGCCGTCCTGGGGTGCCTGTGGCGTGGCGAGGCCTGGGCCAACCTGCAACAACCTCTGGGCGCTGAGACGCTGCTGACCTCCCCAGCGGAGGTGCCGGTGTGAGTACCGACAGCCTGGACGTGTCAATCGGTGCCCGACTCTGGTTCCAGGGAAGCGCCTGGACCGTGGTCGAGCACGACGGCGCCACCGTGCTGCTGCGCTCTGGCGACAGTCTCAGGAAGGTCCACGCACCGTCACTCGTCGGCCTCGCGCAGCCACTGGATGACCAGGTCGACGAGGGTCAGTCACAGACGGAACTCGATGCTGTCGTTCTCTCCGCCCTGAGTGCCGCCCAGCGCCGGGCGGTCGAGGCCGAGGCGCAAGTCTTCGACGACCTCGTTCTCGGGATGATCGAGGTCCCGCTTGAGGAGAGGTACCAACGGGCGGGTGAGCAGCTGAGGATCTCTGCGCGTACAGCACGGCGGCGGGCCGCCCGCTACGCGGACCGAGGCCTTGTCGGTCTGGTTGACGCACGCCTGCTCCAGACTTCCCGTCGATCGGTCGCCCAGGAATGGGACCAGGCGTGCCTGCAGGTGCTCGATTCGTTCAAGGATCTCTCCAACCCCACGATGAAGTCGGTGCTGCTCAAGACGAACGCGCTCTACCTTCAGGATCACCCTGGGGCAGCAGTTCCATCCCAGGCAGTGGCCTACCGCCGACTTCGAGAGCTCGACAAGGGCCATTACACGTTCGGGGCCGCCAAGCAACGTAGGTCGGTGGCCGAACGGCCGCAGGGCGTGCTGGGCAGGTTGCGGGCTGACCGGCCCGGCCAGTACGTCGTGCTGGACACGACTCGCCTGGACGTGTTCGCGATGGAGCCGGTGACCGGTCGGTGGGTCAACACCGAGCTGACGATCGCGAAGGACCTGTACTCCCGGTGCGTCCTCGGCCTGGCCTTGAGGGCTGTGTCGACCAAGGCGCAGGACGTGGCATCGGTGCTGTTCCAGGTGGTCACCCCGCAGCAGTGGGGACCGGACGTTGAGGGCGAGGTGCCGGCACCGTACGTCGGCGTCCCGGACCAGCTGATCACGATGACCACGGGTGCCCTGCCGGACACGATCGTGGTCGACCACGGCAAGGTCTACCTGTCCGGGCACACCAAGACCGTGTGTCACCGCCTGGGGATCAACATCCAGCCCGCGATCCCGCACAAGCCGACGGACAAGCCCACCATGGAACGATTCTTCCGGACGCTGCGACAGCAACTCCTGGAGCATCTACCCGCCTACAAGGGCCCTGATGTCTACTCACGTGGCAAGGACGTGGAGGCCGGGGCGTTCTACTACTGCGCGGTTCGGGGTGGTGAATGAGTACCTGAGCCACCTGCTGGACCGGAACTACTCGCGCTTG
Source organism: Serinicoccus sp. CUA-874 (assembly GCF_001942225.1). Lineage (NCBI taxonomy): Bacteria > Bacillati > Actinomycetota > Actinomycetes > Micrococcales > Ornithinimicrobiaceae > Serinicoccus > Serinicoccus sp. CUA-874. The sequence goes on along the minus strand of NZ_MKJZ01000011.1, from coordinate 365,283 downwards.
ACGGTCCGGGCCTACGGGTATGACCTGCTCGCGTTCTGCCGGTGGCTGGACGCGCGCGGCGTCGTCCTCGAGCAGGTGAGCACCGACGTGCTGCTGGAGTACCTGCGAGCCTGCCGCGAGGCGAGCGTGCCGGGCAGGCCGGGGCCGAACGTGGTGTCGATGAGCGGACAACGCGTGGACCGGTACGCCGCCACGACGATCAACCGCCGGCTGGCGGCGATCTCGGGGTTGTTCGCCTTCGTCGGGCTGCGTTCACCGGAGGCGAAGAACCCTGTCCCCAAGGGGCGCGAGGCACGCTGGACGGTGGCCGGTGAGCGGTCCGGGATGCTGGCGCACACCACCCGACGGCGCCGGCAGCGTTCGGCGCTGAGGCTGCGCGAACCGACCCGGTTACCGACCGCGCTGACCGCCTCGGACGCCGCCACCCTGGTGGGCAGCCTCCGCACCTGGCGCGACCGGGCGATCGCCGGGCTGATGCTGTGGTGCGGGCTGCGCTCGTGCGAGGTCCTGGGCCTAGCGGTCACCGACGTCGACATCGGCGCCCGCTGGGTCACCGTCACCGGCAAGGGCGCCAAGCAGCGACGCGTCCCGTTGGATGCGGACGTCGCCTCGGTGATCGACGTGTACCTGCTGGCCGAGCGCCCGGAGTCGGACTGCGACCGGCTCTTCCTGGTGGCCAAAGGACCCAATCGCGGCCAGGGCCTGACCCCGGCCGGGTTACGCACGATCTTCCGCTACCACCGGGAGCTGACCGGCATCTGCGGCGGCCACCCGCACGCGCTGCGGCACACCTTCGGCACCGTCCTGGCAGGCGCCGGTGTCGACCTGGCGGTGATGCAGGCCCTGCTCGGGCACGCCCACGTCGACACCACCGCCCGCTACGTCCACCTGGCCCCGGCCCACGTGAAAGCCGAGTTCGATGCCGCACGCGAACGCCTACGGAACCAGCACCACTGACCCCGCCGCACGGGGCGGAGATCTGCTGGGCGCCTACCTGGACCGCCTGGCCGCGACCGGCCGCGGAAGCCCACCGTACGAGCGGGCCGCGCGCAGGTTCTTCCAGTCCTGGCCCGACCCGCAGGACTGGGCCGCCCTGCCTCTGGCCGACCGGCTCGCCGCTGACAGCGCCACCCGCCCGGTGATCACGTTCCTGATGCTGCACCGGGGGCTACGGCCAGGCTACGACTACCTGCTGGAACGCAAGTTCTCCTCGATCTGGCGCGAGCTCGTCGGCAGTCCTCTGCAGGATGAGGTCGACCGCTTCCTCACCGCCGCCGAGGAACTCGGCTTCTCCATGCGGGTGCGCCTGTCTACCGGCTCCCAGGTCCCGGCACGGCTGCTGATTCAGACTGGTCGCAGCATCGAGGCGTTGACTGTCGCCGACCTGGAGCAGTTCGCTGCCGCCTGCCAGGAGCGGGCTCGTCGCACCGGGACCAGCCACCGTCACTACCTGTCGGCCATCAGCAACACCCACCGGGTGCTGTACCACCTCGGCATCCTCGGCACCCTGCCTACCTGCGCCGGCCCGGTGCCGCTCCCTGAGCGGCTCGCGCCCGTGACTGCCTCGATCCGGGCCGAGATGATCGCTTACCTGGAACGCAAGAAGGCGACCTGCCAGGTCAAGACCGTCTCGGCGATGGCCACCCGGCTCAAGCACTTCGGCGTCTTCTTGACCACCATCGACCCCACCCTGGCCTCGGTCGGCGACCTGGACCGGCGCCGCCACATCGAACCCTGGCTCGCCTCGCTGACCGAGACGCTCAGCGACAAGGACGGGGCACCGATCAGCATCGGCGACCGGAACCGGCGCGTGCTGGCGGTGGCCACGTTCCTGACCGACATCACCGAGTGGGGCTGGGACGCCGCCCCGGCCCGCAAGGTCATCTTCCGCGACGACATCCCCAAGCTGCCCCAGCTGCTACCGCGGTACCTGCCCGTGGACGCCGACCGCGCCCTGACCCAGGCCCTGACCGACCAGCCCGGCAACGAGCTGGCCGCCCTGGCACTGCGCCTGCAACGCGCCTGCGGGCTGCGCATCGGCGAGCTGCTGGACCTGGAGTTGGACTGCGTGCACCAGATCGAGGGCAACGGCGCCTGGCTCAAGGTCCCGCTGGGCAAAATGGGCACCGAGCGGATGGTCCCCCTCGACATGGAGTCCCTCGACCTGGTCGACAAGATCACCGCGCTCCGCTCCCACGGTCGCCCCATGGCCCATCCGCGCTACCGACGACCGGCCCAGTTCCTGCTCACCCACCACGGGCGCAGGCTGGGCCAGCAAGCTCTGCGCGCCGAGCTCGACCACGCCGCCGAGGCCGCCGGCCTGGGCCACGTCACCTCCCACCAGCTGCGGCACACCTACGCCACCGCACTGGTCAACGCCGGCGTCTCCTTGCAGGCTCTGATGGCGCTGCTGGGCCACGCCAGCGCCGAGATGAGCCTGCGCTACGGGCGCCTGTTCGACTCCACCGTCCGCACCGAATACGAGCGCGCCCTGGAACTGGCCAAGCAGCAGCTCCCAGCACCGGCTCCGCTGACCGAACCCAGCACCTCGGGCCGCACCCAGCTCCCACTGGCCGACATCACCGGCGGTAAGGACTGGCGCGCCACACCGCTGCTGAAGTCGCGCATGGCCGGCGGGTTCTGCCTACGCGCACCGGCCCAGGGTGCCTGCGCCTACGCCAACATCTGCGAGCACTGCCCCTCCTACCGCGCCAACGCCTCTTCACTGCCGATCCTGGCAGCCCAACGCGTCGACGCCCAAGCCCTGGCCCGAGACGCCGAGGAACGAGGATGGATCAGTGAGGCCGAACGGCACCACAAGCTGATCGCGCGCCTCGACGCCCTGATCGCCGACACGGAAGCCAGCACCGGATGACCAACACCCACGTCCTGAACTCCGTCGAACGTGCCTGCGCCGAACTGGCCCGGGACGGCCGCCCCGTCACCTTCACTCAGGTCGCCGCCGTCACCGGGCTCGCCCGCTCCACGCTCTACCGCAACCGGGCCCTGCGCGCGGTCGTCGAGCACCATCAACGCAGCACCGACGGACCCCTGGCCCCGCTCACCGACCAGATCGCCACCCTACGCGCAACCGTGAACGCCCTCGCCGACCGCGTCCGTAGCCACGAAGAACAACTACGCCGACTCCAAAACCTGAACTGACCCCGTTATCCGGCCAACGCCTCCCCACGAGGCCGATTAGCCGGATAAGCGTACGACAACGCCCTGGCCGAGAGCACGATCGGCTCGTTCAAGACCGAGCAGATCAACCGTCACGGTCCGTGGCGGGACGTGAACCACGTCGAGGTCGCCACCTTCGAGTGGGTCGACTTCTTCAACACCCAGCGGCCGCACGAGTCCCTCGAGGACCTCACCCCGGCCGTCGTCGAGCAGATCCACTACGCTCACAGAACCCCCCTCGCCCAGGCTGGGTGAGACACACAACCGAGTCTCCGGACATCCCGGGGCGGCTCATCGCGGGAACCTACACCGCGCGCGGCGGCGCGCCCCACTCTCTTAGACCCAGTGGTGGTGCCGGGTGTTTGCTCCTGCGGCCACTTGATCTGAGTCAAGGAACGCGGGGCGGGTTCTGCGTACCGTGAAGTCAACACCCCGGAAAGGGTTTGAGGACGAGCGGAAGGAAACCATGATGAGCGTGACCACGAGCACCACCAAGACCATCCTGCGGGCCGAGGGCTTTTCCTGCCCCTCCTGCGTGGCCAAGATCGAGAGGCAGGTCGGCCGCATCAAGGGCGTGGAGTCGGTGAAGGTCCATTTCGCCTCGGCCCGGATCGAGGTCGTGCACGACCCGGCCAAGGCCAGCACCGACGACCTGGTCGCCGCGGTCGCCAAGGCCGGCTACACCGCCAAGCCCGCCGCCTTCTAGAGGTCGCCCCGAGCAGCCGGCCCCATCGCGTGATCCCCGGTTCGCCCCTACCTGTGGGTGGGCCCGGATCGCGGGGAGCGGCACACCCCCACCATATGTTCTTCGAGAGGAAAGACGCATGAACAAGGTCCAAGGCTGGCTGTATCGCCGCTGGGCCGTCCCGGTGGTCTCGGGTCTGCTGATCCTGGCCTCGTTCGCATCGAGCCGGATCTGGGAGAACCAGCTGTGGGGCGACATCCTGATGGTCGCTGCCGCGGTCATCGCCGGCACCCCCGTCGTCATCAAGGCCTGGAACGCGCTGACCGCCAAGGTCATCGGCATCGACCTGCTGGTCTCGGTCGCCGCCATCGGCGCGGTCATCATCGGCAACTACTGGGAGGCCGCCGCGGTGACCTTCCTGTTCGCCATCGGCCACGCCCTGGAGGACGCCACCCTGAACAGGACGCGGTCGGCGCTGGCCGAGCTGGTCGCGGTGGCCCCCGACGTGGCGATCGTGCTGCGCGACGGCGAGCAGGTCGAGGTCCCGGCCCACGAGGTCGCCCTGGGCGAGACCGTCCTGGACAAGAACGGCGCCAAGGTCCCGGTCGACGGCAAGGTCACCGGCGGCACCGGCGCGCTCGACGAGGCCTCGATCACCGGAGAGTCCATCCCGGTCGAGAAGATGACAGGCGACCAGGTGTTCGCCGGCACCATCTCCACCGGCGGCTTCCTGCAGGTCAAGGCGACCGGGGTCGGCGCCGACACCACCCTGGCCCGGATCATCCACCGGGTCGAGGAGGCTCAGGACGCCAAGGCGAAGACGCAGAAGTTCATGGACCGCTTCTCCGCCTGGTACACCCCGGCCATCATCGTGCTGGCGGTCGTGCTCGGTCTGGTCACCCAGGACGTGGTCCTGGCCCTGACCCTGCTGGTCATCGCCTGCCCCGGCGCCCTGGTCATCTCGATCCCGGTCTCGATCGTGGCCGGCATCGGCCGCGGCGCCAAGGACGGCATCCTGATCAAGGGCGGCGAGTTCCTGGAGACCTCCGCCAAGATCGATGCCGTCGCGCTGGACAAGACCGGCACCCTCACGCAGGGCCGACCGCGGCTGACCGACGTGATCGCCCTGTACCCCGACCTCGGTCCGGACCACCCGGTCATGGACGAGGACGAGGTGCTGCGCATGGCCGCCCGCGCCGAGGCCGGCTCGGAGCACCCGCTGGCCCGCCCCATCCTGGAGGCCGCCGCCGAGAAGGGCCTGCCGGTGCTGGGCCTGCCCTCCCACACCGAGCCGGTGCCCGGCAAGGGCATCATCGCCTCGCTCGACGGCCACCGGATCGCGGTCGGCAACCTCGCCCTGCTCCAGGCCGAGCAGGTCGAGGGCAGCGAGGACGAGAGCAAGGCCGCCGGGGTCGTGGCCGACCTGGCCGCGAAGGGCCGCACCCCGATGGTGGTCGCCTGCGACGGCCGCGCGATCGGCGTGGTCGCGGTCGCGGACAAGATCCGCGAGAACGCTCCGGAGATGGTGCGCCGGCTGCACGCCAGGGGCGTGAAGAAGGTCGTCATGCTCACCGGTGACATCGAGCCGGTCGCCCGGGCCGTCGGCGGGCAGGTCGGCATCGACGAGGTGCGCGCCGGGCTCCTGCCCGAGGACAAGCTGGAGGCCGTCGACGAGCTCCGCCAGCAGGGCTATACCGTGGCCATGGTCGGCGACGGCGTCAACGACGCCCCGGCCCTGGCCACCGCCGACATCGGCGTGGCCATGGGAGCCGCCGGCACCGGCGTGGCGATCGAGACGGCCGACATCGCCCTGATGAAGGACAACCTGCTCAAGCTGCCCGAGGCGCTCGGCCTGGCCAGGCGGACGGTCAACAACATGCGTCAGAACATCACGATCGCGCTGGTCACCGTCGTCGTGCTGATGCTCGGTGTCCTCTTCGGCGGCGTCACGATGGCCATCGGGATGCTCGTCCACGAGATCTCCGTGCTGGTCGTCATCGTCAACGCGATGCGGCTGCTGCGCCGGCGCGAGGACCGGCCCGCCAGGCAGGACAACGACAGCGGCCTGACCGCCACCGACGAGGCCCGGGTCGTCCAGCCTGCCTGACCCCACCAGTTGCCGCGCGGCGGCCTCCCGACCACCGGTGCGCCGCGCAGCCACCACATACCGACACAACGTCCGCAACGGACACGAAAGGAGCACCATGACTCAGGAGAACTTCTCCCTCGGTCAGAACATCGAGCACTTCACCATCGCCGACACCGCCAAGGAGAGCCCCGACTACCGCAGGGTCCTGTGGACCGGTGAGCACGCCCAGATCGTCATCATGACCATCCCACCGGGTGAGGAGATCGGCACCGAGGTGCACGAGCACGGCGACCAGATCCTGACCTTCATCAGCGGGACCGGGCACGCGGACCTGCAGGGCCACACCCACCCCGTCGAGGCCGGTGACCAGTGCGCCGTCCCGGCCGGAGCGGAGCACAACTTCCGCAACACCGGTGAGGAGCCGCTGGTGCTCTACACCGTCTACGCCCCGCCCGAGCACGCTCCGCAGGCTGCCTTCGCCACCAAGGAGGAGGCCGACCGGGCCCATGAGCAGGGCCACGACGAGCCCTCCGCGCGCTGAGCAGCGTCAACCGCCTTACCTCGAAGATTCGAAGATTCGCAGAATGGAGAGCAGAGTTGTCACGGGCGTACGTGTTCAACCAGTACGGCGGCCCCGAAGGTGAGGAGCTGATCGAGCGCCCTGTTCCCGAACCGGGGCCGGGCGAGATCCTCGTCGAGGTCCGCGCCGCCGGGGTGAACCCGGTGGACTGGAAGATCCGCGAGGGATACCTCGGGCGGGAGGCAGACCTGCCGGTCCCGATGGGCCGCGAGGTCGCCGGCGTGGTCGCCGCGCTCGGACCGGGAGTCGAGGCGTTTGCCGTGGGCGAGGAGGTTCTGGGCCCGGTGGCACCGGGACAGGGCGGGTTCGCAGACCATGCCCTGCTGCGGGCCGAGCAGGCCGTCGCCAAGCCGGACGAGATCTCGTTCGCCGTGGCAGCCACCATCCCGGTGGCGGGGACCACGGCATACGACCTCACCCACGAGATCGAGCTCGAGACCGGCCAGACCATGCTCGTCCTAGGTGCTGGTGGCGGCGTCGGCCACCTGGCCGCCGAGATCGGCCGGGTGCACAAGTTCCGGGTCATCGGGATCGCCTCGCAGGACAAGCGTGACCTCGTGGAGTCGACCGGGGCCACGTTCGTGGCCGCCGGCCACGGGGCACCGGCGGCCGTCCGCGAACTCGCCCCGCAGGGCGTCGACCTGGTCGTCGACCTCGTCGGGGGTCAGGCGCTGCGGGATGTCGCTCCGCTGGCCACGACACCGGACCGGATCGTCTCAGCCGCCGACCCCCGGACCGTGACCGAGCTGGGCGGGACGGGCCGCTCGCGTGACCCAGAGGCGTTCGAGAAGATCACCTCGGTGATCGGATACGAGGTGATTACCCGCGGATCAGCGGAGAGTACCCGTTGGACCAGGCCCGCCAGGCGCTAGCCGTCGTCGAGACGGGCCACGCTGTGGGCAAGACCGTCATCGTGCCCTGACCCCTCCCCTGGGGCTTTCCGTGGCGGCTCCGCCCGGGGGGGTCGCCAAGCAGTCTGCCGAGAAGCCGCGATCCGCTCGGCATGAGCGGGGTCGTCGCGGAGATCCTCCGCCCCTGGTGCGAGGTTGAGCCGGTACGCGACGTTTGGCGAGGGGGTGGAGTTCGAGATTGATGGGCCGATTATCTACAGTTGAGGCCGTGGAAAAGACCGGATCGAGCCAGGCCCTGTCGCGTGCGGTGTTCCTGGTCCCGGCCGGCATCGCCATGCTCGCAGGGGTCAACGCCGCGCTCACGCTCGTCGGCGTGGACGCCCCGGTCGAGGCGGCCCGGACGGGCGACCTGCACGGCATGCTCATGGTCGGCGGCTTCCTCGGGACCCTGATCGCGTTGGAGCGGGCCGTCGCGCTCCGCCATCGGCTCGGCTTCGCCGCACCGCTCCTGCTCGGCCTCGGCGGCATCGCGCTGCTCACCCCGCTGCCGATCATGGTCGGCAAGCTCCTCCTCTTCGATGGTGCGATCGCCTTCGCTGCTGTCTACGCCGCCCTGTTCCGCCGCAGCCACGACGACGTCGTCATCGTCGAGTTCCTCGGCGCCGTGTGCCTCGCCATCGGGGCGTTCCTCTGGCTACGGGTCGAGGTCCCGTGGCTGCTGGCGTGGCTCGTCGGCTTTGTCGTGTTGACGATCTGCGCCGAGCGGGTCGAGCTGGCCCGCCTGCACATGCCCCCCACCGGCGGGCGGACCCTCGTGCTGCATTCCGGTGCCCTGACCATCACCCTCTTGATGACCCTCCTGTGGCCGGATCTCGGCGCCCGCCTGACGGGCCTGGTCATCGTCTCCCTCGTGGTCTGGCTGGTGAGGCACGACGTCGCCCGCAAGACGATCCGAGCGAATGGGTTGCCCCGGTTCAGCGCGGCCTCCCTGCTGGCAGGCTACTTCTGGCTCTTTCTTGCCGCGATGACGTGGGTGATCGGCGGCGCCCAGCTCGGGGGCAACCTCTACGATCTCGTCGTCCACTCCACGATGCTCGGCTTCGCGATCTCGATGGTCATGGCCCACGCTCCAGTCATCCTGCCCGCGGTCCTGCGGCGACCGTTGCCCTATCGCCCGATCATGTGGGTCCCGTTGGTGCTCATGCACGTCGGCCTGCTCATCCGGATCCTCGCTGGCGACCTCGGTCAGCTGTACACGGTCTGGCAGGCGGGGTCGGTCATCAACATCGTCGCCCTGCTGCTGTTCTTCGTCGTCGCGTTCGGGTCGAGCCTGGCCGGGCCCGTCGCACGCAGGCCGCGCGCGAAGGCACCGGCCGGTCAGACCCACCCCCGCGGCGTACCCTCCTCCCCCTCCTCGAGCACCGCCGCACCCCATCGGAGTGTTTCGTGAGCACCGCCCGCGGCACGTGGTTCATGCGTGACCGTCCCGTCGCGATCTGGCTGTTCGTCGCGTTCCTCGTCGCGCTGGTCCACCCGTTCTTCGCGTCGTCGCGGTGGCTCGTGGTCCACCTCGTCGTCCTCGGCGTCGTGACCCACTCGGCCATGGTGTGGAGCGTCCACTTTACCGACGCGCTGCTCAAGACGAAGGCCGGCTTCGAGGAGCGCCGCTGGCAGACGGCACGGCTGAGCATCTTCCAGGTCGGGATCATCCTGGTGTTCATCGGGGTCCCGACGAACATCTGGCTCCTGACCCTCGCCGGGGGCACGGTCATCTCGGCCGCCATCGTGTGGCACGCGATCGCGCTCGGACGCCGGTTGCGGGCCGCGCTGCCGGGGCGCTTCCGGATCACCGTGCGCTACTACATCGTCGCGGCGCTGCTCCTGCCGGTCGGTGCGACGTTCGGCGTGCTGCTCGCCCGTGGCCTCGGCGACCCGTGGCACGGGCGACTCCTCGTCGCGCACAGCATGATCAACCTGCTGGGGTGGGTTGGGTTGACGGTGCTCGGCACCCTGGTCACCTTGTGGCCGACCATGCTCCGCACCCGGATGGCGCCCAACGCGGAGTCCACCTCGAAGCAGGCCCTGCCGGTCTTCATCCTCGCTCTCGTCCTCGTCGTCGTGGGGCCGCTCGTCGACCTCGCCGCCGTCGCGGCCGCGGGGATCGTCGCCTACCTCGTCGGGACCCTCTGGGTCTACCGGCCGATCGTCGCGGCCGCCCGGAACCGCCCGCCGAGCAGCTTCCCGGCCCTGTCCGCGGGCGCAGGGCTGTTCTGGCTCCCCATCGGCCTCGGGCTGATGGCGTGGTCGCTGCTGGAGCGGGGCTCCTGGGCCGACCTGTCGGACAGCTACGGCATCCTCACGACGATTTTCGTCGTGGGCTTCGCCCTGCAGATCGTCCTCGGTGCACTGTCCTACCTGCTGCCGGTCGCCATCGGTGGAGGACCCCACGTACTACGCCTCGGGATGCGGGAGATGGACCGCTGGGGGACGGCCCGGGTCGTCGTCGCCAACGTCGGGCTGGCCCTGGCCAGGCTGCCGGTGCCGAGCCTGGTCAGGGTCGTTCTGTCGGTGCTCGTCCTGGTCGCCCTCGGCCTGTCGATCCCCATCCTGCTGCGCGGAATCTACGCCGGGGTCAAGGGCAGGCGCGCTGCCGCGGAGCAGCCGCCCGCCCCCGACGGCACCCCGCCTCAGCCGGTCGCGCCGCTGGCCACGTCGTGGTCGCGCGCCGAGCTGGTCACCGGGCTGGCGATCACCGCCGTCGGCGCGACGATCGGGGTCGGTCTCGACCCCACCGCCACCCGGCTCACGCTCGCGTCGAGCAAGGACCAGAACCCTTCGGCGGTCACCCCGACCGGCCACACGACAACGGTGGAGGTCACCGCCAAGGACATGCGCTTCCACCCCGCCGAGGTGTCCGCGCCCCTCGGCGACAAGCTCATCATCGAGCTGAAGAACACCGATACCACCAACGTCCACGACATCGTCCTCGCCAACGGCGCATCGAGCGGACGCCTCTCGCCCGGCCAGAGGGCGACGGTCGACGTCGGCGTCGTCAGCGGCGACATCGACGGGTGGTGCTCCGTCGTCGGCCACCGCCAGATGGGCATGGTCTTCGCCGTCAAGGCCATCGGTGGGACCGGAGGCACTGCGAGCGTCCCGGCCAGCACCTCGCCGAGGATCGACTTCATGAAGAAGTGGGGGGCCGACTTCACCGGTATCGACCCCGTCCTGCCGCCCCTCACGGACGAGAAGGTCCACCACGTCACGCTCACGGTCGAGGACGTCAAGACAGAGGTCGCGCCCGAGGTCTTCCAGACCCGGTGGACCTACAACGGCGGGTCGGTCGCACCGGTCCTGCACGGCCGCGTCGGCGACACGTTCGTGGTCAAGCTCGTCAACAACGGCACCATGGCCCACTCCGTCGACTTCCACGCGAGCGAGATCTCACCCGACGTCCCGATGCGCGACATCGCGCCGGGGGAGAGCCTCGTCTACACCTTCACCGCAAAGCGCTCCGGCATCTGGATGTACCACTGCCTGACGGCACCGATGACGGCGCACATCGCAGCCGGGATGGCCGGGGCGGTCATCATCGACCCGCCCGACCTGCCCAAGGTCGACCGGTCCTACGTGATCACCCAGTCCGAGCTCTACCTCGGTGCGCAGAGCGGCCCGGTCGACGCCACCAAGGCGGCCGCGAACCAGGCCGATGCCGTGATGTTCAACGGCTCGTGGGCCAGTACGTCGACCGGCCACTCACGGCCAAGGTTGGTGAACGGGTCCGGTTCTGGGTCCTCGACATCGGGCCGAACCGACCACTGTCCTTCCACATCGTCGGGACCCAGTTTGACACCGTCTACAAGGAGGGCACCCACCTGCTCAAGAACGGCCGCGGCCCGCTCGACCCACCGGACTACCACTCCGCGGGCTCCCAGGCGCTCGGGCTACTACCCGCCCAGGGCGGCTTCGTCGAGACGACCTTCCCGGCGCCCGGGCATTACACGATCCTCAACCACATCGCCGCTGACGCCGAGACCGGCGCCCGCGGGATCATCACGGTCACCAAGTAGCGGGGCTACCGGCGCGCCGGATCGTGATCGGCGGCGCCGCGCTGCAGCTGGTCGCGAACGAACTGCTCGACCGGTCGGTCGGACTCGTCGGCGAGCCGCATGGGACCGGCAGGCTGCTGCGGACAAGCCGGTGGCTCACCGTCGGCGGCGCTGCGGCCCACCCCCGTCGCCGGGCCCTGGCGGCCGGTGGCCCTCGCGGCGAGGGACCGGCGTCAACGCCGGGTCGGTGCTGACCCGGGTTCGGGGTGTTCGAGGTCGGGATCGCCTCGGCGAAGCGGGTCGCGGTCCTCTGTGGGGCGGTTCACGATGCGGACCGACTCGCGGACGAGATCGACGCCGGCGCCGGCGCGAAGTGCGTCCAGCAGGTCGGATACGGCAGACTGGGAAGGGTCATCGGTGAGATCTCCTCTGGTGAGTACTTGGCGGTACACACCGAGGTTTCGCCGATGACCCCTCTACGTCAGGGAGCCACACCCACTCCCCAAAGCCCACCACTCCACGGGACTCTTACCTCGAAGGAGACGGTGACATGCAAGAGAGGGTGACATGAAATCTGAGTCCGGACAGGCGACTACAGCTGTAGGTTCTCGTGTGATCTGGCAGCAGGGCAGCCCGCTCACCTGCGCGCGGCGTCGTCGAGCAGTGCGCTCATCAATCTCCTCGGGTGCGTCGACGTCCGGCTACAGCGGCGGGGCAGTATCAGCGGGGCCGGTCAGATGGCCGCGATTGCGAGGACGGGGACCGTGCTTCCTTGGACCGCCTTTCGGCGACATTGCCGTCCAGCGCCTCCTTCACCGCTCCGTCGTGCTCAACCTCGACGGCGACTCCTACCGTTTCCGCGATCACCACGTCCGCCAAGGCACGCTGCGAGGCGCCACCCTCTACACTGACCACCGCCCAAGGTGAGGAAGTTTGGCAAGCATCCACGCGGAACTCTGAGGAGCCTCTTCGAGCGGACAGGGGGCCGGAAAGGGACCGACGAAGGAGATCAAGCATGAGCAAGCCGCAGGCCGGCAGTGTGGCAGCACCGGAAACGATTTCTACCGCCCGATGGCACGCGATGGGCGGCTTCGCGCTCGTGGGTCTCATCGCCGTCATCACGGGTGGGCTCGTGGCCGCGGCCACCGGCCCGACCGGTTTCACCGACGGTTCCTGGGTGGCGGCCTACTTGGTGCTCGTGGCTGGGGTGGCCCAGGTGGGCCTTGGTGTCGGGCAGGCGCTTCTTGCCGTCGTCCCACCATCCGGGAGGCGCCGTGGCTGGCAGCTCCTCGTCTACAACGTCGCCAACGCCGCGGTTCTTCTCGGCACCCTGACCGAGTCGGTGTCCGTGGTGGTCGCTGGTGGTGTGCTGTTGCTCCTGGCGCTCGCCCTGTTCCTGGCAGCGGCCCGCCACCCACGCACGCACTCCTGGCCTTTGGCGATCTACCGGATACTTCTGGCGATCCTCGGGGTCAGTGTTCCGGTGGGAATAGTGCTGTCAGCTCTGCCTCACAGCTGAGCCCTGCTCGACGGTGCGCTGGTGATGATGACACCGCGAGATCCGCCGGCGTACCGACGTCGTCGGCATCTTTCCCAATCGCAGGGTCCATCATCCACCTCGTCGGCGCCCGTTCTGGCCGAGCAGCACGGCGCCTGGGCGGCGCAAAACCGCTACATCGGGCTCGACGTCCTCACCCGCGGGCCGAACAGTCCTCGACGGGCTCCGTCACGTTGGTCAGGGTGCCGCGTGAGCCCCGAAACCACAACGGTGTCGCAAGTTAACGGGTAGGAGATGGAACTGATGCGGTGTCGAATCGATCACCGCAGCAGGCTCACGGGCGGACGAGTCACCCTTGCGCGCAGGGCCCCGTGCACCGATGCCGTGACCAGGTTCGGGTCACTCGAGGGGTGCGCCCGTGTCAGCCAGCCGGCGGGTAAGCCTCTCTTAGCGTAGGCGTCGCCGCGCGTGCCTCACTCCCGCCCGCGGGTCCAGGTGCGCGCCAGCAGGCCGAGCACACCGATGGCCCCGAGCGCCACGAGGGTCCAGGCCCACACGGGCAGCCCACCGCCGTCCGGCACCTCCTGCGAGTTCGTGGCGCCCTCTGACGCTTCGGATGCCGCGTCATCGCCCGCGGCTGCGGTCGGCTCGGCCTGGGTCGACGGCTCGGCCTCGGAGGTCGGCGCAGCCTCGGCCTCGGTCGACGGCTCAGCCTCGGCCGTCGCGTCTTCGGTGCTCTGCTCGACCGTGAAGCCCAACTCGCCTGAGATCGGGTGGCCGTCCTCACTGGTCACTCGCCAGACGACCGCGTAGTCCCCCGCAGGGAGGTCGTCCACGAGCTCCTGCTCCAGCTTCGTGCCGGTGACCTCAGGGCCGCCGTCGACCACGGACTGCCCATCCGGGCCGCTGACGGTGACCTGGGCGCCGAGGTCGGAGAGCCGACCGGAGAAGGTGAGCACCAGCTCCTCTGGTGCCTCGACCGTCGACCCATCGACCGGTTCGGTGGCCGTGAGCTCGTCGTGCGCGCTCGACGCCCCGACCGGCACGACGAGAAGGCAGGTGAGGAGGAGCGCGAGGAAGGGGGCACGCAGACGTAGCATGCTGGCAGCATACGTAGGAGCCGACGTATGCATGCAGGGCACAGCCCAACCGCACCGTCCCGCGCAGGAACCGCACCACGACCCGCGAGCCAAGGGCCGCGCACGGTCAACGGGCCGGCCCTGGACCATCGTCGCGGCACGGCGTGGCAGGCACACGACTCGGCGGCCCGGTCGGCTCCATGCTGCGCCCGAACCACTGACGGTCAAGGATAAAGTCGGACCGACCGCCGGGCACCGGTGAGCACCCGTACAGCCGTGTGACGGAGAGGTGAAAAGGCAGTGAGGACGACTCGCTCCCCAAGGTCGATCGACGAGGCCGACGACCCCAGGGCAGCCAGCCCGCGCGCCGCGCTCAGCACGGCACATGCACAGGCACATGCACGACGTTCAACCCACCACCGGGGGCTGCTGACACGGACCCAGAGCTCAAGGATCGCGCGCCGCTCCGTCCGAGCACCCACTGCTGCCAAGCCACCCACCTGCTTCGTGTACGCCACGCGAGCTTGCCCGACAGGGGTGGTCGGGTGACGCTCGTGCCGTGGGGCCGCGCGGCGGCCGTGCTCGCCGCCTGCACCATCGCCCTGGCCGGCTGCGGCAGCGAGGGCTCGACGATCAACGACCAGATGCGCCAGGGTGACCAGAAGGGCTACGTCGCGGGGGACGGCACCATTCAGGCGCTCGCGCCGAAGGAGCGCGAGACCGTGATCACGCTCGAGGGCACCACCCTGGAGGAGGAGGCGTGGTCCTCCCAGGACCACCTCGGCGAGGTCGTGGTGATCAACGTCTGGGGCTCGTGGTGCGGACCGTGCATCGAGGAGACGCCCGACCTGGAGAAGGTCGCCACCGAGTTCCGCGAGGCCGGTGAGCCGGTGCAGTTCATCGGGGTCAACAGCCGTGACTCGGTGCCCAGCGCGATCGCGTTCCAACAGAAGTACGACATCTCCTACCCCTCTCTCCAGGACGACGGCGGCCGCACGCGGACCCAGCTGCAGGGGCTGGCCGTCGCCACCCCCACGACGATGGTCCTGGACGGCCAGGGGCGCCTCGCCGCCCGGGTCAGCGGACCTGTCGAGGCCTCGACCTACGCGGCCTGGTCGAGGACGTGCTCGCCGAGGAAGGCACCCGGTGAGCGAGCTCGTCCTCTCCGGGCCCCTGCTCGGCGCGGCCCTCGTCGCCGCGCTCGGGGGCCTGGTCTCCTTCGCCTCACCCTGCGTGCTGCCCCTCGTCCCGGGGTTCCTCGGCTACGTCGGGGGTATGACGTCACCCGGCGGAGGCACCGCCTCGCGCCGTCGCCTCGTGCTCGGGGCGTTGCTCTTCGTGCTCGGCTTCACCGCCGTGTTCCTGGCGATGAGCGTGGTCATCTCCGGCATCGGGCTGGCACTGACCGAGCACCAGGGCACCCTCCTGCGGGTGGCCGGCGTCTTGGTGCTGGCGCTCGGACTGGTCATGCTGCTGCAGCCGACGGCCGAGTGGCGGGTCCGGTGGCGCCCGGCCGCGGGGATGGCGGGGGCACCGCTGCTCGGCGTCGCGTTCGGGCTGGGGTTCAGCGCCTGCACCGGGCCGGCGCTGGCGGCGATCCAGACGCTCGGGACGTCGATCCTGCCCGGTGACGACCAGGTCGGGCGCGCCTGGTGCTGGGCACCGCATACAGCCTGGGCCTGGGGGTGCCGTTCGTGCTCGTCGCCGCGGGTCTGGGCTGGGTCAGCCGCGCCTCGCGCTGGCTGCGCGACCACTACCTGCTCGTGCAGCGCGTCGGCGGCGGCCTGCTCGTCCTGCTGGGCCTGCTGATGCTGCTCGGCGTGTGGGCCGAGGCGGCCGCGTGGGTCCAGACCCGGCTGACGAGCAACTTCACGACGGTGATCTGACATGGCCACCACCGGGGAGGGCACCACCCGGAACGGGCCCAGAGACAAGGTCATCGCCGGTGTGCGCACGTCGCGGTCACCGGAACAGATCCAGCCGAGCTACCCCAAGGACCGCACCACGCTGGGCGGCCCCCGCCTCGGACCCGTCGGCTGGGCGCGCTGGACCTGGCGGCAGCTGACCAGCATGCGCACCGCGCTGGCCCTCCTCCTGCTCCTCGCCCTCGCGGCGATCCCCGGCTCGATCTTCCCGCAGCGCGGGGTCGACCCCGTCCGGGTGCGGCGCTACTTCGAGGAGAACCCCGGCGTCGCGCCGTGGCTGGACCGCATCGGGATGTTCGACGTCTACGCCTCGCCGTGGTTCGCCTCGATCTACCTGCTGCTGATGGTCAGCCTGGTGGGCTGCATTCTGCCGCGCTCGCGTCAGCACCTGGAGGCCATGCGCGCCCAGCCGCCCCGCACACCGGCCCGGCTGGGCCGGCTGCCCGCCCGCAGCACGGCGGTCCTCGACGCGGCGCCCGAGGCGGTGGTCGCCGCCGCGCGCGCCGAGCTGGGCGGCCGCCGCTACCGGCTGCGCACGGAGGAGGACGGGTCGCTGGTCGTCTCGGCGGAGAAGGGCTACCTCAAGGAGACCGGCAACCTGCTGTTCCACCTGGCGATCCTCGGCGTCATCGTCTCCGTCGCCGTGGGCCACCTGTTCGGCTGGCGCGGGGAGATCATCGTCAAGGAGGGGGAGACGGTCACCACGGGACCGAGCGCCTTCGACACCCTGAACCTGGGGCCGCTGGTCGACCCCGACGACATCCCGGTCTTCTCCCTGCGCCTGGACGACCTGGACGTGGAGTTCGAGTCCGAGGCCGAAGGCGCGCAGTTCGGCCAGCCCCGGCGCTTCGCCGGCACCGCCACGCTGCAGGCCGGTGACGGCCCGGCCCGGAGCACGGGGTTCGGTGTCAACGACCCGCTCCATATCGCCGGCACCTCGGCGTTCCTGCTCGGCAACGGCTACGCCCCCGTGGTCACCGTCCGCGATGCGGCGGGCCGGGTCCTCTTCCAGGACGCCGTGACCTTCCTGCCGCAGGACAACAACTACTCCTCCGAGGGAGCGATCAAGGTCCCCGGCGCCGACCCCGCGCTCGCCTTCGTCGGAGGCTTCCTGCCCACGCTGACCTTCGACCCGCAGATCGGGCCGACCTCCAGCTTCCCCGGCCTGGTCGACCCTGCCCTGGTGCTCGCGGTCTTCGAGGGCGACCTCTTCCCCGAGGGCCGGGCCCAGTCAGTCTTCTCGGTCGAGACCGACTCGATGGACCAGGTCCTGCAGGACGACGGCAGCCCCGCCAGCCTGCTCATCCGGCCCGGCGAGGAGCTAGAGCTGGCGGGTGACCGCGGCTCGATCGAGCTGGAGACCGTGATCCGCTGGGGCGGGCTGATGGTCCGGCACGACCCCGGCCGCATCCCCGCGCTCGTCTTCGCCGGCATGGCGCTGCTCGGCCTGGGGCTCATGCTCGGGGTGCGCCGCCGCCGCGTCTTCGTCCGGGTCACCCCGGTGCACGCGGCCGACCCGGCCGGAGACGGCGCGGGCCCCTCCGGTGATGGCCCGGACTCCTCCGGCGACGGCACGCGGCATACTGGAGTGACCGTCGCCGCCCTGCCCAAGGGCACCGACCCCGGACTGGACGAGCTCGTCGACCAGGTCCTCGAGCGGACCGTGACCGCCTCCGGCGGCCGCCGCGTGGTGAGCGGCCCCTGACCGCACGCCCTCAAGGGAGGTAGGACGGGTCCCCAGTAGCGGTGCCCCGCGGCAGGCCGCCGCTGCCACGCACCTTAACGGTCGACCCCGTTCCAGGGTTTCTCGCCCCACCGAGGACGCACCGTAAGAGGTACTGCGGCGCGGTGGCCGGCGACGAGTCACCGGATCACGCGCAGGGCCTGTCCGCCGAGTCGGATCTACCGGTCACAGACGGGGCCCCCTCGCTGCGCGTGATCCTCAGCGGGGCACGCCGGCGGTGGTCGGCTGAGCCCCGGCAGTGAGTCGCCGGACGCGACGGCGAACACGTCTCTTCAGAAACAGTGAGCGCCAGGGAGACGTCCCGGACGCCGGTAGAACTCGCTGGTGGTGAGCACCGACGTTCGCGGGTAATCGGCGCGGCTACCCCGGGGGTGGGTGACATGCGATCTTCGGGCGGGTCTGGCCGTTCCTCGGGCGCTCGCACGCCGGGAGGCGCCACGCCCGCACGCCGACGGGCGGCGTCGCGAGGGTGCAGGCAGGGGCGGCGGTCGAGGCCCGGCGCGCGCCCGGTCACACGGACCGGGTCGGCACGCCGACACCCATGTCCCCCGACCGGGGGCCACCCCTTCCCCTGGCGTACCTAGGATGATCGCATGGCGAACGAGGTGCCTTCCGGGTCGTCCCCCGCGGCGCCAAGGGCTGCGGGTGCCGGGGACCGGGCGCCGCTGGTCGGTTGGGCGGTGCCCGTCACAGCCACGCTCTGCGCTCTGGTGGTCGCGGTGCCGGTCGCCTCCTTCTCCGGCGCCGCCGCACCGCTGGCTCTCGGGGACGCCGGTCCCCTCGTGCGCTGGGGTCTGCCGATCGTCGGGACCGTGCACGACCTCGCGGCCTCGTTCACCATCGGGCTGCTGCTCGTCGCGGCCTTCCTCGCACGGGAAGGCACAACTACCAGGCGGCGAGAGACGGCCGCCCAGATGGCCTTCCTCTCCGCGGTCGTGTGGCTGGTCAGCGCGACCGTCGTGCTCTACCTCACCCTGGGTGAGCTGGCCGGCATCTCGCCCTCCTCCTCCGGCTACCTCTCCGAGCTCATCGGCAACGCCTGGTCGCTCGAACTGCTCCGTCTTCACCTGGGCGTCGTCCTGCTCGTCGTGCCCGTGGTAGCCCTGACCGCGTACGTGCGGTCGCGGGCCGCGTTGGGCTGGACCTTCGTGCTGGCGCTGCTGGCTCTCGTGCCGCTGGCCTTCGCCGGTCACTCCGCCGGGGCGATCGGCCACCGGACGGCCGTGGCCGCCCTCACCCTGCACCTGGTCGGACTGACGGTCTGGGTCGGTGGGCTCATGGCGATCGCCGCGCTGCTACCCGTGCTCGGTCCCGCGCTGGCCGACACCGTGCGGCGCTTCTCCACGGTGGCCACCTGGTGCTACGTCCTGATTGCTGTGTCCGGCGTCCTCTTCGCCACCGTCACGGTCGGCTCCCTGAAGAACCTCGCCACGCCGTACGGCGTGCTCCTGCTCGTAAAGGTGGCGCTGCTGGTGGTCCTCGGTGTCGCGGGCTACGCCCAACGCAGCACCGTCGTCGCCCGGGGTGTGGACTCGGCGAGGCGGTTCGGGCGGGTCGCGGCCGGCGAGATCGTGCTCATGGCCGCCGCCGTCGCACTGGGGGTCGTGCTGGGGCGCACGCCCACCCCGGTGCCCGAGCCCGTCGAGCTCACACCCGTGCTCGACCTCACCGGCTGGCCGCTGCCGGAGCCGTTCACGTGGTCGCGGCTCGTCCTCACCTGGCGCACCGACTGGCTGTTCGCGCTCCTCGCCGTGACCGCCATCGGGCTCTACGTCGCCGGTTTCGTCCGGCTCCGCCGCCGTGGCGACCGGTGGCCGGTCCACAAGCTGTACCTCTGGGTGCTCGGATGGGTGGTGTTCATGTGGCTCACCAGCGGCGGGCCGGGCGTGTACGGGCGGGTGATGTTCTCGATGCACGCGGCCGCGCACATGGGCCTGATGACAGTCGTGCCGGTCCTGCTGGTGCCGGCGAGCGCGATCACGCTCGCCCTGCGGGCCCTGCCGTCGCGCCAGGACCGGACCTTGGGTCCGCGTGAGCTGCTGCTCGCCCTGACCCAGTCGCGGTGGGCGGCGCTCTTCGCCAGCCCGGTGGTGGCCGCACTGCTGCTTCTCGGCAGCCTGGCCATCTTCTATGGGACCCCTTTGCTGGCGTGGGCCCTGACCACTCACGTCGGGCGCGTCCTCATGGTCGCGCAGTTCTCCATTGTGGGCTACTTGTTCGTCTGGGCTTTCGTGGGCACCGACCCCGGGCCACGCATGTGGTCCGCTCCTGTGAGGTCCATGGTGCTGGGCGCCACGCTCGCCGGTCAGGCCTTCTTGGCCCTCGCCGTCATGCGGACGGACTCTCTGCTGGCGTCAGAGTTCTACACGACCATCGAGGTGCCCTGGGTGTCCGACCTGCAGGCCGACCAGCAGTTCGGCGGCATGGTGGCCCTGGGTACCGGCTACTTGCCGGTCGTCGCCCTCCTGCTGATGGTGGTCCTCGGGGTGTACACGCGCGCCGGGCGCCAGGCCGAACCGGGCAGGCACGGGTGAGTGGAGGCAGCCGACGCGCGGGAGCGACGTAGCTGGCCGGGGATGCGGTGATGGATGCTTGGCGGGGACTGCGGTGCGGGGCGCAGGTACTCGAACGCCTGTGGGGCGGGTGCAGGCACACAGCCCTGCCCGAGCGGCCCTGATGTCGAGGATACCCGGGCGGTGAGGCCGCAGCCTCGCTGAGACGGTACGACGGGCATTAGCGCTGCATTAGCGCAGCACCAAGTCTGCTGCTCGAGAGGGAGGTCCCGCGCGCTGGCTCACCCCGGAGTCCGTCCGCCGCGCCGGGATGCCCCAGTCACCGGTCGAGCATGAGGATCAGGATCGGGACAAAGTACCCTGCCGCCAGCAGGGCCACGACCACCAGCAGCAGGCGGGCTGCCCAGGACCGGCCGGCCGGTCGGTCACGCTTGCGCCTCACCACGTCCCCGCCGACGTCCGGGGATCGGAAAGGGCCACTTGCGGCGTCGCGATCTTGGTCATCTGCTCTCTTCCCTAGCGCACTGTCCGTGACGGCGAAGTATCCACGCTCGGGCGCGCCCAGCACCGGCTGGCCACCGCAGCAGGGTCGTCTCACGCCTGTTCATCGACCGCCTGCTGTCGGAGGGACAGACCGTTCGGCGACCCTCATCTCGGCCGCCTCGCTCGGACCAGCCACCCGGTCCCGCCGACGACGGACAGCCATCCTCACCATGCCCAGGACCACGACGCCCGCGGCGGCGGGCACCACCCAGGGACCCGTGCGGACGGCGAGGGTCTGCTCGGTGCGCAGCGGCAGCTGCCCGAGCAGGGTGGCTTGCGTGTATGGGTCGCTGCGTGCGTGGACGACACCGTCGGGGGTGATGAGCCCGGAGACACCGACGTTGCTGACGTGCGCGACGGACCGGCCGTACTCGACGGCCCGCACCCGCGAGACCGCCAGGTGCTGCACGGACTGGTCGCTCTCTCCGAACCAGGCGTTGCTGGTGGGCACCACGAGCAGCTGCGCGCCACCGGTGACGAGGTCGCGCACGGCGCGGTCGACGACGACCTCGAAGCAGATGGCCAGGCCAAGGTTCACGGTCCGGCCCGTGGCGAGCGGGACCGGCATCAGGCCGGGGCGGTCGCCGGCGTTGAGGTCGACGATCCGGTCCACCCACGGGCTGAGATACCTCAACAGCGGTCGCAGCGGCATGACCTCGCCAAAAGGTGCCAGGTAGACCTTGCTGTACGTCTGGTCGAGCCCGTGCCCGGGCAGGTAGCTGAACACCATGTTGAAGGCAGGACCGGCCCCGCCCTGCCGGGACAGGCCCCCGAGCAGCATTGGTGCCCCGACGGCCTCGACCGCCCCCATGATCCGGTCGGTGGCTGCCTGCCCGGCACGCGGGTCGAGCGGGTCCAGGTCGGTTGCGCCCTCGGGCCACACCACCAGGTCCGGAGGCGTGCCACCGGCGGCGACCTCGTCCGCCAGCGCGTGGGTGGCGTCGGCGTACCGGTCCAGCATCACCCCCGGCTCGGCCGTCAGCGTCCGGGAGAAGCCGTCGGGCAGGTCACCCTGGACCGCCGCCACGGTCACGGCCTCGCCCGCCGTCGGACGAGGCACCAGCACCGGACCGGCCACCAGGACGGCGGCACCAGCCAGGGCCACGGCGGCCCGCCGCGGCTGGGCCCCACCCGGCGCCATCAAGCGCTGCACGGCCACGGCGAGGAGCCCACCGGCGAGGGCCACCAAGAACCCCAGCCCGGGGACCGCGAGCAGGCTGACCGCGCCCAGCATCGGCGAGTCGGCCTGGCTGAAACCGAGCCGAGCCCAGGGAAAGCCGCCGAACGGGGTGACCGAGCGCGCCCACTCCATCAGCACCCACGCGGCCGCACCGATCACCGGGCGAACCCTGCCGCCGCGCTGCAGCAACGCCAGCACGGCACCG
The DNA here is from genome assembly GCF_001942225.1 of Serinicoccus sp. CUA-874. Classification (NCBI taxonomy): domain Bacteria; kingdom Bacillati; phylum Actinomycetota; class Actinomycetes; order Micrococcales; family Ornithinimicrobiaceae; genus Serinicoccus; species Serinicoccus sp. CUA-874. The sequence goes on along the minus strand of NZ_MKJZ01000011.1, from coordinate 343,162 downwards.
AGAGCCGCCGGGTAGAGGGCCGAGGCCACGCTCATGCCAAGCCACGCCGGGATACCGGCGTAGGTGCCGGCCCAGGTGAACATCGGCGTGAACCAGGCCAGCCCGAGCAGCACACCCGACAGCGCACCGGCCCACCACGTGGCGCCGGCAGTGGCCAGTGCCAACGCAGCACAACCGACGACCGCCAGCCACCACACGTCGTGCCCCGGGAACGCCAGCCACAGGCAGACCCCACCCAGCAGCCCGAGCAGCTGACGGGCACCGAGCACCCGCGGGACGGTGCGCAGACCCGTCCGGACCGGACGGGCCAGCCTATGCATGCGCGGCGTGCTCCCGTGCGGCGTGGCCCGGTGGCTCGAGCTGGAAGGTCGAGTGCTCGATACTGACCTCGAAGTGGGCGGCGACGCAGTCCTGGAGCTGGGCGAGCATCTCGGCGGCGTGACCGTCGGTGAAGCACTCCTCGTCCAGGACGACGTGCGCGGACAGCACGGGCAGGCCGGTGGCGATGGTGGAGGCGTGCAGGTCGTGGATGTCTTGGACGTGCGGCAGGGCGAGGACGTGGGCGCGGACGTCGTCCAGGTCGAGTCCCTTGGGGGTGGACTCCAGCAGGATGTGCCCAGCCTCGCGCAGGATGATGATCGCGCGTGGGATGATGAGGGCGGCGATGAGCATGCCGGCGATGGAATCGATGCGGACCCACCCGGTGGTGGCGATGACGATGGCGCTGACGATGACGGCGACAGACCCGAGGGCGTCGTTGACGACCTCGAGGAACGCCGCGCGCATGTTCAGGTTGGCGGTCCGCCCGGTGCTGAGGACCAGCATGGAGGCGATGTTGGCGGCCAGGCCGACGATGCCGAAGACCAGCAGGCCGGTGGAGCTGACCTCGTGCGGTTCGTAGAGCCGCCGCACGCCCTCGACGAAGGCGTAGATCCCGACACCCAGGAGCACGGTGGCCTGCGCGCCGGCGGCGAGGACCTCGGCGCGGCGGAATCCCCAGGTCCGCTCGGCGGTCGGTGGGCGCAGCGCCAGTGACGCGGCGACCAGCGCCATGAGCAGCCCGGCGGCGTCGGTGAGCATGTGTCCGGCGTCGACCAGCAGGGCCAGGGAGCCTGTCCACAGCGCCCCGATGACCTCGGCGACGAGGATGGTGGTGGTGATGGCGAACGCTATGGCGAGGCGGCTCCGGTGAGTGGTTGCGGCGCCGTGGTCGTGACCCGCGCTCATACGTGAGCTCCTTCTGGCCGGGCGCGTTCAAGGGCGGTGCTCGGGGTGGGTAGGTGCCTGGAGCGTCCGGCACGGACGCCGTTGGCGATGACGACGACTTCGGCCAGCTCGTGGATGAGCACGACGGCCGCCAGGCCCAGGACCCCCAGCAGGGCCAGCGGGATGAGGACCGCGATGAGGGCCAGGGAGAGCACGACGTTCTGCACCATGATGGCCCGGGTGCGGCGGGCGTGGTCGAACGCGAACGGCAGCAGCCGCAGGTCATCGCCCATGAGGGCGACGTCGGCGGTCTCGATGGCGACATCGGTGCCCATGGCGCCCATCGCGACGCCGACGTCGGCGGTGGCCAGCGCGGGTGCGTCGTTGACGCCGTCGCCGACCATCGCGGTGGGTCCGTGGGCGCGCAGCCGGGTGACCACCGTGGACTTGTCCTCGGGACGCAGGTCTGAATACACCTGATCGATGCCTGCCTGTGCGGCCAGGGCCTGGGCGGTGACCTGGTTGTCGCCGGTGAGCATGGCCACGGTGTAGCCCTGCTCCCGGAAACGGGCGATGACCTCGCTCGCCTCGGGGCGCAGCTCGTCCCGGACCGCGATGGCGCCGACCGGGTGGCCGTCGACCTCGATCACGACCGCGGTCGCGCCGGCCTGCTGCATACCGGCCACCGCCGAGGAGAGGGCGCCAGGCTCGACCCAGGTGGGCTTGCCGAGGCGGACCCGCGCGCCGTCGACGGTGCCGACCAGCCCGGCGCCGACGACCGCATCCACGTCCTCGGCGGCGGGCACCTCGTGGCTGGCGGCCAGGATGGCCGCGGCGAGCGGGTGCTCGCTGCGGGCCTCCAGCGCGGCCGCCCACGCCAGCACCTGGCCTCGGTCGTGGCCGGGCGCGGTGGCGACGTCGATCACGGCCGGCCGGTTGCGGGTCAGCGTGCCGGTCTTGTCCAGGGCGACGGTGCGCACCTTGCCCAGGGCCTCCATCGCGGCGCCACCCTTGACCAGGATCCCACGGCGGCTGGCCGCGCCGATCGAGGCGACCGCGGTGACCGGCACCGAGATCGCCAGGGCGCACGGTGAGGCCGCCACGACCATGACCAGGGCTCGGTGGACCCAGACCGAGGGGTCACCCAGCAGGGCCCCGAGCAGGACCGTCAAGACGGCGGCGACGAGGATGCCGGGCACCAGCGGGCTGGCGATCCGGTCGGCCAGCCGTTGGGTGGCGCCGCGGCGGGACTGCTCGGCCTCCACCACGTGCACGATGCGGGCCAGGGAGTTGTCCTGCGCGGTGGAGGTGACCGCCACCTCCAGGGCGCCGGTGCCGTTGATCGACCCGGCGAAGACGTCCTGGCCGGGCCCGGTCTCCACCGGCATGGACTCGCCGGTGATCGCCGAGGTGTCCAGGCTGCTGCGGCCGGTCCGCACCCTCCCGTCGGTCGCCAGCCGCTCCCCGGGCCGGACCACCATGACGTCCCCGACCACCAGCTGCCCAGGGTCGACCACGAGCTCGCGGCCGGCGCGCAGTACGGTCGCCTCCTTGGGCACCAGGTCGAGCAGCGCCCGCAGGCCGTGCCGGGTCCGGGCCAGGGAGTACTCCTCCAGGCCCTCGCTGAGGGAGAACAGGAACGCCAGCGCGGCGGCCTCCTCCACCTGCCCGAGCAGGGTGGCGCCGACGGCGCCGATGGTCATCAGCAGGCCGACGCCGAGCTTGCCGCGCGCCAGCCGCCGCAGCGCACCCGGGACGAAGGTGGACCCGCCCACCAGCAGCGCTGCCGCGGCCAGTACCAGCTCGGCGGTCTCCCACCCCGCGAGCCCGGCGAGGAGCCCACCACCCAGCAGGGCACCGGAGAGCAGACCCAGCTGCACCTCGCGCACCTGCCAGAGCCGGGTGACCGGTTCTTCGACCTCACCGCCACCGGTGGGAGGCGGCGGGGTGATCTCGCACCCGCACGCGTCCACGAGGATCTCCCGCTCCGGGGTCTCCTGGCCGCTCACGCGCCCGCCTCCTGCCCCGTGTGGGTGCGCAGCTGGTCCGGGGCGGGGTTGCCCTCGGTCCCGACGCCGTAGTTCGGGCACAGGGCCACCGCGTACCCAGAGGAGGCGAGCAGCCGCTCCGCGGCGTCGAGCACGCCGAGCAGCTCCGGTGCACTGGTCAGCGAGAGCATCGAGGCCCGACCCTGCGGCCGGGACGCGACCAGGCCGCAGTCGCGCAGGCACGCCAGGTGCGCGCTCACCGTCGACTGCGCCAGCCCCAGGTGCTCGGTGAGGTCCCGGACGCGGTGCTCGCCCAGGGTCAGGTGCTGCAGGATCGCCAACCGGGACGGGTCCGACAAACCGTGGAACAGCGCCGCGGCGACGTCCAGACCGTCTGTCGACCAGTCCGCAGACTCGCTCGTGCTCCGTGGTGCCATCGTCATACGACGATGATAGCGCATGGCGGGGGCGTCTTCGCACCCTGGGCACACTCCTACACCAGGGTGACCCAGTAGTCCCAGAACCGGACGGCGATCAGACCGGCGACCACGAGAGCCCAGGCGACGACGAGGCTGCTGGCGTATGTCCCGACCCAGCGGGGCAGCGCACCGGTGCGGGACCAGCGGGCCAGCACCGCGACAAGGGCAGTGACCGTGACGACCCAGACGACCATGCAGTACGGGCACAACGCCCCGATGCGGTAGAGGCTCTGGAAGATGAGCCAGTGCACGAACACCGTGCCCAGGCCCGTGCCCACGGTCAGTCCGCCCCAGTACCAGGACGGCAGCCGGGCGCCACTGAGCACCGTGACGGCGACCGTGACCAGGGCGGCGAAGCCGGCCACGCCCAGGATCGGGTTGGGGAACCCGAGCAGCTCGGCCTGCGGGGTGCTCATGACCGACCCGCAGCTCAGCAGCGGGCTGATGCTGCAGCTGGGCACGTACGCGGGGTCTGCGACCAGCCGGATCTTCTCGACCAGCAGCACGAATGCCGCCGACAGGCCGATCCACCCGCAGACCAGCAGGACCCAGCCGGTCGTCGGCGAGGCTCGCTTCTCCGACTGGGGGGACGCGTCCGACACCGGCCGCGACTCAGTCGTTGACGGCTGCATCGATCTGGGCAAGGAAGTCCTCGGCCGAGGTCACCTGCACCGGCTCTCCGTCCAGGAAGAACGTCGGCGTGCCCTGCACCCCCAGCGCCAAACCGTCCTGCCGGTCCCGCTCAACGCGCTGCTGCGTGGCCGGGTCGCGACCGCGGCGTCATAGGCGTCCATGTCCAACCCCAGCTCCTGCGCGAACTCCCGGAACAGCGGCGCCTTCGACTCCTGCTGCTCGCCCCACTCGGTCTGGGTCTGGTACATCCGCGTGTACATGTCCTCGAACCTGCCCTGCTGGGCCGCGGCCTCCACCGCCACCGCCGCCGTCATCGAGTTCGCGTGCCCGTCGATCGGGAAGTAGCGCACCACGAACGTCAGCTCTCCGGCGTACTGCTCCCGCACCTGCTCCACCAGCGGATAGCCGCCAGGCACGCCTCGCACTCGAAGTCCAAAAACTCCACCAGCACCGGCGCCCCCTCCCCCGCGTCGTCCAGCACGTGGCTGTCCTCGCGCGCCACCGGCACGGACGAACTCGCCCCTGCCGCGTCAGTGACCCCCGGGGCCGACGCCGGGCGGGTCAGCTGCACGGCGATGGCCACCACCGCGGCGAAGACGCCGATCAGCAGGAGGGACAGGATCACGTTACGCCGCAAGAGGGCACTCCTTCATCAGGCACGGACAATCGTCAAGTCAAGCCGCGGAGACGCTCCGGTCCCGCCCCGGATGGTAAAGCCCGACCCTGAGAACCCTCCGCCGGGGAAACAGGACGCCTCATACCGACCCCCGCGGTCGGGGACGGTCACAGGCCGAAGGCGCCCCCTTCCGAGGAGTCTCGCCACGCGCGAGGCCGAAGAGGACGAGTGAACAGAACGTGTTTCCAGCGTCGAAGTACCACCACGGCCGGCCTGCGGGGGGTGACGGGTACCTCGTCGCCACCTTCATCCCCCATGACGCTCGGCGGCGTCATGATGGCCAAGCCGGGCCGGTACGTCGAGGACACGCGTCACACTGCACCCCCGAGATCGACGTCGTAGCCGAGAGCGGCGCCGCGCCAGCTCAACCCCTCGGGCAGGTCCGATGCGACGCCCCCACCTACCCGTGGTCAGCCAGGGTGGCTCGGAGGCCTTCGTCATCGGTCTGTACTCCATCCACTTGATCACGCTGCCATTCTGGCCCGGTATCCGCCTGCCCCCTTGAGGATTCCGACACGTTGGTGAGACGGCCCGCGTCTCACCAACGTGTCACTGCGCAGGTCAAACGGCTGCTTGTCCGACAGGTGCAGCGAACCTACATCTCTTCTCTCTGCTCAAGGTGTGGGGTGTCTCATCTAACGTGTCGGTTTCTCAGGCAGAGGGAACGCGTCGGTGCGCACCCTGGAGAGGTGACTCAAGTCCTATCGTGAGGCCGGACCAGCGGGACTGGTGGCTGCCAGGCTTCTCCGAGACCGTCCTGGCTCCGTTGATCCTCGTGGGACGTGGCGTGCCTGGCAGTGCTGCGGGGACTTCGTCTCTTCGTCGATTCGTCGGCTGACTTCGTCGACACCGGCGACAGCCGCACGCCCAGGACGCACCCGGGTGACCAGGTCCTGGACGACGGTCAGCTCCACCGGCACCCACCGCAGGGTGACCAGCTACATCGCGAACACGTCCAGCGGGGTGGTGTCGAGCACCACGTACTCACCCGGCCGGTCGCCCGCAACTGCCCGTACGGCCACCGGGACGGTTCGCCACCGAGCGGCGAGCCTTGCCCGGCCCGAACGCATGCCGTCCTTTCGACAACTCGCTCAGGCGCCGGTAGGCGGTCGCTCGCGACGGCATCGGGACGACCCCAAGCACGTGCTCCTCGTCCACCCGCTGACGGACTCGGTCGATCACGACGTTCATCGTCGGCTATGGCCAACGTGCTCTACCAGTGCGTCACACCGCAACCCACCGGCGCCGAGGACGGCTGGTGGCCCTTCCACGGCGTCCCGGCCCCACACCAAAGCCTTCGCGCCGCTGGAGTGGGAGCACGCACCCGGGGGGGACCAGCCGTTCTCCAAGGACGCCTCGGAGTACACCAAGAAGCTCGCACTGCGCGAGAACCGGCACGTCGACCCGCTGACCGTGGTCCAGGGCCCGCTGGGCGCCTGGTCGAAGCAGGCAGTCACCATCCCGGCGGGACAAGTCTCTCGCGCTCAAGTTGGCCACCACCCGCAGCCACGGCACCGGCACTCCACCGCAAAGTCAGCCCCTCTCGACGGGCGAGGACGGACAACCGACGTCGCCGGCGGAGCAGGTGGCTTCCCTGCCGGGCGTGGTCGATCTACTCGCCGAACGCTCCAGACAGCAACCGCTGGAGGTGGTCGACGACGTGCACGACGTCTTCGCCCGCTACTACGAGCATCCGGACGCCGACGGGCTGGAGGTGTTCGACGAATGAAGACCAACCCTTGGCGGCCTGGCTGGGCGAGCACGACACCGCCGGCTACCGGCTGTCCCGCAAGGCCGGGTGGGACAGCTTCGTCAACGCGGCCCCGCGCCCGAGGTTCGAGGTCCTCACCCGGGACCTGGGTCTGAGCTACTCACCCGCGAGGTATGGTTTAACGACGTCTCGTAGTACGCACGGTCCCGTGGGAGGGTTTTGATGGACGCACTCGACCTGGCGCGGTGGCAGTTCGGCATCACCACCGTCTACCACTTCTTCTTCGTCCCGATCACCATCGGGCTGAGCCTGCTGGTCGCGATCATGCAGACCCAGTGGATGCGCACACGCAACCCGCAGTGGCTGCGGCTGACCAAGTTCTTCGGCAAGCTGTTCACCATCAACTTCGCCCTCGGCCTGGTCACCGGCATCGTGCAGGAGTTCCAGTTCGGGATGAACTGGTCCGACTACTCCCGCTTCGTCGGCGACATCTTCGGGGCGCCGCTGGCGATCGAGGCACTGCTGGCCTTCTTCCTGGAATCGACCTTCCTGGGCCTGTGGATCTTCGGCTGGGGCCGGATCCCGGAGAAGTTGCACACCGCCTGCATGTGGCTGATCCACCTGGGCACCGTGCTGTCGGCCTACTTCATCCTGGCCGCCAACTCCTTCATGCAGAACCCGGTCGGCTATTGGATCAACCCCGAGACCGGCCGCGCGGAGCTGACCGACTTCCTGGCGGTGCTGACCAACAAGGTCCAGCTGGTCGCCTTCCCGCACGTGCTCACCGCGGCCTACATGACCGGTGGCGCCTTCGTGCTCGCGTTCGCCGTGTGGCACCTGTGGCGCACCCGCACCCCTCAGAGCGACAAGCCGATGTACCGCAAGGCCGCCAAGCTCGGTGCCTGGACCCTGGTCATCGCCGGCGTCGGCGTGATCGTCTCCGGCGACGTGCAGGGCAAGGTGATGAGCGAGGTGCAGCCGATGAAGATGGCCGCGGCCGAGGCGCTCTACGAGGACTACCCCGAGGGTGAGGGCGCGCCGTTCTCGATCATCACCGTCGGCTCTCTCGATGGCACCGAGGAGGTCTGGGCGCTGACCGTGCCCAAGCTGCTGTCCTACCTGTCCACCGGTGATCTGGAGGGAGCGGTCGAGGGTGTTAACGGCATCCAGGAGCGCTACGTGCAGACCTACGCCGGCAACGACCTGACCGAGGTCGAGGACTACCGGCCGCTGATGCCGGTCACCTACTGGTCGTTCCGGCTGATGATGGGCCTGGGCTTCCTCGGCATGGGCATCGGGATGGCGGTCCTGTGGCGCCTGCGCGGCAAGGGCGACGCCGACGGCGAGACCCGGATGGAGGGCAGCCGGTGGTGGGGCTGGGCCGCGGCCACGGTGCTCTTCATGCCGTTGTTCGCCAACAGCTTCGGCTGGATCTTCACCGAGATGGGCCGCCAGCCCTGGGTCGTGATGGGCCTGATGACCACCCAGACGGCGGTCTCCCCCAGCGTGGGGGCGGGCACGGTCGCCCTGTCGATGGTCGTCTACACGGCGCTCTACGGTGTGCTGGCGGTGCTCATGGTCGGGCTGAGCCTGCGCTACGGCCGCGCCGGGGCCGAGGTGGTGCCCGAGGACGCCTCCTACGACCCGAAGGGCCGCACCGACGACGACGCGTTCGTCTTCACCTACTGACCCCGACACGGCATACCCGGACACCATCGAAAGATAGAAGTGACCATGGAACTGACCACGATCTGGTTCATCCTCATCGCCGTACTGTGGATCGGCTACTTCGTGCTGGAGGGCTTCGACTTCGGCGTCGGCGCGCTGCTGCCGGTCCTCGGTCGGGAGAACCCGGACGACCCGGACCAGGAGTCCGGCGAGACCCGCAGGCGGCAGATGCTGTCCTCGATCGGTCCGTTCTGGGACGGCAACGAGGTCTGGCTGATCACGGCCGGCGGCGCGACCTTCGCGGCGTTCCCGCACTGGTACGCCACCCTCTTCTCCGGCTTCTACATCCCGCTGTTGCTCGTCCTGGTGGCCCTCATCGTGCGCGGGGTCGCGCTGGAGTACCGCGGCAAGGTCGACTCGGCCCGCTGGCGTCGACGGATGGACGCCATGATCATCTTCGGCTCGGTCGTCCCGGCGCTGCTGTGGGGCGTGGCGTTCACCAACATCGTCCGTGGCGTGCCGATCGACGCCTCGATGGAGTACGTCGGCGGCTTCTGGGGCCTGCTCAACCCGGTCGCGCTGCTGGGCGGCCTGGTCACCCTCACTCTCTTCGTCACGCACGGGGCGCTGTTCATCGGTCTCAAGACCGACGGGCAGCTGCGGTATGACGCCCGCGTCCTGGGCATCAGGGTGGGCGTGATCTCGGCCGTGCTCGCGGTGGTCTGGCTGGCCGTCATCCACCTGGAGAGGGGGGCCGTCGTCTCCTGGGCGCTGGCCGCGGTCGCCGTCGTCGCCCTGCTGCTGGCGCTGGGCAGCGCCCGCCAGGGTCGCGAGGGCTGGGCCTTCTCCGGCACCTTCGTGACGATCCTGCTCGCCGTCGGCTCGCTGTTCGTCGCGCTCTACCCCGACGTCATGCCGTCCACGCTGAACCCGGAATGGTCGCTCACGGTGGAGAACGCCGCCTCCAGCCAGAAGACGCTGGGCATCATGACCGTGGTCGCGCTGATCTTCACCCCGATCGTGCTGCTCTACCAGTCGTGGACCTACTGGGCCTTCCGCAGGCGGGTCAAGGGCCACCACATCCCGACCTCCGTGCACCACGCGGCCGTGACCGGCGAGACCACCGGCCTCGACGACCGGGCCGAGCCCGCCGGCAGCACCCCCTGACCGGACCTGTCGACCGTGCGTCCCTTCGACCCCGCCCTCCTGCGAGCCCTGCCCGCCACCCGCGGGCCGGTGGCGCTGCTCTCGCTGGTCGGTGTCGTCTCCGGCGCGGTGGCGATCGCCCAGGCGGTGGCGCTGGCCTGGGCCGTGCACCGGGTCGTCACCGGCGGCGACCTGACGGGACCGCTGACCTGGCTGGTGCTGCTCCTCGCCGCCCGCGGCGTCCTGGCCGGGCTCACCGAGCACGTCGCCCGCGTCGCCGGCCTGCGGGTCGCGGCCGTGCTGCGGCTGGCCGTGCTGCGGCGCTGGCTGCGTCGGCCGGAGGAGACCCGGCCGCCGGCGGAGGTCGGGGTCACCCGGGCGACCGAGGGGGTCTCGGCCGTCGAGCCGTATGTCGCCCGCTACCTGCCCGCCCTGGTCACCGGCGCGGTGGTGCCCGTGCTGGCGGTGCTCACCCTGGCCGTGATCGACGTGTGGAGCGCCCTCATCGTGGTGCTGACGGTCCCGCTGCTCCCGCTCTTCGCGGCGCTCATCGGCCAGCACACCCAGGACCAGACCGAGCGCCGGTGGGAAGCCATGGCGCTGCTCGCCGGCCACTTTCTCGACGTGGTCCGCGGCCTGCCGACGCTGGTCGGATACGGCCGCGCCTGGGCCCAGGTCGACGTCGTGCGCGAGGTCGGGGACCGGCACCGCAGGGCCACCGTCCAGACGCTGCGCACCGCCTTCCTGACGACCGCCGCGCTGGAGCTGCTGGCCACCATCTCCGTCGCGCTGGTCGCGGTCGCGGTCGGACTGCGGCTGGCCTTCGGGCAGCTGGACCTGCTCACCGGCTTCGCCGCGATCCTGCTGGCCCCGGAGGCCTACTGGCCGATCCGCCGGGTCGGCGCCGAGTTCCACAACGCCGCCGACGGCGCCGAGACCCTGGAGAAGCTGCGCGCCGAGGGGGTGCTGGATGAGCAGGGCGAGGAGGGCACCACCGGAGCAGGGCCGGCCGCGGCGGCCGCGACCAGGTCCGGACCGGACGGGGTCGCCGCCGACCGCACCGCCCTCAGACCCGACCAGGTCGGCCTCGCCGGCGTCTCCTACGCCCATCCGGGCCGCAGGCGCAGCATCGTCGACGTGAGCCTGACCAGCCTCGCGGACCCGGGGCTGACCGCGCTGACCGGCCCCTCCGGCGCGGGCAAGACCACCGTGCTCGAGCTGCTGGCGGGCTTGCGCACCCCCGACGCCGGGCAGGTCGTCGCACCGCGGGCCCACCTCGCCGCCCAGCGCCCGGTCATCCTGCCCGGCACGGTGCGGGACAACCTGGCCCTGGTGGACGAAGGCCTGACCGGCCCGCAGATGGTCGCGGCGTTGGACCGGGTGGGGCTGTGGGACGCCCTGGCCGGGCGCGAGGGGCTGGACACCGTGCTCGGGGACGACGGCTTCGGCCTGTCTGCCGGGCAGCGCTCGCGCCTCGCGCTGGCCCGGGCCGCGCTCAGCGGCGCGCCCCTGGTGCTGCTGGACGAACCGACCGCCAACGTCGCGATCACCTCCCTGCCCGCGCTGCACACCGTCATCACCGCCCTGGCCCGAACCCGCCGGGTGGTCGTCGTCACCCACGACCCCGACCTCGCCGCCCTGGCCGACGACCGGTGGCGGGTCGAGCCCGCACCCGCGCCCGCACGGCACCGTCCGCCCGCTCCGCTCCACGCGCGCGTCCCCACCACCGGCGCAGGTGTGACCACCGCGCACCGTGACCGCGCCGGGGGGATGGGCAACGCCAGGGAGAAGGACGACAGCGACGGGACGGCCGGCCCCGGGGACGGAGCCCACCCCGAGCCCGGTGTCGTCGCCCCGATCGAGACGCCTCGGGGTCGGCACGGCCTCGTCCTCGCCTGCCTCATCGGCGGCGCCTCCGTCGCCTGCGGCGTGGCCCTCACCGCCACCTCCGGGTGGCTGATCGTGCAGGCCTCCACGCAGCCGGTGATCCTGACCCTGCTGGTGGCGATCGTCGGAGTGCGGGCGTTCGGCATCTTCCGGCCGGTGTTCCGCTACGCCGAGCGAGTGGTCTCCCACGACGTCGCGCTGGAGGAGCTGGCCGACCGGAGGGCGGACGTCTTCGCCCGGCTCATCCCGCTGACCCCGGCCCGGCTCGGCCGACGCAGCCGCGGTGAGGTGCTGACCACCGTCGTGCGCGACCTCGACGACGTCGTCGACGAGCGGGTCCGCGTCACCGTCCCCGCGTGGTCTGCGGTCCTGGCCACCGTCGTCGGCGTGGTCCTCGCCGGCTGGCACGTGCCCGCCGCCGGCCTCGCCCTGGCCGCGGGTGCGCTGCTGGTGCTGGCGGTCAGCGCCGCCGGGTACGTGCTCGAGCACTCGGCCCAGGGCCAGGCGGTGCGCAGCCGCGGACAGGTGCAACACCTGACGACCGCGCTGACCTCGCGGCTGCTGGCGGTGCAGGCCGTCACCGGCGTCGACGCCGACCCCCGGCCCCTGGTGCGGCCGGTGGCCGAGGCGGAGGAGGCACAGCAGGCTCTCGAGACCCGGTTGATCCGCGCCCGGGCGCTGACCATCCTCGGCCTCTGGCTGGTCGTCGCCGCGACCACCGCGGTCGTGGCCCAGCTGACCTGGTCGGCCCACACCGCCGGCCTGCTCTCCGCACCCTACGCCGCGATGGTCGCGCTGATCCCCCTCGCCCTGGCCGACCCCTGGACCGACTCCGCCGACATCGCCGGGGCCCGCGCCCGGGCGCGGGCCGCCGCGGCCCGGCTCGCCCGGGTGCTGGACCAGGGGCCCGCGGTCGCGACCGGCGGCGCGCAGGACGAGGACCAGACCGGCCGCGCACCAATCACCCACCTGGCCCTGAACAGGGCCGGCGCGAGCTGGACGGCCAGCCCCGCCCGGGCAGGGGCGGGGGGCGAGGGCCCGCCGCATACCTCCCTCGACCTGCCACCGCTCGACCTGGACCTGCCGCCGGGCACCCGTGTGGCGCTCACCGGGCCCAACGGCACCGGCAAGTCGACCGCGCTCGCGCTGCTGGCGCGGCACCTGGACCCCGCGACGGGCAGCTGCACCGCCGACGGCCAGGACGTGCGCGACCTGCCGCTCGGCCAGGTGCGCGGCGCGATCGCCGTGGTCGACGACGAGCCGCACGCCTTCCTGGGCTCGGTGCGGGCCAACCTCGTCCTGGCCGCGCCGGAGGCGAGCGACGATGAGTTGCTCGCCGCGTTGGACGCGGTGGACCTGGGGCACTGGTACGACACCCTGTCCGACGGCCTGGACACCCGGCTGTCCGGCCTGTCCGGCGGCGAGCGCGCCCGGCTGTCCCTCGCCCGTGCCCTGGTCTCGGCCCGTCCGGTCGTCCTCCTCGACGAGCCCACCGCGCACCTCGACGACGCCACCGCCGAGCGGGCCCTGGCCGGCCTGCTCGCCTCCCGCCCGGCGGACGACGGCGTCGTCGTGATGGTCAGCCACCGGCCCGGGAGCGGCGCCGGCTGGGTCACCGAGCAGGTGCACCTCGGAAAGGCTCGATCAGCGCAGGTGGCCAGGATCGGCTAGGCATGTCCCTGGTCGTCGCGGTCGTGCTCCTCGCCCCGGCAGGGCCGGCGTTCTGGCACTTCCTGCGGTAGCGCGATCGGTGGCCTCGGTATGGGGCTGGTCGTCGGCCCGCTGACCGAGACGGCCCTCTCCCGGGTGTCGCGCAACCACGCCTCCGAAGCCTCCGGGGTGTCAAACAGCGTTGGTCAGTTCTCCGCCAGCCGCGGATTCGCCACCGTGGGGAGCACGTACTTCGCCATCGTGGCCAGCGCGGCCAAGCCCTCCGACCCCCCTCTACAACAGCGGCCTGAGCGTCGCTCTAACCGTCGGGATTGCTGTCGCTCTGCTCGCCGCCGTTGTTGCCATCCGCCTGCCCCAGCACCACATCATCCCGGCGAACCAGCCCATGGACATTGACGTGGATCGATGACCGGGCCCCTGTTCCAGCGACGATCCTCATGTGGGACGGCCACTGTCGATGGTGCCATCCTGTACATCGACGTCGTCGGTACCGTAGCGACGGGCGTGCACGCCGGCGGGCGGACGACGCATGCTCACCCAAGTTGGAGCGACCCAGGCTGGCTCCAGTGCTCTGCCGTCCGGCGATGCTGGCCGGCGGAGCCAAGCCACGGGATGGGCTCACCATGAGGATTCGGACAAGTTGGTGAGACGGTCGGCGTCCCGACAATCTGTCCCATCGCAGGTCAACGGCTCGCGGCGATGACAATCCGCGCGAGAACCTACAGCACGCACGGGAGAACATCCAAAAGTAGTGCAGCGATGCGACTAAACGCAGCGTAACAAGGCGACTGAGAGTAGTGTAGTGCCCGTGGATTACCAACGCAGAGCGATGGACGATGAGCTGGATCGACTCCTGCCGCTCTCTCCTGCCATCGCCCTCGAGGGCGCCAAGGGCGTCGGGAAGACCGACACCGCGCGGCGGCGCGCACGCACCACCTACCTCCTCGACGACCCCGACGACCTCGCGGCGTTTCAGGCTGATCCGCGGGCCATTCGAGACACGGCCACCCCGGTCCTTCTCGACGAATGGCAGCGGCACCCAGCCAGCTGGGACGTAGTGCGACGATGGGTCGACGCGGGCGCCGAGCCAGGTTCTGCCCTGCTGACGGGGGGCGCCGGGCTGAGGTCTGGCGTGGACACGCATTCGGGCGCAGGGAGGATCCTGACGCGCCGGATGCGACCCATGGCACTGTTCGAGCGAGGGGCCACGCGGTGGAGCGTCAGCCTGTCAGGGCTGCTCACGGGCTCGAGCGACGTGTCGGGCAGTACCACGTTCCGAGCTGGCGACTACCTCGCTCAGATCACCGAGAGTGGCTTCCCAGGCATCCGAGCGGCCGCTCCCGACGTGCAGCGGGACCTCCTCGACGCCTATGTAGCGGCCATCATCGACCGCGACCTGGCGGAGAGCGGGGTGCAGGTGCGTCGCAAGGAGACGCTGCGTCGCTGGCTCACCGCCTACGCTGCAGCGTCGTCGAGCACCACGGCATACTCCAAGATCCTCGACGCCTCGACCGCTGGTGACGGCTCGCAACCGGCCAAGACCACCACGATCACCTATCGAGACCACCTCACGGGAATCTTCGTGCTGGACCCGGTCCCGGGCTGGAGCCCCTCGGCCGACCCGTTCGCGCCGCTCCAGGTCGGCCCGAAGCATCAGCTCGTCGATCCGGCGCTCGCCGCTCGCATGTTGGGACACACCGCCGCCTCGCTGCAGGGAACTCGGGGACGGGCTCTGACGGGGCCGCTCTTTGAGTCTCTGGCCACTCTGTCCGTGCGAGTGGCTGCAGAGCGGGCGCGCGCCGCGTGGGACACCTTCGCACCCGTCAGGGTGATCGCGAGGTCGACCTCGTGGTCGAGGGCCCCGAGGGCCAGGTCCTGGGAGTCGAGGTCAAGTGGTCTCGCGAGGTGGGTGATGCCGATGTCAAGCACCTGCACTGGTTGCGCGACAAGATGGGGGCCGACTGCGTGGACACGCTAGTGCTCTCGACCGGCAGTCGCGCGTATCGGCGGCGTGACGGTGTGGCCGTCGTCCCGCTCGCGCTGCTCGGGGCCTGAACCCTCCTGGCGACGACAGACCAGCAAGTTCGCGATGGTGGGTCCTTTGACGCGTCCAGCGGTTTCGGAGTGGTCCGCGGCTGGCTCCCACCCCGCCGGGTCTGGTGCACTGGCATCCGTGTCACCGCGCGACAAGGAGACCCTCATGAAGTTGATCTGGACCGCCGTGTTCACGGCTTTGGCCGCGGCCGGGCTGGCCAAGCATCGACAGGTATGCCGAGCCAGGCCCGAGCTGCGGGTTGCCGCGGCATACAGCCCGAACCCCCTCTCCGACCGCAGCCTGCCACTCATCAAGGCCGGTCTGGCCCGGTTGCCGCAGGCCGAGGACGCCAGCCGCACGCAAGTCTCGGTGCCGTCGCCGGACGGGCCGGTGACGGCCTTCACCTACGCCCCGGCGTCGGGCGAGCCCCACAGTGCGCTGCTCTGGATCCACGGCGGCGGAAGGGTCTCGCCGCCGAGCTCGCGCAGCGCGCGCACGACGAGGGGCTCCAGGTGGACTTGCAGCTGCTCCTCTACCCGATGCTCGACGACCGCACCCTGAGTCACGGGCCCCAGGACCGTGGTCGCCTCGTGTGGACACCGGGCGCGAACCGCGCCGCATGGTCCGCCTACCTCAGCCACCCCGCGGGGCAGGACGAGCAGCGCCCGTATGCCGTCGGCGCCCGTCGCGACGACCTCACCGGACTGGCGCCGGCGTGGATCGGCGTCGGTGACCTCGACCTTTTTTACGACGAGGACGTCGACTACGCCCGGCGGCTCGAGGCGGCCGGGGTCGCGGTCGAGCTGCACGTCGAGGAGGGGATGTACCACGGCGCCGATGCGCTCCCGGGCACGGCAGACGCACCCTCGATGGTCGCCCTCCGGGGCCGGATGGCCGAGGCAGTCAGAGCCGCGATGCAGCGGGAGCCCCTCGATCGGTCGTGACCGGCATCCCCTCGAAGGTGAACCTCTGCACGATGCGGTCCTCGGTGATCTGGTGGAAGCACCCGCGGAACCAGTACTCCTCACCACCGCGGCGGGCGACGTAGCGTTCCCACGACACGATGGCGACGATCTCTACCGTCGGCACGACCAGGCGACGTGGGTCACGCCGCAGCAACGACTCCCCTACGCACAGGCACTGGGGAACGAGCTCGGGCTACCCACGACCTTCGCGTGACGACGTGCAACCCAATTTGCACACAAAGCATCAACTGCCATGATGCTATGCTGTCAATCATGCGGACGACGGTCACGCTCGACGCCGATGTCGAGCACATCATCAGGCGCCGGATGCAGGAGAAGGGCGTCTCCTTCAAGCGCGCGCTCAACGGCGCCATCCGTGACGGCGCACAGGACCGGCCGACGCGGCGCCACGAGACGCCGACGTTCGATATGGGCGTACCCACGGTGGATGTGACGAAGGCTCTACGCCTGTCCGGCGAGCTCGAGGACGAGTCGCTCCTCGGGCGTCTACGACGTGGAGCATGAAACTCGTCGATGCCGACGTGCTCCTGCACGCCGTCAACAGCGCGTCCCCCGACCATGCCGTCGCCAAGCGGTGGCTGGACGACTCGCTCAGCGGCAAGGACACGGTGGGCCTGGCGTGGGCAGCACTGCTCGCGGTCGTGCGACTGGCCACCCGCCCGGGGCTCTTCGCCCGGCCCCTGACCACCGACGAGGTTCTCGGCGTGGTCCGCGGCTGGCTGACCGCCCCCTCGGCCATCGTCCTCCACCCGGGCGAGCGTCACCTCGACCTCCTCGGTGAGCTGCTGTTCTCCGCCGGCACCGCGGGCAACCTCACCAGCGACGCACACCTCGCCGCTCTGGCGCTGGAGCACCACGCCACCGTCGTCACCTTCGACGCGGACTTCGACCGCTTCCCGGGGCTGACCTGGATGCGGCCCGCCTGACGTCCGGTATCGCCCTCCCCGCTCCTCTTTGACCGAAGCAGCAGCGACTCCTGCGCGCGACGACGACCTCCGGCTGGAGCCGGTCAAGCGGGACTTGCCGCAGCCCCGCGCTCAAGATCGCGCTCGAAGCGGCGCAGCGTCGGGTGGGGCGGAAATTCCGTGCGCGACGTGCTGTCGGTCGGCACCCACCCGTGGCGGCGGTAGAACCTCACGGCGCGCTCGTTCTCGTCGAGACCCGCAACCAGGCGGTGGCGCGTCCCTGGGCGCGCAGGTGGTCGAGTACCTCGTCGTGGGCTCGCGGTGCCAGTCCTGAGCCCCAGGTATGCAGCGCCGTCCCGAAGTGGAGGAACTCATCATCGCAGGTGGCCGCGAAACCAGCCAGCTGACCTTCCTCCCGTGGGGGGCGATGGTCCAGGGCTATGACGGCAATGTGCCTTCAGCAGCGGCGACGCTGCGGTGGCTCGAGCAGCACTACCGCCCCGATCCGGCGATCAGCCGGGAGATCGTGGCGCTTCTCCAGAGCGGGGAGGGTGTCGCATCATGATGCTAGCCTTGCCGCATGAGGACGACGATCACGCTGAGTGATGATGTCGCCGCCGAGGTCGAGCGCCTCCGGCGCGAGCGTGGGATGGGCCCGAGCGAGGCGGTCAACTCCCTTGCCCGTCGTGGCATGGCCACGTCCGACCCGCCGCCCTCTCCCTACGAGCACCACTCGACAAAGCTCGGCCTCAAGGTGGACGTCCGCAACATCGGCGAGGTCCTCGACCTGCTCGACGAGTCGCCGTGATCGTCGACGCCAACATCCTGCTCTACGCCATCGACGAGGACAGCCCCTACTGGGAGCGCGCCTCGACCTGGCTCACGGATGCCCTCTCGGGACACGAACGCATCGGCCTTCCGTGGCAGACCATCGGCGCGTTCCTGCGGATCGCCACCCATCCGCGCATCGCCCAGCACCCTCTCTCGGCTACCGCCGCGCAGGAGTATGTCGACCGCTGGCTCGCTGCCGCGACGGTCTGGGTGCCGCCCGCCACCGGACGCACCGCCGCGGCATACGCAGAGATCACCGAGCGGCACCACGTCACCGGCAACCTCGTCCCGGACGCCCAGCTCGCAGCGCTCGCGCTCGAGTTCGGCGTCGCCGTGGTCTCGGCCGATTCGGACTTCGCGCGCTTTCCCGAGGTCCGGTGGGTCAACCCGCTGGCCTGACCCGCGCCTCCCTGGCCGCTCCCCCGGGTCCGTGGCGCGCTTCGCCGGACCATCACGCCGGGCGGCGCCACTCGACCGTCTCGCGCATGGCCTCGCCCCCGAGCCGGGCGGCCATGCCGTGCGAGCCACGGTTGGTGGTGTCCGTCTCGGTCCGCAGGTGCGTGATGCCTCGGCTCTCCAAGGTCCGAGCCACGTCCTGGACGAGCGCGAGCGCCAGGCGGGTCCGCCGCCAGGGTCGCGTCACGCCGAGGCAGCCGAGACGCGGCTCCGGTGAGCGACTCCATACCCTGATGAGACCGGCCAGACCGCACGAACCAGGGTGCTGGGCCACGCGATAGAGCGCCGTGTCGAACCCCGGATCGTCCAGCGTGGCCGCGAACTCCTCGGCGCTCGCGGTCCACGACTCGGTGCCCGGTATGTCGTGCCGGATCCGGTTGTCGAGCGCCGCGGCCTCCGCGAGATCGACCTCGGTGACGGGCAGGAGGCGGTGCTCGGTGTGCACCCGGGGCAGTGCGCGCAGCCGAGCGAGCGAGAGGCGCCAGACGACCTCTTGACGGATCGGCTCGAAGCCGGCATCGCTGAGCGTTGCGGCAGTTTCCGGGTCGAGGTTCGCGGGGCACGACGCCAGGAGCGGTCCGTGGAGCTCGACGGTCGTGCGGTGCAGCAGCCGACGCCAGACCGACGGGCCCGCGTCCGGCAGGCGCAGTGACCAGGCCCCGTCCGGGCGCAGCATCGCGCGCAGGACAGCCCCGTCCTCCGTGGACCAGGTGCGCGACGCCTCCGCCATCCCTCGATCCTGGCGACAGGAGTCTGGTGACGCCATCAGTTTCCGCTGGCGGACAAGACGCAGGTGCTGAATCAGCCAGACGCCGGCCGTGTGGACGAGATCGAGAGCCCGGTAGCTACAGGTTCGCTACGATAACGCTATGAGCACAGAGATCCGCCAGTCCGACCTGCGCAACGACAATGCCGTCATCATGCGTCGTGTGGCGGCTGGCGAGTCCTTCGTGGTGACGGTCAACGGTCGGGCGGTCGCCGACGTCGTCCCCCACCAGCGCGACACGGGCCGGCGTGCCTTCGTGCCTGCCGCCGACGCCCTCGACGCACTGGCCTGCACGCCGCTCAGCAGAGACGACGCCCGCCGCTGGCTCGCGGACATCCGCCAGGACGACGACACTCCCCGCGACCCCTGGGCGCGCCAGAGCAGCGGCGCATGAGCACCACCGTTCGGCGTGCCATGCTCGACACCTCGGCCATCATCGAGCCGCCTTCCGCCTCGCAGTTGCGCGACCACGCCGACGAGCTCGCGGTGCCGATCATCGCCATCGGGGAGCTGCACTACGGCATCACGGCCACCGACGACCTGGTGGAGCAGACCCGGCGGCGCCAGCGCATCCGCAGCATCCTCGAGGTCTTCGACGTGCTCCCCTTCGACCTGCTCGCGGCGGAGTACTACGAAGCCCTGGCCACCCTGGTCCGCGAGCATGGCCGCAACCCCCGTCCGCGGCGGATGGACCTGCAGATCGCGGCCACGGCGGTGCGGCACGACCTACCGCTGCTGACGCGGAACCCCGACGACTTCTCCGGCCTGGAGGGTGCCCTCGACCTGGTGGCGTTGACACCCAGCGCCTGAGTGGCCCCTGCGGCTCATCGGACGAGGGGGTATGCCGGCGGTCGCCGCCGCGATCGACCGCTGCGGTCAGCTCGGGTCGAACTCGGAGAGCAGATCGGGTCCACCGTCGAGAGCCAGCGCCTCGGTCACCAGCGCGAGGTGCGGGGCCTGCCGACCGGGGCCGACCGTGATCGCGGTGACGTCGGGATGAGCCAGCTGCCAGGCCAGCGCCAGTGCACCGGGTGACGCCCCACGCCGCCGACCCAGGCCGATCAGTAGCGCCACCACAGCCTCCGACTGCGGCGTGAGCTCGTCGGCGAAGTCGGGTTGGTCGGACAGGCGGCTGTGCTCCGGACGCACTCCACCGGCGTACTTGCCGGTGAGGATGCCTGTCACCGACGGCGAGTGCGACGTGTAGGTCAGTCCGCGCTCCGCCGCCAGATCCAGCACCTCCTCCTGGGCCTGGATCTCCAGCAGGTTGAAGGGGTTCTGGACGACCTCGTATCCCCTGATCCCCAGCCGGTCCGCCGCGTCGAGCGCCCGCGTGAGCTGATCAGCGGTGACGTTGCTGGCGCCGAGGAGCTCGCACCGGCCCGCCTCCCGCTGCTCCTCCAACGCCTCCAGGGTGTCCTCGACCGGCGTCGGGTCGCCAGTGCCGTCCGGGCGCATCTCGTGGTCGTCCGGGGCGTGGGTGTAGAGGATCGCGACCTGCTCGACGCCTAACCGCTGGAGGCAGCCGGTCAGCATCGGCCCGATCCAGTCCCGGTCGAAGGGGGCCGGTCGATGGTCCAGCCACGGCGGCGCGACCTTCGTGGCGACGGACACCCGACTCGTGACCTCCACCGGACGAGCCCGGAGCCAGCGTCCGATGATCGCCTCGCTGGAGCCTGCGGCATACCGTGCGGCGGTATCGACCACCGTGATGCCGCACGCGACTGCCTCATCGAGGATGGCGCAGGCCGTGGCCTCGTCGTGGCCTGTGCCGATCTGGCTGAGGTCACCGCCATCGCCTCCGACGTTGCCGGCCCCGAGCACCACCGGCCCGAATCTCCACGCAGTCACCAGGGACTCCTTCGTCAGGGTGGCCGAGAGCATGGCGAAGGACCTGGATTTCGTCAACAGCGCCCGCGGTGCGCCCCGAGTGAGACTCCATCGACGCGGCGGTCGCGCCCGCCATCCACGGTCTGGTGCCGGTGGTGACGTGGGGTGAGCGCAGTCGAGCGGCGAAGCGCGTGTTGATCGAGGAAGTCCCCAGGGTCAGGCCGCACGCTGGTGGTATGACCTCGGACGCCGAAGCGGCAGCGGACACCGCCGCAGCGGCCGTCGTCTCGTGGCGACCCGACGCCTACGACGACTTCGCCGCCAGCTACGAGGCGGAGAACGTCGCCAGCCTGCTCAACGCCTTCTACGCTCGCCCCGCCATGGTCGACCTCGCGGGCGACGTCGACGGGCGCCGGATCCTGGACGCCGGGTGCGGGGCGGGGCCGCTGACCGCGCTGCTGCGCGATCGGGGAGCCCGCATGACCGGGCTCGACGGCAGCCCGGCCATGATCGACCTGGCCCGGAAGCGCCTGGGCGACGACGTGCCGCTGCACGTCCACGACCTGGCCCAACCCCTGCCCTTCGCCGCCGACTCCTTCGACGACGTGGTGTCCTCGCTGGTGCTGCACTATCTCGAAGACTGGGACGCGCCGCTCGCCGAGATCCGTCGGGTGCTCCGGCCGGGGGGCCGCTTCATCCTGGCGGTGAACCACCCCTTCGTGCGCACCTTCACCCACCCGGACGAGGACTACTTCGCGACGCGGCAGTACTCCGACGAGTTCGACTTCGACGGTCGGCCCGCAACGTTGACGATGTGGCACCGCCCCGTGCACGCGATCTTCAACGCCTTCACCCGCGCCGGGTTCGGCATCGAGATGGTCGACGAGCCGCCGCCCTCCCCGCAGACCCCGACCGAGCTCCTGCCGCCGCGCATCGCGAGCGGCGAGCGGACGGCATTCCTCTGCTTCCTCTTCGTCGTGCTGCGAGCGCCCTGACATGCGGTGGCTCCAGCGCGATGTGCCCGCCGCCCGGATAGAGCTCGACGACCTGCCGGAAGACCTCCGCACCCTGCTGGAGGCGACCGTGGCAGGTGAGGAGGTCACCCTCACCCGCGGCGGCGAGCCGATCGGCACGCTCTCCTTCACCTCGCGGGTGCTGCAGGGCGCGATCCTCCACGCAGAGGACGAGGACGACGAGGACGAGCCGGCCACACCGCATACCGAGGGCGTCACCGTGGTCGCGACCGCGATGCGGCTGTCGAAGGCGGTGCGGGCGCGCCTCTCGGAGGAGTTCGGTGACGACTACCTCGTCATCGACATGAAGCAGGCCCCGCGGACTGCCGACGTGCTGCTGGTGCCGCCGGTCAGTACGCAACTCATGGGCAGTCTGCGCGCAATGTTCCCGGACGCGCGCGTCGTGGTGACCGAGATCGAGGACGAGGAGCTCGGCGTCAGCTATGGAGGGCAGGTCGGCCGGATGCTCGACGCCGGCGCCTCCGCCTACCTGCCGTCCCGGCCGATCGCGCAGGTCGCGGCGGGTGTGCGGCACCACCTGGCTCAGACCGAGGGGGCGGCGCTGGAGGGCAGCGGTGGCGCTGCGCCAGCCGCGTTGGAGGCTGCGCCCGAGGTCGGGACCGACGCCTGAGTGGCCCTCGGGTCGCCCGGCGTGCACAAGGGCACACGTGCCGATCCTGACCTGCGGGTTCACGCGTTGCCGCTGCGTTGTGCACGCCGGTCGGTACTCCGGGTGGGTCCGGAACAAGGGGGTCAGCGACGGCGGGGCTCGCCGGCGTAGGTCCCGAAGCTCCACTGGTTGCCCTCGGGATCGCGCACCAGCACCTCGCGGCTGCCGTAGGACTGCTCCACCGGAGCGTCCGGCACGTCGACACCCGCTCCGCGCGCCCGCGCCAAGACGGCATCGACGTCCGCGGTCACGACATACGCCGCCGTGGTGCCTAGGGTCTGGGAGAAGGGAGCGTCGGGGCGGTGCTGACCGAGCATCACACCTCCGCCCTCGGGCCAGTCGAGCTGCGCGTGCTGCAGGACGCCGTCGTCGTCTGTGTAGGCGACGGTCTCCTCGAACCCGAGGGCGACGAGGAAGTCGATGACGGCGCGCGGATCGCGCGCCTGGAAGGCGGGCCAGACGGTCGGCGGGTGCGTGCTGGGATCGGGCGCGGCGTCGGTCATGGCACCGATGCTGGCGCGCGGAGCGCCTCGCCGGCTTGGACGTTCGGGAACTCCTCGGCGAGCCAGGCCGTTGGGCTCAGACCCGCGAACTCGCCGAAGTCGCGGACCAGGTGGGCGTGGTCGTAGTAGCCGTGGTCGACGGCGAGCCCCGCGAGATCGAGCGAGCGACCGGGCACGGACGCGCACGCCCGGGTCGCCAGGGCCCGCCGCGCCGCGTCGAAGCGCACCAGTCGCGCCGCCGTCCGCACCGTCACCCCGAGCTCGGCGGCGAAGAGCGTGCTGAGCCGGCGACGCCCCAGGCCCACGTGCCGGGCCACGTCGTCGACCCGGACGGCCCCCCGCCGGGCACGCACCATCCGCCATGCCTCGGCCACCTCCGGGCGCAGCCTGCGCCGTCGCCGACCGCGAGCCGCCCGAGCAGGAAGTCGGTCACCAGCCCGTAGCGGGTCTGCCAGTCCTCCGTCGCGGCCAGCCGCTCCGAGAGCCGCCGCAGGGCATCCCCCAGCAGGTCGGCGGCGTCCCAGTGATCCACCGGCAGCCCCGCCGCCGGAGCGCCGAAGAGGGCACGCGCCCCCAGCGGCGACACGGCGAGCTGGATCCCCTCCCACGTCTCCGCTTGCAGCACGAGGGCGCTGCGCACGTGGAGCCCGCTCAGCACGACCGCCTGCTCGTCGACCGAGCCGGCGTCGAGCGCCTCCCACGAGGTGGCGGTGCGCAGCGGGGCGCCGATCGCCAGCACCATGGTGAGGGTGTCGGAGGGCAGGCCGCGATGGACACCGGGGCGCATCCCCTCGGCCCGATAGCCGACCATCTCCCGCACGTGCCGACGCAGCGGCGGCGGCAGCACGGCGGGCGGCGGCGAGGTCCACACGACCATCGCCCCATCGTAGGTCGGCTCGGTCTACCCCCTCAGCAGCTGCGCCGCCCGCTCGCCGATCACGACGCTGGGCGCGTGCGTGTGCCCGCGGATGATCTCCGGCATCACCGAGGCGTCGGCGACGAGCAGCCGCTCGACACCGCGCACCCGCAGCTCGGGGTCGACCACTGACGCGGCATCGGTGCCCATCCGTGCGGTCGACGTGGGGTG
The DNA here is from genome assembly GCF_001942225.1 of Serinicoccus sp. CUA-874. Lineage (NCBI taxonomy): Bacteria > Bacillati > Actinomycetota > Actinomycetes > Micrococcales > Ornithinimicrobiaceae > Serinicoccus > Serinicoccus sp. CUA-874. The sequence goes on along the minus strand of NZ_MKJZ01000011.1, from coordinate 319,015 downwards.
ATAGAGCGTGTGCGCGTGCTGCTCCAACGCCACGACGGCCCGCTCCTCGGCGCTGAGCCGCTCGCCACCCACCGGGCGGACGTAGGACCCACCGGTCACGTCGCGCAGCGCAGGTGAGGCAAGGATCCGCTCGGCGATCGCCAGCCCGGCGAGCATGGTCGCGCGGTCGGCCCCCTCGGGGTCGCTGAGGTAGCGCGGGTCGATGCGCGGGTGCTCGAGCGGGTCCGCCGAGGCGAGGCTGATCGTGCCGCGGCTGCGCGGCTGAAGCAGGATCGGGCCGAGCGTCAGGCCGTGCTCCGGTATGCCGTGGAGCCCCTCGTCGGCATACGCCACCGGCGCCCAGATCAGCTCCAGGTCCGGCTCGTCCAGCTCCGGCCGGGAGCGCACGAAACCGTAGGCCTCGGCGATGTTGGAGGTCAGCATCCCGCGGCGCCGCAGCAGATATCGGGCCAGGTTGGCCGTCGACGTCGCGGACGCGAGCGTGTCCGCCGAGGTGCGCGCGATGAGCCCGCTGACCAGGTGGTCGCGCAGGTTCTTGCCGACCTCGGGGGCGTCGACGAGCACCGGGATGCCGTGCTGCTGCAGCTCGGCGCCGGCGCGATCCCCGAGAGCATGAGCAGCTGCGGCGTGTTGACCGCGCCGCCGCAGAGCACGACCGCCTGCCGTGCCGAGACCTTCCGCGTGACCCCGCCGACGGCATACTCCACGCCGGTCGCGACCCGCCCCTCGAAGAGCACCCGCGTCACGTGCGCGCGGGTGCGCACCTGGAGGTTCGGGCGCCCGGCCGCGGGTCGCAGGTATGCCTGTGCGGTGCTCGAGCGCGCGCCGCGCCGCTGCGTCACGCGGGTCTGGGTGAAGCCGTCGGGCGCTGCGGCGTTGGCCTCCTCGACCGCGAACCCGGCCTCGCCGGCGGCCTGCAGGAAGCGACGGGTGAGCGGACTCGGGTCGCGCTGCTCCTCGACCGAGACGAGCGTGCCCTGGAGCAGCGGCGCGACCTCGTCCGGTCCCCATGTCGGCCCGGCGAGCTCGGCCCACCGGTCGTAGTCAGCGGCGAAGCCCGGCACCCACATCATCGCGTTGAGCGAGGACGAGCCGCCCAGCACCTTGCCGCGCGGCCAGTAGATCGAGCGGCCAGCGAGCCCCGGCTGCGGCGTGGTGCGGTAGTTCCAGTCGGCCGTGGACTCGAAGAGCCGCGAGAAGGCCGCGGGGATGCGGACGTTCGGCGAGATGTCGCGCCCACCGGCTTCCAGCAGCAGCACCCGCCGCGAACCGTCCTCGGTCAGACGGTGCGCCACGACGGCGCCCGCCGACCCGGCACCCACCACGACGACGTCATAGGTCTCGTCGCCCGGGGTGCCCACGCGCCTCACGGTAGCCGGGGCTCGTCCCGGTCGTGCACCCGTGTGGATGTAATCTGTATGCATGGCATCCACCCTGCTGCAGATCCGCGGTGTCGATCCCACGACGCGCGACGAGCTGGCCGCCCGCGCGGCCCGGCGCGGCCAGAGCCTGACGGCATACCTGCGCGACCTCCTCCAGCGCGAGGTCGCCACCCCTGACCTCGCAGAGGTCCTGGCCAGGGTGGACGCGCGGTCGGAGTCGAGCGCCGTGTCGGCCGTCGACATCATCCGCGCCGACCGCGACTCCCGATGATCGTCGTCGACGCCTCGGTGGTCGTCGACGCCCTCACCCAGCGCGAGCTGGCTCCTCTCCGGTCCCAGCTCGCCTCGGAGGTGCTCCACGCACCCGACCTCGTCGACCACGAGGTCGTCAGCGCGCTTCGCGGCCTGACCCTCGGCGGGCACCTGAGCGTCCACCGCGCGCAGGACGCTCTCGCCGACTTCGACGACCTCGCCCTGCGCCGACACCCCAGCACAGCCGCCCTTCGTGCCCACGTCTGGACGCTCTGCGACAACCTGGCCAGCTACGACGCCGCGTACGTCGCCGTCGCCGCCGCGCTCGGGTGCCCGCTGTGGACCCGTGACCGTGGGCTCGCGGCGAGCGCTCGTCGGCACGTGACCGTCACGCTAGTGTGAGCCGGCCGAGGCGCCTGTCCCGGCGACACTCCGGCCCACGACGGCTCCAGCGTTCACGTGAACGCTGGAGCCGGTCCCGACTGGCGCGGCGTCGGCACACCCAGGGGTATGCCCGTTGCTCAGTCGCCGATCGTGATGCCGCCGGTGTCTTGGAAGCGGCAGCCCATGTTGACGAAGACGCCCTCGCCGAGGACGAGGTTCTTGCCGAACTCGCCGTAGAACGGTGGGAAGACGGTCACCGAGGAGGGCACCTCCCGCCCGGTGAGCTCGCCGAGCAGCGCCCGGACCTGCTCCGGCGGGTGGTATGCCCCGTTCAGCTCGGCCACGACGCGCAGCGCTCCTGGCTCGCCCCGTGCATGAAGGCGTGCGCGTCCGAGCCCGCCTCGATCAGCTGACCGGCGGCGACGTGCTGCAGGAATTCCGCCGGGTGACTACCTCACCTCGTGCCACGACCCCGCGTCGTCGGAATTCTGTGACCACCGCCACAATCCCTCTCGACAAGCACTGACCTGCGAAGTTCGCTATCGTAGGAACGCCAGGATGCCCAGGGGAGCGCATCAGGGAAATCACAGGGAATCCAACTACCGTGGGGTAAAGAATGCTGACCTTTCGTCGTCTGACCAGTCTGCCGGTGCTCATCGGCATGCTGGTGCTGGTGACGGCTCTGGTCGCCGGCCCGCTGCGCGAGTTCGACCGCTCCCTGCACGGCTTCTGGTCCGACGAGCTCACGCCGCGCTGGACCGACTTCCTCGACCAGGTCCCCAACGCCGTCGCAGGACAGGCGGTCTGCCTGCCGATCCTGCTGGCGGTCGCCTTCACGCTGGCCTGGAAGCACCGCACCTGGCGCCCGATCCTCATCGCCGGCGCGGTCGAGGCCGGGTTCTACGGCGTGGTCGGCGGCCTCAAGATCGTCCTCGCGCGCACCTCCCCCAAGGCCGACGACGTCTCCGGCCGCTTCTTCAACGGGGGTGCCGCCGAGCACGGCTGGTACGGCATGACCTACCCCTCCGGCCACGCCGCCGAGGCGATCCTCATCTACGGCGCCGCGGCCTACCTCATCGTCATCTACTCCCACCCGGACTCCCGCGTCAGGCGGCGGCTCGGCTGGGTGCTGGCGCTCATCACGGTCAACGCGGTCGCCGTCGCCTACTACCTCGGCTACCACTGGCCCTCCGACCTCATCGGCGGCATGCTCACCGGCGCATCGTGCTCCGCGCCGTCATCGACGCCGACCAGTGGCTGCTGCGTCGCCGCACCCGCGTCCTGTGGGAGCGCGTCCTGCGCAGCCGGGAGGCGGCGGTGCGCCCGCGGCCGGTCTCGGTCACCCGACCGGCCCCGGCACCGCGTCCGGTCCGCCCCCGCACCCCGGTCGGCGCCGGTCAGCGGCAGCACGACCGCGAGCCCGAGCTCGTCCCCTAGCCTGACCTGGTGACCTCCGCCGACACCGACGCGCTCGTCGTCGGCGGTGGACAGGCGGCGCTCGCCGCGTCCTTCTACCTCCGGCGCCGCGGGGTGCAGCACGTGCTGCTCGACGCGGCGGACGAGCCGGGCGGCGCGTGGCGGCATACCTGGCCCTCGCTGCGGCTCTTCTCCCCCGCCGCCTACTCCTCCCTCCCCGGGTGGCGCATGCCCGCGGTCGAGGGCGCCGACAACCCCGACGCGAGCCACGTCGTGGACTACCTCACCCGCTACGAGGAGCGCTACGACGTGCCCGTGCGCCGACCCGTCCGCGTGCTCGACGTGCGGCGCCGTGGCGGCGCCTTCGAGGTGGCCACCGATTCCGGCACCTGGCGGGCGCGCGCGGTGATCGGCGCGACGGGCACGTGGTCGCGGCCGTTCGTCCCGTCGGTCCCGGGGCTCGCCGAGTTCGGTGGTCGACAGGTGCACAGCGCACGGTATGCCGGTCCCCGCGCCTTCGCGGGTCGACGGGTGCTCGTCGTCGGCGGGGCCAACTCAGGCGCGCAGATCGCCGCCGACCTCCTCCCGGTCGCCGAGGTGACGTGGGCGACGCTGGGCGAGCCGCGCTACCTGCCCGACCACGTCGATGGGCGCGAGCTCTTCCGCGTCGCGAGCGCCCGGCTGCGCGGCGAGGGCGAGGGGGTCGGTGGGCTGGGCGACATCGTGGCGGTGCCGCCGGTGCGGGCGGCGCGCGACGCAGGCGGCCTCGTGGCGACGCCGATGGTGCGGCGCCTCACCCGGGACGGGGCCGTCGGTGCGGACGGGGTCGAGCGGCCCCTGGACGCGGTCGTGTGGTGCACCGGCTTCCGGCCCGAGCTGTCCTGGCTCTCCGGGCTAGAACTGCCGCGCCGCGACGGGCAGGTCCTGACCGACGGCACGCCCGCCGTGCCGGGGGTGCCTGGGCTGTTCCTCCTCGGCTACGGCGACTGGTGCGGCCCGGCCTCGGCGACCCTCATCGGCGTGGGTCAGTGGGCGCGGCGGGTCGCCGAGCAGGTCACAGCTGCTTGACGACCCGGGCGGGGTTGCCGAGGGCGACCACGTCGGCGGGGAGGTCCTTGGTGACGACGGCCCCGGCGCCGACGACGGTGTTGTCGCCGATCGTGACGCCCGGGCAGACGATGACCCCGCCACCCAGCCAGACGTTGTCGCCGAGGGTGATCGGCTCGGCGGCCTCGAGCTTGTCGCGGCGCGGCTCGGGCTCGACCGGGTGCGTCGGGGTGAGCAGCTGCACGTTGGGTCCGATCTGGCAGTCGGCACCGATGGTGATGGGCGCGACGTCGAGCAGCACCAGCCCGTAGTTGGCGAAGGTCCGTGGCCCCACCCGGGTGTGGACGCCGTAGTCGCAGTAGACCGGCGGCTTGAGGTAGGCGTCCTCGCCCAGCTCGCCGAGCAGCTCCTCGAGCACCTCGCGGGCGGTGTCCGGCTCCTCGGCCGTGCGCCGGGCATACTCCGCCTGCAGCCGCAGCGCCCGCTGCGCGATCTGCGCGCTCTCCGGATCGTCGGCGATGTAGAGGTCCCCGGCGAGCATGCGCTCGCGGTTGGTGCGGTTGTCCCCGGCGAAGTAGTCCTTCATGGCGCCGACGCTACCGGCCAGGGACCCTGTCCCGCGGCCCCTCCCGGAACCGACGTCCACGACCCGGAGACCGGGCATACCCTGCTGTTCATCGAGGTGGGTGACGCTCGCCGACCCCGAGGGCAACCAGTGCTGCGTGCTGTCCTCCCGGGCGGAGCTGGCAGCCCGCGGCTGATGAACGCGGCTTCCACTGATCGCTGAGAGCCGCTATCATCGGTCATCTCCGATGAAAGGATGCGGCCATGGGGTGGCTCGCGCTGGGGTTGTTCGTGCTGTATGCCGGGATCGGCTTCGGCTGGCGCAGCTGGGTGCAGTGGCGGCGCACCGGCGACCACGGACTGCGGGGGTTCAGCGGCCGGGCGTTGTCGGTGGAGTGGTGGGCCGGGATGAGCTTCGGGCTCGCCACGCTGCTCGTCGCCCTCGGCCCGGTCGACGCGATCGCGGGCTGGACGCCGATCGTCACGCTGGAGCGGCCGTGGGTCGCCGCGCTCGGCACCGCGCTGACGCTGGCGGGGATCGCCGGGACCGTGTGGACGCAGCTGGCGATGGGGGCGAGTTGGCGGGTCGGCGTCGACGACTCCGAGCGCACCGCACTCGTGACCTCCGGGCCGTTCGGGCTCGCCCGCAATCCGATCTTCACGATGATGGTGCTCACCGTCGGCGGGTTGTTCCTCATGGTCCCCACCCTCACCTCGCTGCTGGGTCTGGTCCTCTTCGTCGTCGCGGTCCAGCTCCAGGTGCGGGTCGTCGAGGAGCCCTACCTGCGGCGCACGCACGGTCAGGGGTATGCCGACTACCTCGCCTCGGTGGGTCGCTTCGTGCCGGGCCTGGGGGTCGACCGGCTGGGATCCGGAGAGCACGCGGGGTCGGTGCGATGAGCGCGGCGCTGGCCTCGGACCGCGCGGCAGAGCGCGAGGCGGCTGTGCGTGGCGCGGAGCGTGACGCGGCGACGCGGGCGGCGGGGCGTGAGGCCGCGGTCCGTGCCGCGGCGCTCTTCCACGGGCTGAGCGACCCCTCGCGGGTGGCGATCCTGCGGCACCTGCTGCTCCGCGAGCACAACGTGCGGGAGCTGACCGAGCACCTCGACCTGGCCCAGTCCACGGTGTCCGGGCACCTCGCCTGCCTGCGCGGCTGCGGGCTGGTGTCCGCCCGGAGCGTGGGCCGGTCGACGATGCTCAGCGTGGCCGATCCGGCCCTGGTCACCTCGCTCCTCGCCGCCACCGAGGAGCTGCTCGCCGCCACCGGCGACGCCGTCGTGCTGTGCCCCGCGAGCGGACCGGGGGTGCGGCGATGACGTCGGTCGAGCTAGTGACGCCCGGCGCGGCGGGCCGCCGCCGGACCCTGCAGCGGCGGGCGAGGCTGCTCGCGCTGGCCTCGGTGGTCTACAACGTGCTCGAGGCGGTCGTCGCGATCGCGGCGGGTCTGGTCGCCGGGTCCGTGGCGCTCGTCGGCTTCGGCCTGGACTCCGTGGTCGAGGTGAGCAGCGGGCTCATCGTGCTCTGGCAGTTCAGCCACCGCCTGCCCGAGCAGCGGGAGAAGCAGGCGCTGCGGATGATGGCGATCGCCTTCTTCGCCCTGGCCACCCTCGTCTCGGTGGAGTCGGTGCGGGCGCTGGTCTCGGGGCGCGAGGCGGAGACCTCCATGGTGGGGATCGGGCTCGCCGTCGCCTCCCTCGTCGTCATGCCGGTCCTGTCCTGGGCGCAGCGACGGACCGGCCGGGCCCTGGGCTCCAACGCTGTGGTCGCGGACGGCACGCAGACGCTGCTGTGCACCTACCTGTCCGCGGTGCTGCTCGTCGGCCTCCTGCTCAACGCGACGCTCGGCTGGTCCTGGGCCGACCCGCTGGCCGGGCTGGTCATCGCCGGCATCGCGCTGCGCGAGGGCGTGCTGGCCTGGCAGGGCAAGGGGTGCTGCGCGCCCCCCGGCGGCGGGTGCGGCTGCACCGGCGGCACCTGCTGCTGCTGATCAGGCGCCGAGGTCGCGACGGCGTCGCCGCAGGGTGCGCACGCGGTCGCTGCGGCGGCGCGGGTCCAGACCGATCGCTGCGCCCTCCACGTCCTCGACCACCTGCGCCGTGACCCTGAGCACCTGGTCGAGAGCGCTGGTCGCGGCGCGGGTCGACAGCCCGACGCGTCGGCGAGCTCGAGGAAGGCCCTGCGGGTGAGGTTCTCCCGGCGCCCGGCCAGGGGCAGCGCCGCGGTCGGGTCGCCGTAGGGCACCGTGCTGGGCACGTCGTAGACCGGGGCGACCCGCCACTCGCCGTCACGCTGCAGGACGGACAGGTTCTTGGCGTGCAGGTCACCGTTGCCGGTGGCCCAGGCCGTGGTCCGAGCCCCGGCGCCCGAGCCCCTAGGCTGACCTGCGTGACCGAGCAGCAGCGGCGTCTGGTGGGCGACACCGCCCTGGTCTTCGAGGGCGGAGGGATGCGGGCGTCATACACCTCGGGGGTGGTCGTGACCCTGCTCGAGGCTGGGATCGACCTGGGCTGGGTGGGTGGGATCTCGGCGGGGGCGAGCAACACCTGCAACACGCTGTCGCGTGACGCCTGGCGTGCCCGGCACAGCTTCACCGACTTCGCGGCCGACCCGCGCTTCGGCGACTGGCGCAGCTTCGCGCGGGGTCGTGGGTGGTTCGACGCGGAGTACATCTACGAGCAGACCGCCCTCCCGCACCAGGCGCTGCCCTTCGACTTCGCGACCTTCGCCGCGCACCCGGCGCAGCGGCGGATCGGCGCTTTCGACGCGGTCAGCGGGGAGCAGGTCTACTGGGGCCGCGACGACCTCGCGACGATGCGCGACCTCATGGTGCGGGTGCGGGCGTCCTCGACGATGCCGGTGGTCATGCCGCCGGTGACGATCGACGGGAGGGTCTACGTCGACGGCGCGCTCGGCCCGTCCGGAGGCATCCCGCTGGACGCGGCGCGGGCCGACGGCTTCGAGAAGTTCCTCGTCGTGCTGACGCAGGAGCGCGGCTACCGCAAGACGCCGCAGCGCGGGCTGGGCTACCTCCGGCGGCACTTCCGCCGCTACCCCGCGGTGCCGGAGGCGATGGCGCTGCGGGCGGAGCGCTACAACGCGGTGCGGGAGGAGCTGTGGGAGCTCGAGGCGAGCGGGGCGGCATACCTCTTCGTGCCGGAGCGTATGCCCGTCGGCAACGGCGAGCGCGACGTCACCAAGCTGCGCGCGAGCTACCACGCCGGGCTCGCGCAGGCCCGCCGCGAGCTTCCCGCCATCCGCGACTTCCTCGGGATCTGAGGACCCTCAGGCGTCCAGGAAGTCGCGCAGCAGGTCCACCAGGGCAGCGGGGGCGTCCTCGTTGAGGGCGTGGCCGGCGCCCTCGACGATCCGCAGCCGCGCCCCAGGTATGCCGTCGGCCAGCGCCCGCGCGCCCGGCTGGTTGGCCTTGTCCTTGGCACCGACGAGCACCAGCGTGGGTGCCTGCACCTTGGGGAGCGCGTCGGTCAGGTCGGCAGAGCGGGCCACCTCCAGCGCCTGCAGCAGCCGTTCCTTGGAGACCCCGGCGTCGGCCAGGCGGGACGCGGGCACGAGCCTGAGCGCGGCGCCCTGCGCCCGCATGAGCATCCGCGGCGGGCGGACCTGCCCGGCGATGAGCACGAGCCGCCGCACCCGCTCGGGGAAGTCCGCCGCGAGCCGGGTCGCGACCATCGCGCCGTAGGACAGCCCGCACAGGTCGACCCCCTGCATCCCCTCGAGCATGAGCTGCTGGTCCAGCGCCGCGGCCGCGTCGTCGGGCGGCATCACCCGCTGCTCGGTCGGGCGCAGCCCGGGGACCCACGGGGTGAGCAGCCGCCGGCTGCCGTAGAGCGCGACGACGACGTCCTCCCAGGCCATCGGCGCCTGGCCGACGCCGTGCAGCAGGACGAGCGGGGCGGGGTCGCCCCCGGCGTCGGTCTCCGGGACGGCCTCGGTCATCGCTCGTCCGCCGCGGCGTCGTCCCTCGCGGCCTGCGCCGCGGCGGCGTCACCGGCGGCCCGCTCCTCCGGGGTCTGGTCGGCCACCTCGTCGGCGTGCCGGTCCCGCGCCTCGGTGTCGTCCTGCGCCGTCTCCCCCTGCTCCTGCGAGCCCGCACCGTCGTCGCCCGTCCCGTGCGGGTCGCTGACGCAGAACTCGTTGCCCGCCGGGTCGACCATCACCGTCCAGCCGAAGTCGTCCACGTCGTGGGTCCGCACGACGTCGCCGCCGAGCTCCACGAGCCGGGCGACCTCGGGGGCGCGGTCGCCGCCGGAGAGGTCGAGGTGCAGCCGGTTCTTGCCGGGCATGACCTCCTCGACCCGCTGCAGCCCCACCGCCGGCTCGCCGCGCAGGATGACGAAGTCGCCCCAGTCGACGGCCACCTCGGTCTGCAGCGCCTGGGTCCAGAACTCCACCATCGGCTCCAGGTCGACGCAGTCGATGGTCACCATGTTGACGCTCAGCATGCGCCCCATCGTGTCAGGTCTGTCCCGGCCCCCGAGGGCTGCCCGCGCCTCGGCGCTCGGAATGCCTCGGCATACCTCCCGGTTGACGCCCACGACAGCGCAACCCGACGAAAGGACCCATCGTGCCCACTCGCACCGCACGCACCGCCTGGACCGGCTCCCTGCAGGACGGCAACGGCACGGTCGAGCTGGCCAGCTCGAAGGCCGGCAGCTACGACGTGTCCTTCCCGAAGCGCTCGGCCGAGGACGCCGGCGGCGCCACCTCCCCCGAGGAGCTCATCGCCGCGGCCCACTCCTCCTGCTACGCCATGCAGCTCTCGGCTTTCGTCGCCGAGGCCGGCGGCACCCCGCAGGCGCTCGACGTCTCCGCTGACGTCTCCCTCGGCGAGGACCCGGCCGGTGGCTTCAAGCTCACCGGCATCACGCTCACCGTCCGCGGCGAGGTGGACGGGCTCGACGAGGCCGCCTTCGTGCAGGCCGCCGAGAAGGCCAAGGAGCAGTGCCCGGTCAGCAAGGCCCTCACCGGCGTCGACATCACCCTGGACGCCGCCCTGAAGTCCTGAGCCGCTCCGCCCTCACCCGCCCCCACCCACCGGCCAGACCTTCCGTCCGGTCGGTGGGGGCGGGGTCTGGGATGCTGCGGGGTATGCCGACCCACCAGCGCAGCGAGCACGTCACCGTCGATCGTGGGGCCGACGGCGTCGCGCACGTCCGGCTGGCCCGCCCGGACAAGCTCAACGCCCTCACCCTGGGCATGCTCGACGACCTCGTCCGCACCGCCCGCAGCCTGGGCAGGGACCACGCCGTCCGCGCGGTCGTCCTCTCCGGCGAGGCCCGGCCTTCTGCGCCGGCCTCGACCTGCGGGCCGCGCTGACGGACCCGGTCGGCATCGGCACCCGCTTCGTCCCCCGGCCGTGGCGCGGCACCAACGTCTTCCAGGAGGCGTGCTGGGCCTGGCGCCGGCTGCCCGTGCCGGTCGTCGCCGCGGTCCACGGGCACTGCCTCGGCGCAGGCATCCAGCTCGCGCTCGGCGCCGACCTGCGCACCTCGACTCCTGACGCGTCCTGGTCGGTCCGCGAGGTGCGCTGGGGGCTGGTGCCCGACATGACCGGCATCCGCTCGCTCGCCGAGCTCGTCGGCGTCGACGTCGCCAAAGAGCTCACCCTCAGCGGCCGGCTCGTCCCCGGCAGCGAGGCCCACGAGCTGGGTCTGGTCACCCGCACCGGCACCGACCCGGTCGCCGAGGCCCGCACCCTGCTCGAGCCCATGCTCGCCCACGACCCCACCGCCCTGGCCCGCGCCAAGCGGCTCTTCACCACCTCCTGGCACACCTCCCCACGGGTCACCTTCGCCCGCGAGCGCCGCGCCCAGCTCGGGCTGCTCGCCCGCCTCACGCGCGACCGCAGCGGCCTCCCCGGCGGCACCCGGCCCACGACCAGCGGCGAGGGTGCCGGTCGAGGTGCGGCCGGGCATACCCCCTGACAGGCTGTGGCGACCATGAGCGAGGCGAACCAGCGCGACTCCCGGCACGAGGACACCGAGGAGCTCGACGACGTCGGCGTCCTGCCGAGGACCCGCAGCATCACCCGGTGGGACCGGTTCTGGCGGCCGTTCTGGATGCTGCCGACGGTCATCGTCGTGCTCGCCACGGTGACCGGCGCGCTGCTGCCGGAGTGGGAGAAGACCTTCGACGAGCACCTGCCGTTCGTCTTCCAGGGCGGCCCGGGCGGCGCGCGCGACATGCTCGGCAACATCGCCGGGGCGATGATCTCGGTGACCGGCCTCGTCTTCTCGATCACGATGGTCGTGGTGCAGCTCGCGAGCAGCCAGTTCAGCCCGCGCGTGCTCAGCGACTTCCTCTCCAGCCGGATCACGCAGGCCACGCTGGGCATCTTCGCCGCGACCTTCACGTATGCCCTCACCGTGCTCCGGTCGGTGCGCGGCGACACGGGCGACATCACCGCCTTCGTGCCGCAGATCTCGATCACGCTCGGCTTCCTGCTGGTGCTGGCGAGCGTGGCGATGTTCCTCGCGTTCATCCACCACATCACCACCTCGATCCAGGTCTCCTCGATCGTGTCCCACCTCGGGGAGTCGACGATGGCGATCGCCGACCGCTACTTCCCTCGCTCGGACGACCCGACCGCGCAGCGCCGCGACGCGCGGTGGGACGAGCCGGAGCAGCAGGCGCCGCTGACCGTGGAGTCGCAGGAGCACGGCTACGTCGTCGAGATCGACCACCGTTCGCTCGTGAGCTGGGCGACCGAGCGCGACGCCGTCGTGCAGGTGCTCACCCCGGTCGGGCGCTACGTCACCGAGGGCGCGCCGGCGCTGCGCGTCTGGGGCCTCGACGTGCCCGGCGCCCCGGTCACCGTCGCCGAGCACCGCGACGACCAGGAGGAGCTCGAGTCCGAGCTCGACCTCGCGACGCTGCGCCGGGCGGTCGCCGTGGAGCAGGACCGCGCCTTCAACCAGGACCCGGCGGTCGGCATGCGCAAGCTCGTCGACATCGCCGAGCGGGCGCTGAGCCCGGGCATCAACGACCCGACGACCGCGAGCCAGGTCATGGACGAGATCCACCGGATCCTGCGGCGGGTGGTCACGCGGCGCGACCTGCCCCGGGCGGTTCGCCACGACGGAATCGTCCGGCTCGTTCACACCCCGCAGCGGGTGGAGGAGCTCATCGACCTCGCGCTCGAGGAGGTCCTGCACTACGCGGAGAACTCACTGCAGGTGCCGCGGCAGGTCCTCTTCATCATCGAGCGGCTGCGGCCGGTCGCGCTGCCGGAGTATGCCGAGGCGCTCGACCACTGGGAGCGCGTCGCCGAGCAGATCGTCGAGCGGGCGCGCGCCGACGACGAGGCCGCGCCGACGGAGCAGCGCGCGTGAGCCTGCCGGAGATCACCTGGAAAGGCGTCGCCGTCGCGGCGGCGGTGCTCGTCGGGTCGGTGCTGCTGGGCCAGGTGGTGCGGATGGCCTTTGGCCGGGCGCTGCGCTGGCGGGGCCGCAGCGAGGAGTCGGCGCAGGTCTTCGGGCGGCTGCTCGGCTGGGTCGTCGTGGCGCTCGGGATCGGGATCGCGCTGACCGTGCTCTTCCCCAGCGTGCGGCCGGTCAACATCCTCGGCGGTGTCGGGATCGTCTCGATCGCGGCGGGCATCGCCTTCCAGACGGTGCTGGGCAACCTCTTCGCCGGCATCGTCATCCTGGCGCGCGACCGGATCCAGGTCGGCGACCAGATCGCGCTGCTGGAGCAGGCGGGCACGGTCGTCGAGATGAGGCTGAGCTCGACCTCGGTGCGGACCTTCGACGGGCGGCTCGTGCTGGTTCCCAACGGGGTGCTCCACAGCAACCTGGTCACGGTGCAGACCGGCTACGAGCACGTGCGCAGCTCGATCACCATCGAGCTCGCGGACGACGACGACCTCGCCAGCGCGCAGGACCTGGCGGTCGGCACGATGCGCGCGCTGCCGCAGGTGCTCGACGAGCCCTCCCCGGAGGCCTTCTTCACCGCCGTCGGCACCAAGGCGGTGGTGCTCGAGCTGCGCTTCTGGTCCGGCGCCCGGCAGCTCGAGACCAAGGAGGCCACCGACGCGGTGATCCAGGCCGTGCTCGGGGCCTTCGCCGACGCGGGCATCGAGACGACCTCCGACGCGGTGACGGTCGACGCCGGGCCGCGGCTGCAGCGGACGCTGCGCGAGACCTTCGGCGAGCAGGGGCCGGCCTGACCGGCGCGGTCGGGCTGGCGAGCCCCCGGCATACCCTGACCGGCATGGACGGTCGGATCGAGGTCTGGGGAGCGCGGCTGCACAACCTGCGCGACGTCGACGTCAGCCTCCCCCGCGGCGCGCTCGTCGCGGTGACCGGGGTGAGCGGGTCGGGCAAGTCGAGCCTGGCCTTCGGCACGATCCACGGGGAGTCGCAGCGGCGCTACCTCGACTCGGTCGCGCCGTATGCCCGTCGCCTGCTGCACGGTGCGCTCGACCCGCAGGTTCGCGACGTGGGCGGGCTGCCGCCGACGGTCGCGCTGGAGCAGGGCCGTGGGGCGGGCGGTGCGCGGTCGAGCGTGGGCACGGTGACCACGACCGGGGCGACGCTGCGCATGCTGCTGAGCCGGTGCGGGGCATACCCCGAGGGCGCGGAGCGGCTCGACTCCGACCACTTCTCGGCGAACACGGCACAGGGTGCGTGCCCGCGCTGCGGCGGGCTGGGGGTGGAGCACGAGCCGACCGAGGCCTCGATGGTGCCGGACGACTCGCTCTCGATCGCGGAGGGCGCGATCGCGGCGTGGCCGGGGGCGTGGCTGGGCAAGAACTACCGCGACATCGTCGCCACGCTCGGGCACGACATCGACGCGCCGTGGCGCGAGCTGCCCGCGGCAACGCGGGAGTGGATCCTCTTCACCGACGAGCAGCCGGTGGTCACGGTGGTGCCGGTGCGCGACGCGGAGCGGATCAACCGGCCCTACCAGGGCACGTTCTCCTCGGCGGCGCGCTATGTCCGGCGCACCCTCGCGGAGACGAAGAGCGCGACGTCGCGGCGGCGGATGCTGCGCTTCGTCGAGACGCGGCCGTGCCCGGAGTGCGGTGGGCGGCGGCTGCGGCCGGACGCGCTGGCGGTGACGTGGCAGGGGCTGGCGATCGACGAGGCGGCGGCGCTGCCGGTGGACGCGCTGGTGACGGTGCTGCGGGAGCGGCGCGGGGAGCTCGGGGGCGGGTCGGGTATGCCTGCCGCCGAGTCGGGTCCGGCGTCACCTCGGTCTGACGACGCGCTGGCGCAGGCGGAGTCGGTGCTGGTGGAGGACCTGCTGGGGCGGTTGGAGCTGCTGCTCGACCTGGGGCTGGGGCACCTGTCGCTGGACCGGCCGGCGGCCGGGGTGTCCTCGGGCGAGCTGCAGCGGCTGCGGCTGGCGACGGCGCTGCGGTCGGGGCTCTTCGGCGTGGTCTACGTGCTCGACGAGCCGTCGGCCGGGCTGCACCCGCGCGACGTCGACCAGCTCATGCGGCTGCTGCGCGCGCTGGTCGCGGCGGGCAACACGGTCGTGGTGGTGGAGCACGACATGGCCGTGGTGCGGCAGTGCGACTGGGTGGTCGACGTCGGGCCGGGCGCCGGGCGCGACGGCGGAGAGGTGCTGTGGTCCGGGCCGGTCGAGGGGTTGGCCGGGGTGGAGGAGTCGCGACGGCGGCGTACCTGGACGAGCCGGTGCACGCCGGTGAGGTGCTGGGCGAGGGCGCGGCGGCTGGTGGGTGGGAGCCGTCGGGGACGTTGGAGCTGCGCGGGTTGCGGCGGCATACCGTGCGGGGCGTCGACCTCGACCTGCCGTTGGGGGTCGTGACCGTGGTGACGGGGGTGTCCGGGTCAGGGAAGACGAGCCTGCTCGACGCGATCCACGACGTGGTCGGCGCGCAGCTCGCGCGGGTGGAGGACCTCGAGGACGCCGAGGCCGACGGGGAGTCGACTGACGACGATGTGGGTGGGGACGAGGAATCGGGGTCGGGCGGGTCCGTCCGCGCCCAGGGTCGCGGTGCGCCGCGGCGGGTCGTGCGGATCACGCAGAAGCCGATCGGCCGGTCGCCGAGGTCGACGCTGGCGACCTACACCGGGCTGTGGGACGCGGTGCGCAAGACGTTCGCGGCGACACCGGAGGCGAAGGAGCGCGGCTTCACCGCCTCCCGGTTCAGCTTCAACACGAAGGTCGGCCAGTGCCCGACGTGCGGGGGCGAGGGGGCGGTGGCGGTCGAGCTGCTCTTCCTGCCCGGGACGTATGCCCCGTGCCCGACCTGCCACGGCGACCGGTTCGGGCCGGAGACGCTCGAGGTGCGGTGGCGGGGGCACACCGTCGCGGACCTGCTGCGCATGAGCGTGCGCGAGGCGCGGGACGCGCTGGCGGAGGTGCCGGCGGCCGCCCGAGCGCTCGGTGCCCTGAACGCACTGGGGCTGGGCTACCTGCAGCTCGGGCAGTCGGCGACCGAGCTCTCCGGCGGCGAGGCGCAGCGGATCAAACTGGCCACCGAGCTGCAGAAGCAGCGCCGCAGCGCCACGCTCTACCTCTTCGACGAGCCGACCACCGGCCTGCATCCCGCCGACGTGCACCGGCTCCTGGCGCAGCTGCACGCGCTGGCCGACCAAGGGCATACCGTCGTGGTGGCGGAGCACGACCCGGTGGCTGTGGCGACAGCAGACGTAGTGGTCGAGCTGGGGCCGGGTGCTGGGGATGAAGGCGGCCGAATCGTGGCGGTCCGTGGGCGGACGTGACATCACTGTCATGCCGAGTTGCGGATGCCCGAGCAGCCTCATCACACTGCCGATCGCGCTGGCAGAAGCGCACAAGTCACGCCACAGGAACGGAAAGCCTGAGGGCTCAAGAGCGGCCAGTGCTACCTGCGAGCTAGCTACAACTACAGCCACTGGCTTGCGGTCGTCGCGTGTCTGTCGTGCGAACCCGGCAGCGTACACCAGAATGGTTCTGTGGACATCGAGCAGTTGGCTGTGAATCAAATCAGCGATCTCATCTCTAGATGCCCAAGACTTCGCTGCTACATCACGGTAAACGACAAGACACCGTTCACGGACGGGCATATCGACCTCTATCGTGACCCAGCGCGCGTGTCGAAAGATGAGTTTCTGGGGCGAGTCTCGGTCCAAGTTAAGGGACGGACTCCTTTTCCGCGGAACCGTGCTCGGCCGTCTATCCCAATTCCCCGCAAGGATCTCAATGGCTATCTCCGCGATCGAGGCGTCCTATATTTCGTCGTATATGTAGATCAGTCCACGGGGGATCGAGCGCCATATTACGTAAACTTGAGCCCCTTCAAGATTGAGGCACTCCTTGGTAAGGCGAAGCCCACAACCCAGAAGATCTCCGCTCGGCTGACACCCTTACCATCCACTCCCCACGAGCTCGAGAGCCTCCTGCGGTTCTCATTGATGACCAGTCGAGAGGACGCCTCTGCTCGCGCCTCAGAATCTGCTTGGGCGAACATGGATTCCATCACGCTACACGCTCCACAACCGCTAGATCTGAGTAGACCTATAACTCTAAACCGAACAGAACTCGACTTCAGTATATTCGTGCGCACTGGTGATGGAATGGAACTGCCGGCCGCAGGTGTCTTGTTCATCTCTCCCCAAGAATATGTGGGCGCCGCCACGGATTTCGCGGTCCGAGCGGGTGAATTCGAGTACAAGAACCCGATCCGACGGAAAGTGGATGACAATTCAGTAGCACTCATGTTAAGTGAGGGTCTGCAGATCACGCTGCGAGACCCCAAGGTTGATAAGGGTGGCGCAACAATTTCGCTTCAGGTGCAAGACAACTTAGGTGCGCGACTCCGAGACGTCGGATTTTTTCTGTCTTGCATGGATCTCAACGGTTTCGAGGTCGACGGCACGACCGCTGAGTTCGCCTCCATTCCACAATACGATG
This sequence comes from Serinicoccus sp. CUA-874, assembly GCF_001942225.1. Lineage (NCBI taxonomy): Bacteria > Bacillati > Actinomycetota > Actinomycetes > Micrococcales > Ornithinimicrobiaceae > Serinicoccus > Serinicoccus sp. CUA-874. Next base: position 302,087 of record NZ_MKJZ01000011.1, on the reverse strand, counting down.
TCGACGAACTGCGTGGTCACTTCCGCTTCCTCACTCAGGTCGCCGAACTATTTCGATGCCTCGGCGCAGATCCAGACCTAATCGATCTCCAGTCAGTCAGCTCTCGACAACTGGATCAACTGCAGGTGCTGCACGCGGCTCTGGTCCACGGCAAGGAGGTTGAGCAGGATCTCGAAAAACCGGGCCGCGTCCTCCAACCCGTGGGCGACTGGGTCTTCGAGTTGTTGTGTGTTCCTGGGGGTAAGACAGGTAGATGTAAGGTGCTAGATCTTCTTGGCCCTGACCCCAAATACCAGTTCTCGCAACAACTCGGCGGCGCTGGATCTGAATTCGTACGTATCACACCTTACGAGATTATTTACGCGTCCCGTCTTCCCCGCGTCTTAAACCTCCATCTCGACAACCTCGTGGCGTCATTCAAAGATTTGTCAGACTATCCTGAGGCCGCCTCAAGGGCGGCGAGCCAAGTGTTACGACTGATTACAGCTGCGGACGAGCTCGAAGTTCGACGCGTAGAATTCCTGACGGCCGCACATGAACTTAATGATTGGTTAATGGTCGAGGATGTAGATTCACCGACACATATGATCAACCAGTGGCAAATTCTTGCACGCCTAGGGTTACTAACCGATGCGCATCGCCGGGAAATTCGTGAACTGAGACGCCGGGCTGGCGCCGGTGACATCCCAACGGACCCAAAGGACGAACAGGGGAGCTCCGAGGATTGGGCCCTGCTCATAGAGGTGTCGTGCGCCATCCTGCTCGCCGACGAAGATGAAGTGACGTTTCTTGTTTCGAGAGTAAAATTGGAGCGTCGAGAACTGTTGACGAAGTGGCCCATCTGGACGTTGTACGAGAGGGGCGCTGATGACCTCTCGTCAGGGGCTCGCAGTCCTGACCAGGTATGGCGGGAGAAGATCCTGAAGGCGGTTCCAGAGGGCGAGAGGCGAAGCGAGCAGTAGAAAGTGGTTGGTGCCTGACTCAAAAGTTCAGGGCGGCTACGCCGTCCCGTCCCGCTCCCATCCGGACATGCCGCGTGGAGGACGGCTACGCTCGTCCGACTTTGCCGCGAGTGGGGCGTCCGGGCGTACTGAACGCCGGCCCAAATCAGAACCCGCCTCCCACCCTGCTCTCGAACTCGTTTCCGCAGTCCGAGCACCGCACGAAGTGACGCACGATGTCCCCAGCCGGCGAGGGGACGTAGTGGATCTCATCTGCCGCGCGCTCGACCGCTAGGGATCCGCACCGTGGACAAGGATCGTAACCAGCGACCGCGCGACTTCGCTGCGATTGCTGATGCTGACGCAGAAGCGCTACGGCCAGCCCTAGGCTGACGACACAGCTGACCGCGAAATAGAGCCGATAGGAACTCCACGCCAGCCCAACGATGGACACCATGGATGTCAGTAGCAGAGCCAGCAATTTTATCCTGCGTCCCGTCACCCTGCACTCCTTCCACGGCGTAGGCACTCATCTGTCGTTGATCGAGCGATTGACTGATCAAGCCTCGGCGTCTAGGAGCGACGGGCTGGGCATGGCAGCCCCATCCGTTCAACACGATGCAGCGGCGACTCGCCTTCCGGGTCCGTGTTCAGCTGACCGCTACCCAGACCCTCCGTGCTGGCGGCCAGGCCGGGAACAGCGCTAGTCGTGGAGGACTCGCTAGGAACTCGCCTGCGCACCCCGCCTGACCCGCATTAGATTGCCGATCGCCAGTGCCAAGAACAAGACGCCGAGCGCGACCCACAACCACCGCAACGAGGAGCCGGACACGAGTCCGGCTCCCACAAGGCAGGCGCCCAACACGATATTAAGCACGGCAACCACTGAGACCATGCGGCGGCGCTGCTCGTCCATGCGGGCCACAGTAGCCCCGGAGCGTTTCGGGGCACTGCCCACCTGCGCGATTATCGTCAGCGCACTCTTCTGCCGCTGGTCGCTCGGCGGGTGAGGTGGGGACCCAAATCTTGGTGCGCTGTTAGGGACGTAGCCGCCTTCCGCTGCACTGTCGTTACATGTAACGTGGTAGGCATGACGGTGAAGCATCGAGTCAGCGAGTACCGGCGCAGGATGCGCGCACGCGGACTTCGACCCGTGCAGATCTGGGTGCCGGACGTGCGTAGCGAGCGCTTCGCACAGGAGGCCGAACGTCAGGCGGCCCTGGTCGCCAGGGCGGACGAGCAGTCCGATGACCAGGGGTTCGTCGAAGCCGTCACCGCCCCCTGGGACGAGGAGTGAGGCGCGGCGAGCTGTGGACCGTCGCCGGGGGTGTCTACGCCTCCAAGCCGAGGCCCGCACTGATCGTGCAGGACGACCTCTTCGAGGGCACTGCCTCGGTGACCGTGGCGCCCCTGACGACGACGCTGATAGATGCCCCTCTGCTTCGCGTACGCGTCGCCGCCGATGATCTCACCGGCCTGCAGCACGACAGCCAGGTCATGATCGACAAGGTCACCACAGTCCGCCGCGAGAACGTCGGTACCCGCATTGGCCGCCTGGCGCCCGAAAGTCTCCTGGAGGTCGAACGCGCCCTCATGGCTTTCCTCGGCCTGGCTAGGTAGCGGACGAGAGACCACTGCGGACATCCGCATCTGGCACCCCTCTGTGTCAAGACGCCGCTGGGAGGGTGGTTCTAGGCTTGGTGGTGGCGGGTCCGGGAAGTGGCTTGTCCGAAGAGCCGGCATCGGGTTGTGAGCCGGTCGCGCTGGAGTCAGAGTCGTTACCCAGTTGCCCTCCCGGGCCCGTCGTCGCACGTCGGGCGAGGTCGTCGAGCATCGCCTTGTAGACCAGGTCGGACAGGCGCCGTTTGAGGCAGCGCATCGCTTCCATCGGCGTTTTGCCGGCGGCGACCTTTCGGTCGTAGTAGGCACGGCCCTCGGTCGCGTGCCGCAGCTGTACGACGGCCATGATGTGCAGCACCCGGTTGATCTGCCGGTTCCCCTTGCGGGAGAGCCGGTGGTGGGTGTGGTCCCCGGAAGAGGCGTCGACCGGGGCGGTGCCGGTCCAGGACGCGAAGTGGTTGCGGTCGGGGAAGCGGGTGATGTCGACGACCTCGACCAGCAGCCGCGCGGCGCCGGAGGGTCCGATGCCGTGCAGGTCGATCAGGCCGGTCCCGGTGGCTTTGACCAGGGACTTCAGCTCCTTGTCCGCGGCCTTGGTGCGCGCGTAGATCTTGGTCAGGTCCTCGACCAGCTCGGCCGCGTGGGCCTTGCGCACCTTGCCCGCCGGTGTGGTCGGGCGGACCTTCTTGAGCAGCTCCTTGGCCTGGGCCGCGGACAGGGACCGCTTGGCCCCGCCGGGGATGAGCTCGAGGAGAAGCTTGTGCAGCTGGCACACCTTGCGGGTGTGCTCGGCCCCCAGGGAGGCGCGCCGGTCCACGCACATGCGCAGCACCTCCAACTGCTCGTCGTCGACGACTGGGCGCAGCCCGGACATGCGGACTCCGACCAGGGCGATGGAGTGGGCGTCGGTGGCGTCGGTCTTGCGGCCCTGGCCGGTGGCGAAGACCCGCACTCGCGCGGACATCTTCGCCGGCACGTCGACCACGTCCTCGCCGTCGGCGACGAGCCGGGAGGCCACGTGCTTGCCGATCCCGGCGCAGCCCTCGACCGCCCAGAGACGCTGCGGCCACTGCCGCGCGTAGCCCAGCAGCTGGGCGTACCCGTCAGCGTCGGTGGTGAACCGGCCGCCACCGACGACCTGCTCGTGGCTGGTCATGACCTCGATCGTGACGGTGCGCTTGTGCGGGTCCATCCCGATCACGACCCGGGTACCTTGCTCGTCCATGTTGTGCTCCCTTGCTCGGACAACGGTGATGTCGAGCTGGGAGGGCACCGCTACGTACGGCTGGGCAAACCCCTCTCGAGCCTCTCCCGGCCCTGGCGGTGACCGGGGCGACGCAGGCCAAATGTGAGCCTCACGCCGACGGCGTGGGCAGCCGCACTGAGAGCGGCCACCCCGGTCACCTGAGACCGAGCCTGGCCGGGCCCGATCCTGACGTCAATGAAACACGTAGCCGCGCTCAGGACGTCTGCGTCGTCCGCTCGGCAATACTCATGTCTATGTCTGGCCTCGAGGACGCCCTGGTTGAGCTCGCACGAAGCAACTACCAGGGGGCGGTCTTCCTCCTCGCGTACGGCACGACCTGGCTGGTCTTCGCCGTCATGTGGCGCGCCACCGAGCCCAAGTGGGCAGTGACGGCCACCTTGTTCCAAGGGATGGTCGCCCTACCCGTGGCACTCGGCATGTCGGCGTGGCTAGGGATGTTCGAGGCCAGACCAGGCGGCGAGCTCATCAGCCAGCTAGGGATCCTGATCTCTGTTTCTCAACTCCTCGTCCTGCCGCTCTTGATCGTGCTGACGGTGCGAGGCCGCTACACCCTGGTTCCGCTCCTCTTCTCCCTCGCAGGAGCAGTGCACTTCGTGCCTTACGCATGGCTGTACCAGAGCCTCCTCTACATACTGCTACCCATCGTTCTCGCGCTCGGCCTCGCCGCCATCTACGGCACCGACCGCGCCACGGCAGACGGAGACGACATGGACGCTGCCGGTGCGGGGAGGGTATGCGCACTCACCGGGGTGGCATTGCTCCTCACCGGAGGGGTCGCTATCGCGGCACCTATCTAGTGGTCATCGATGCGCCCGCATCCGCCAGGCGGCTCGCTCATCACCTCTGCGCCGTCGGTGGCCGGGTCTAGTCTCGGCAGATGGTGACCTGGCAGCGCACGATCGACTCGAACGACCCTGCCCGGATGGCGCGGTTCTGGGCCCCGCCGCTGGGCTACGTGCCCGAGCCACCGCCGAGCGGCTTCGACTCCTGGCTCGCCTACTACCAGTCTGCGGTGCCCGAGGAGAACCTCAGCGGCAACCCCGACGACTACATCGACAGGATCATCGACCCTCATGGCGAGGGACCGAAGATCTGGTTCCAGCCCGTGCCGGAGAAGAAGACCGTCAAGACCCGGTTCCACTTCGACATCTACGTGGCCGATCACACCGCCTCGATGGATGAGATCGTCGCGACAGTCGATGCCAAGGTGGCCGAGCTGGTCAGTCTCGGCGCCACAGTCGCTCATGTGAACCGCGTCGACACCGAGACTCTGCAACGGTATGCCGTCATGATGCGCGACGCAGTGGGCAACGAGTTCTGCGTGGCGTGACGCGCCACGTGCACCGCGGAGCGTGCTCACTGTTTGGAAGTGATATCCAGAAGGTCCGCGGGTGAGCAGTCCAGCGCGTCACAGATGAGGGTGAGGCTGCTGAACCGCACCGCCTTGGCTCTGCCGTTCTTGAGGATGGAGAGGTTGGCCAACGTGATACCCGTCGCCTGCGAGAGCTGGGTCAACGTCATACCCCGATCGACGAGGACTTCGCCGAGCCGGGACACGATGCGATGCTCCTCAGACGAGCCCATCCATCTCCTTCTCCAGGCGTGCCCCTCGGTCGAACGCAGAGGCCAACGCTCCAGCGACGACGGCCGCGATGACCAGGCTGAGCGAGACAGAGGGGAGATCGGTCCCTACGGCGAGCATGTGCCACCGCTCGTCCGGGGGCTCCCAGCTCACGACGCCGGAGATGGTCGCAACGTCGACGAGGACGCGCAGAACGGCCAGCGCGAGAACGACGACAGCGATCGTGCGGAGCCGGCGAGCGATGTCAGGGGCAAAGGGAGCACCCTCCATCGCGCGCTGCGCCACCAGACGGGCTGCGCGCAGCACCATGACGAACATGACGGTGAAGAGGACGATCGACACCGAACCGAGCGCCCGCAACCACACCGGGAGCAGGCGGATGTCCCCCGTCGCTGGCTCACCCTCGGCGGCCGTGTACTCCAGCTGGAGCACCTGAGGCAGCGCCGTCGCATCCACCCACGCGTCGTCCCACCACCACATCGGCACGACTCCGGTCAGGATCGCGAACAGGCGCACGAGGCAGAGCACCACGGCGCCCCAGATGAGCACGTCCAGAACCCGTGTGGTCAAGCCCGCCCGTGAGGGTCGTACCTTCGTCGTCGTGTGACCCACTGCCCACGCCTCCCTTATCGAGATTCGATGTATCGAAGAACGATAAGACAAGGAGCGCGGGCCCGTCGACAGGCCTGCCCCGCGGCCGGTGCGCCTGAGTCAGGCCTCTGGTTGCGGATCGGGCAGGACGTCGCGCCACGAGTGCTGCGGTGCGTATCCGAGGAGCTCACGGGCCTTGCCGATGGAGTAGAAGGTCTCGTCCGGGCCCATCTCACGCTTCAGTTCGACCCCGTCATAGAAGCGGTCCCGGACCTCCTGGGTGGTCAGAGCGACGGACATATCCGCGTTGGCGACGTTGAAGACCTCGTAGCCGAGCCCATCGACCTCCAGACACCGCTGCACCATCTGGCTGAGGTCGCGGGTGTCGATGTAGGCGAAGACGTTGCGGCGCCTCAGCGACGGATCGGCCAGGAAGTCCGGGAACAACTCGGCATACTCGTCCGGCTCGATGACGTTGTTGATCCGCAGGCCGTACACGTCGGCGCCGCTGCGGGCCTGGAAGGAGCGCGCCGTCACCTCGTTGGCCACCTTGGACATGGCGTAGGAGTCCTCCGGCACCGTCGGGTGGTCCTCGTCGACGGGCACGTACTGCGGTCGCCGCTCGCCCTGAGCGAAGCAGATCCCGTAGGTCGTCTCCGAGGAGGCGAACACGATCTTGCGGACACCCAGCCGCGTCGCGGCCTCCAGCACGTTGTATGTGCTCAGCACGTTCGTCGCGTAGGTGCGCGCGTCGGAGGCGATGAGGATCGCCGGCAGCGCCGCGAAGTGCACCACGGCGTCGTAGGCAGGCTTCTCCGCGAGTTTCAGCTCCTCCATCCTCGCCAGCCCGGCCAACGCCGAGTAGGTCTCGCCGGCGTCCGTGAGGTCGACCCTCAGGTCGGCCACGTCCGGATGCTCCAAGGGGACGAGGTCGGCGTTGGTGACCTGATGGCCCTGCTCGGCCAGGTAGGTCGCGACGTGCTTGCCGGCCTTGCCGCTTCCACCGGTGAAGAAGATGCGCATGACGCGATTACACCACCCCCCGGTTCTCCTCATTGGGCAGACCGCTACTGCCACTTGGCCGGGTGTTTAGTTGCCCAAGGACGGTCGGTCTGAATGACGGGATCACTGTCGATGCGCCCGTGTGCCACAGATCGTCAGACGGCGCGCACGTCGACCAGGTCCTCCAGCCCGCCGAAATCGTCCGGGTTGCGCGTGTAGAGCGTCGCGTCATGTGCGTGAGCGGTGGCGGCGATCAACAGGTCCATGGTGCGTCGTCGGGGCTGACGGCCTGCTTCCACGACCGCAGCCGCGAGGCGACCGTAGCTGGCCGCCACCGCCTCATCCACAGGGAGCGGATCGAACCGGTGTTGGAGGATGCTCAGTCGCCGCAGGCGTTCGGCGCGGACCTCGGCTGACTTGGCCACGAGGACGCCGAAGTGCAACTCCGCCAAGGTGACCGCGCTGATGGCCAGGACGCCAGGTATGGGCTTGAGCACCTCGCCGATCACGACGCTTGTGTCGAGCACGCCCCGGGCATCGGACGTCTGCGCCGTCACTGCCCTGCCCACGGGTCGCGCACAGCGTCCTCGAGCAACTCCCGGTCAGCTGTCCACTCGGCATCAGAAGGGCCAGCGAACAAGTCAGCGACGTCGTCCCATCGGTGCCACCGGGTCTGTCGAGCGGGCACGAGTCGGGCGCTGGGTCGACCAGAGACGGTGATCTCGATCTCCTCGCCACGCTCCACACGTCGCAGCAGACCGGAGGCGTCCTGCCTCAGCTCACGAAGTCCTACCGTCTCCATGAGCCCAGAGTAGCGCTTGTGCTACTCCTGTGGAAGGCCCACGTCACGGCGACGAAGAGCGGCCATCGGGCGTCCCCTGGCACCACCCAGGCGAGCACGAGCAAGGCAGCCGACGGCTCGGCCCAAGTCTCAGGCGGGGAAGGCCCCGCTGGAGAGGTAGCGGTCGCCGCGGTCGCAGACCACGAACGTTCTTTGCAGCCTTGCACCCGCAGGCGCCTCGCCATGAGTGCACCGATCGGGCATCCTTGGAGGAATGGTGTCGATCAACATCCTCGGCTACCCCAGCAGCGCCGCTGCGTACTGTGTCGGCGTCGAGGACGCGCCGGCCGCTCTGCGCGAGGCCGGCCTGGTGGCCGCGCTGGAGTCCGCAGGGCACCAGGTCGACGACCTGGGTGACCTCCCGGTCCACCTGTGGAAGCCGGACCAGGAGCGCCCGCGGGCCCAGAACCTCGACGAGGAAGTCGAGGCCCTCCGCGCGCTGGCCGACACAGCCGCGCCGTTCGTCGCGACTGACTCTCGCCTGCTCGTGCTCGGCGGGAGCTGCACGGTTGCGCTCGGGCTGTGCGCCGCCGTGGCCGATGCCGGTATCGAGCCGCACCTCGTCTACGTGGACCGTCACCTGGACCTCAACACGCCCGACTCGACCGCCGAGGGGTCGCTCAGCTGGATGGGTATGGCGCATGCGCTCGGCCTACCCGGCGCCGAGGAGTCCCTGGTCCGGCTGACCGACCGGTCCCCACTCCTGGCCCCGGGTCACCTGAGCCTCGGGGTCGAGCCCACCGTCGAGGCCACCGGGTGGGAACGCGACCAGGTCGACCACCTGGGGATCGCTGTGACCACCCAGGCAGAGCTGGTCGCAGATCCTGCGGCCGCTGGGCTCGCCTCGCGAGGCGCTCTGCCTGACGGGCCGTTCGTGGTCCACGTCGATGTCGACGTGCTGGACTTCCTCGACGCCCCGCTGGCCGAGAACGTCAACGGGCGCAACTCGGGCCCGACCGTGAGCCAGCTGGGTCAGGCCCTGGCCGCGCTGTCGCGTGAGCCGGGACTCATCGGTATGTCGGTCGGACAGCTCGTGCCCGCGCACGCCTCGGCCGACCCCACCTCCCTCGGCCGGTTCGTGGATGCGCTCGCTCAGGCGGGAAAGACCCCGCTGGAGAGGTAGCGGTCGCCGCGGTCGCAGACCACGAAGACGATCGTCGCCCCCTCGACCTCCTCGGCCACCTGCAGGGCGGCCCAGCACGCACCACCTGCGGAGATGCCGCCGAAGATGCCCTCCTCGCGGGCCATCCGCCGGGCCGTCTCCTCGGCGTCGGGCTGAGCGACCTCCACGGTCCGGTCCACCGCCGAGGGGTCGAAGATCCTCGGCACGTACTCCGGCGGCCAGGCGCGGATCCCGGGGATCCGCGAGCCCTCCGCGGGCTGCGCTCCGACGATCTGGACCCCGGGGTCGCGCGACTTGAGGAAGCGCGAGACCCCGGTGATCGTGCCGGTGGTGCCCATCGCGGACACGAAGTGCGTGATCCGTCCGTCGGTCTGGCGCCACAGCTCCGGGCCGGTGCCGTCCTCGTGGGCGCGAGGGTTGTCCGGGTTGCCGAACTGGTCCAGGACCCGGCCCCTCCCCTCCTGCTCCATGCGCGTCACGACGTCGCGGGCCTCTTCCATGCCGCCGTCCGCCGGGGTGAGCACGAGCTCGGCCCCGTATGCCTTCATCGTCTGGATCCGCTCGGTCGAGGCGTCCTCGGGCATGACGATGACCAACGGGTAGCCGCTGATCGCGGCCGCCATCGCCAGGCCGATCCCAGTGTTGCCGGACGTCGCCTCCAGCAGGGTGTCGCCGGGCGAGATCTCCCCCCGCGCCTCGGCGCCCCGGATCATGCTGATCGCCGGCCGGTCCTTCACCGAGCCGGCCGGGTTGTTGCCCTCGAGCTTGGCGAGCAGCACGTTGCCGCGGCGTTCGTTGTCCGGCCCCGGAAGGCGCTGCAGCCGCACCAGCGGGGTGCCGCCGATGGTGTCCTCCATCGTGGGGTAGGGCCTGGGGTCGCTCATCCGCCGGAGTCTACGGCGGCGGTCACCGAGGACCCGCCGCCGGCCGGGCTGCGGGCCGGACCCCGCTATACCGAGAGCGCCTCGACCTTCTTGGTCACCCGCCCGCCCTCGTTGCGCAGGAAGACGATGTGGCCAAAGTCGAGCTGCGACCAGCCGTCGGTGTCCTCGGTGAGCGCCTCGGAGGCGAAGATCACACCGGTCGCCTCGTCCTCGGCGCACTGCTCGAAGGCATACGTGCTCGTGTCCTCCTCGAACTTGCGCCCCATGAGGAAGTAGAGCGGCTCCAGCAGCATCGAGAGGCTGTGGTCGTCGGTGCCCGGCTCCGACTTGCGCAGCTCCCGCCAGTCGCCGGTCGGGTCGGTCTCCCCCTGCAGCCCGAGGCCGGCGTTGACGCCGATGATGCGGTCCTGGGACACCAGCGCCAGCTTGAGCTTGGTCAGGCCCGGCAGCTCGAGCTTCTCCATCGCGGCGGCGATGAGACGGATCATCTCCTCGACCGCGCGCTGCACCTGCTCGTCGCTGTCGCCCTCGAGCAGCGAGAGCAGCAGCACGTAGATGAACTCGGTGTCCGTCGAGCCCGCCATCTGCTTGAGGTATTCGTCCTTGCAGTGCTGCAGCAGCTCACGCTGCAGGATCTGCCAGCCCGGCAGGTAGCCGTTCTGCGCGACGATCCAACGTGTCCCCTCGAAGGAGAACGGGTGACAGTTCTCGTCGGCCAGCACGACCTTCGCGTCGTAGGCGGCGGCGCGCACGTGGGCCAGCATCGTGCTGGCACGCAGGCTCGGGACGATGCGCTCCAGGTTGTCGTCGTAGAACGCGGCCATCGGCCGGCGGTAGATGAAGGGCTTCTCCGGGTGTGCCAGGTGCTCGCCCCACGCGCCGAACCCCCAGCCGGCCAGCTGCAGCTCCGGGTGGCTCTCCGGGTCGAGGGCCTGGTTGACCAGGCTGTTCTCCGGGGTGAGCAGCAGGTTCTCCAGCGGGGTCTCCGGCCCGATGAACGCGAGCACTCGGCACATACGCTTCCTCCACAGATGACCTGGACGTCGGTGATCGGTCGTCAGCCTAGGCGGACGACCGCGTCGGTGGACCCTCGGTCCGCCTCCTGCGTGGCGGATCGGCGATGATCGGAGGGACAACGACCGTCGACGAGGAGAACACCGATGACCGTCGCCTCCGACCTGGCCGAGGTGCTCGGCGACCGGCTCAGCCGCGACCCGGAGGAGCTGGAGCGCTACGCCGGCGACAGCTCGCGGGCGCAGCCCGAGGGTATGCCCGTGGCCGTCGTCCACGCCGAGAGCACCGCGGACGTCTCGGCGACCCTGGCCTGGGCAGACGCGAACGGGGTCCGGGTGTCGGTGCGCGGCGCCGGCACGGGCCTGTCCGGTGGTGCCGTCGCCTATGCCGGCGGGCTGGTGCTGTCGCTGGCGCGGATGAACCGGATCCGCCGCATCGACGAGGTCAACCGGCTCGCCGACGTCGAGGCGGGCGTGGTCACCTCCGACCTGGACACCGCCGCGAAGGAGCACGGCCTGTTCTTCCCGCCCGACCCCGCCAGCGTCCGCACCTGCACCATCGGCGGCAACATCGCCACCAACGCCGGCGGGCTGCGGTGCGTCGCGCACGGGGTGACCGCCGACTCGGTCGCCGCGCTGGAGGTGGTGCTCGCCGACGGGCGCGTGCTGCAGACCGGCGCGCGCACCCGCAAGAACGTCGCCGGGCTCGACCTGACCAGTCTCTTCACCGGCTCCGAGGGCACTCTCGGGGTCATCACCGCCGCCACCGTGCGGCTCAAGCCGATGCCGGAGGGCGACCCCTGCACCTTCCGGGTTTCCTTCGACCGGATGACCGACGCGGGCCGCGCCGTCACCGCGATCGCCGCGCTGGCGACCCCGCCCGAGGTGCTCGAGCTGATCGACGCCCCCAGCGTGGAGATCATCGAGTCCTACCAGCCCAGCGGGCTCACCGTGCCCGGCGCCGCGATCCTCGTCGGGCAGACCGTGGGTCCGGGGGCTCAGGCGCAGGCCGAGGACATCGTCGAGGTATGCCGCCGGCACGGCGCGACCGACAGCGAGATCGCCGAGTCCGAGGAGCTGATCGAGGCCCGGCGGCTGTCCAACCCGGCGCTGACCGCGCGCGGGCTCCGGGTCTCCTGCGACGTCGGCGTCCCGCTGAGCGAGCTGGCCGCGGTCTTCGCGGGCATCGAGGAGATCGCCCGCGACCACGGGCGCGTGGTGTCGACGGTCGCACACGCCGGCGACGGCAACCTCCACCCCAGCGTGCAGGCCGACGACACCCCCGAGGACCACGCCGCCGCCGAAGCCGTCATCCACGACATCACCCGGCTCGCGCTGTCGCTCGGCGGCACCGTCACCGGCGAGCACGGGATCGGCTCGCTCAAGCTGCACGAGCTGTCGTGGCAGCTCGACGACACCGCCCGACAGGTGCAGGCCGCGATCAAGGACGCCCTGGACCCGCAGGGCATCCTGACGCCCGGGCGGGGCTTCTGAGGCGGGCTCCGACGGGTATGCCTCGGTGCCTCAGATCCGGCGGGCGCCCCCGAAGCGGGTGATGAAGCCAGGGTGGTCGAAGGGCATCGCGAGGACCGAGTCGGGTGGCCGTGCGGCGAGGTCGGGGAAGCCGGCGCCGGCGAGCAGGTCGTCGTCGAGGTCGAGCAGCTCGGCCTGCGCCAGCGGCCACGGCGGGTGCTCGTTGGCGGTCCAGATCGTGCGGCCGAGGCGGCGCTCGTGGAAGCCCCACCGGGCCGTGAGGAAGCGGGACAGCGCGGTGTCGACCAACTCCTCACCGATCGCGACGCGGATGCGGGTACTGGTACGACGTGCGCTCGACCGGCGCCCCACGCCGCGGCGACGCGAGCGGAACTCGCGCACCCGCGCGGTCGGGTCCTCGTGCATACCGATCTGGGACCAGCGGTAGGGCAGCCCGAAGAGGACGTGCGCGGCCAGGACGGGGAGCGCGTGCTCGGCCTCCAGGGTCTGAAAGACGACGCCGCGGCGGCCCTGGGCGTCGGTGCCGTAGGTGCGGACGTTGATCTCGTGGAAGGTGCCGAGGTAGGGGAATGGGCGCGAACGGCAGGAAGCGGAACTCCGTTGGCGTGAAGGGCACCAGGGCGACCCACGCCGACCCGTCGAGGACGTCCGGCTCGACGCCCTCGGGCATGAGCGGGCGGACGCGCTCGGGGTCCACCCGCCAGTGCACGAAGACCGCGCGGCTCCAGCGCTGGGCGAGCGCGGCGCGACCGGTGAGCGCCGGCGCGTGCGGCGCAAGCTCCCCGGCCTTGCCCTTTGTCATACCCACCAGTGTGACCGCCGTCGGCGCCTCAGGCTGGTCGAGAAAGCTCGTGCTCGACGGCACGGCGGATCCAGGCTGAGACCGAACGGTCGTCGGATTCGGCCGCGCGCTTCACCTCCTCGAGCAGGTCAGCGGGGAAGCGCACGGGCACCGGCGCACTCAGAGGGCGCTTGCGGCGCTGTGGCGGGCCCTGGGGCTCTTGATTCTCCGGCTCGGCGTAGAACGCATGCTCCTGCTCGGGACTCATCCTGTCGTTCTGGTCAGTGTTCATCTCGGTCCCTTCGGTAGGTCGCGGCGAGGCCCGAAGTCGCCTCGTAGCAGCCGATCGGTCGACACGCGCGCGCATCGCCCGATCGGGAGGGCGCCAATGGCACGACGAGCACTCGCCCGTCGACCTCGGCGATCATCAGCCAATGGGCCGGCGGCTTGGCCGGATAGAACAGCGGATCGGCGTCCCACACGTCGATCACGTCGTCCAATCCCAGATGCGGATGCTTGAACAGGTGAGCGGCCTGCTGGTCGACCTCGAAGGGCGCGTCCTCATCCAGCGCTTCGAGATCGAGCGGCTCGCACACCCATGAATCGTATGACAAACGAATACGAACGTGCTCGATCTGCATTGCCGATGTGCCAAGTCATCGACCTTCGAGCGCCGTCGGCGCGAGTCAGAGCACAGATCAGTTCTGGGCGCGTTGCGTGTCCACGGAGCCGCCCGGTGACGCTCACCGCACCCGAGGCACCATGGAGGTATGCCCATTGCGATCCTGGCCGGGGGCAGCCGGGGCGACTACCAGCCCGTCCTCGCGGTGGCCCGGGAGCTGCAGGCGCGCGGGCACGACGTCGGGGTCACGGCGTCGAGCGACTTCGCCCCCACCCTCCGCGACGACGGGCTGGCCGTCGAGGAGATCCGCGTCGACGCCATGCGGATCTACCGCGAGGGCACCGTCGCCGAGCGCATGGCCGGCGCGAGCATCGGGCGCCAGGTCGGCGCGCTGCGCCACCAGGCCGAGGCGATGGCACCCGAGCTCGCTCGCGCCCTCGTCGACCTCTGGCCGCGCTACGACGCCATCGTCTCCACCGCCCTGACGTTCCCCTGGGCCGGGCAGCTCTCCGCGCATGACCCGCGCCCGCAGGTGCTCATGCTCTTCGTCCCCGCCCTGCCGTCGGTCTGGGGCGACGCCAGCATGTTCGCCACCCGCGCGGGCCGCTCCCCGCGCAACCTCCTCGACGGCCTGCGCGCGCTCGGCCCCGGCATGGCGATGGGCTCCCCCGTCGCCGATGCGCTCGCCGGCCACGGCATCCCGCGCGGCTCGGGGGTGCGGGCGGCACGGCATACCCTCACCGTCCCCGCCTTCATCGCGCACTCACCGCAGCTCATCGCGCCGCGCCGGGTCAGCGGCCGCCGCATCGTGCTGACCGGCTATCCCTTCCGCGACTCGCCCCCGGGCACGACCCTCGACGCCGACCTCGAGCGCTTCCTCGCAGCGGGTCCGCCGCCGGTCTACGCCGGCTTCGGCAGCCAGAGCCTGCGCCAGACGCAGGAGGCTCTGCGGCACACGATCGAGGGCGCGCTCGCCGCCGGGCACCGCGTGGTCGCGCTGCGCGGCACCGGGCTCGAGGAGAGGTATGACGAGCGCGTCACCTTCGTCGACGGTGCGCCGCACGACCTGCTCTTCCCCCGGATGTCCGCGATCGCCCACCACGGCGGCGCCGGCACCACCGCAGAGGCGACGCGCTCGGGCGTACCGCAGGTCGTCGTGCCCTTCGCGCTGGACCAGCCGTTCTTCGCCCGGCGGGCGCACGAGATCGGCGTGGCCGCGGCTCCGGTGCCGGTGGGGCGCACCTCCGTCGACACCCTGCGCGGTGCCTTCCGTGCGGTCGGCGACAGCGGGACACGACGCCAGGCGGCGCTGATCGGGGCACGCGTCCGGGCCGAGCGCGGCCCGCAGGCGGCGGCCGACCGGATCGAGGCGACCCTGCTCAGGCCTCGCCGAGCACAGTGACGAGCCGGTCCACCATCCGCCGCGCCTGCTGCTCATATCGGAGTCCGAGGTTATCAGGGACAGTACGGCGAGCCGATGGCTCATGACACGAGCTAGTCGCAACTCATCTAAGCGGGCGAAGTCGACGCAAGCCAAGGTGTGATTGACACCGGGCGTGGTGAGCGCTCTTTCAGGGGGTGTAACGCGAGCACTGGCGAGGTGCTCACGCTGATGTTAGCGTGACCTGCCTACGCTATTTACCGAAATGCAAGGGGATGCCATGAGCAGGCGATTGGGCGTTGTGATCGCGCTGCCGCTATTTGCAGTGTCAGGCCTCGCAGGGCCAGCGGTGTCGGCCGCGGAGGGCAATACTACGGAGAACATCGAAACGGTAATCTCGACCGAAGAAGTGACGGAGAAGGTCCATCATGAAGAGATACGGTGAGTATGTTACCTTTACCGACATTAAGACTACTTCTCTGCTGACGGGGACAGACGATGTCAGCACGACCACAGCGAACACTTCGTCTGGGTGTCGTGTCACCGAGTGGGCGGGAGATCCTCAAATGGTGCGCGGTAGTTCCGCTCCTGACACGAAGTATGTTGCCGCTAGTGGTTACAAGACCTTATCTCCTGCGTGTAACCGTAATGACATATCTAAGTCTTTAAAGGAGTGTAGGTGGGGCGGTTGTTCCTACCACACCACAAGAGATGACGACTCGGGTGACGTCTATCCCGGCGGAACGAAGTGGCCTGACGTCTCCTACACATGTTGGGATTTACGTGAATACTACGCGCTCAGCGGGCTGTACCAATATGGAAGTAGCGATCGAGTTAGGTTGTGCGGATGAGCGCCACCGTTCGATCTGACACTCAAGAGCAGATAACCGGTCGCGGCCTGGGTGCAGGAATGCAGGTCTTCGTTGGCCTAAGTGTCATCATCGCCGTAGGGGCGGCTGAGCACCTATACAAATGGGCGAACGTGGATGGCCGCCCATCTTTGGTTGCTCTGGCTGGCGGTTTGTCTCTAGGTGCCTTGTTGTGCGGCATCGTCGGTTTGTCAAGTACGCGGCTAGCGGGACCTTTCCTGTGGTCTTTAGTGGCTGGATTGGGTTTGGTCATTGTGTGGGGTGTCATAGCTACGCAAGGCAGCGTCATTCCCCCATCTGACATTCCAATGCGACCCATCTTCCCCGAACTAGTTATAGCCATGGCGTGGAATTTCGCCACCTGGTGTACCTTCGGTGCGGCTCTTGGTTCACTCATCAGGGTCCGAACCCTACGGCAGCGGAAGGGAACCACAGGCTGATCTGGACTTTCGCCCACGTCGTGCGAGGACCAGTGCTCGCTGAGCGCGGCTAGCACCCGGCCGCCGGCCCCGCGGACTGGCGAGGGCCGCCGATGTAGGTGGACGTCCAGCGGTGCCCGGTGAGCGACTCTGTGGGGCGGCGCGTTGTTGCCCCGGTCGTGGCCCGGACCGCGCTGCGGTTCGGGCTCGTTCTCGCCCGCGCAGCCCATCAGCCGCGCAGGAGAGCAGGGTGAGAGCCGGATGAGGGGACGGTGAGAGGGGCCCGCGCGAGCGCATACCCTGGGGCGGTGAGCACCCACATCGCCGCCGAGCCCGGCCAGATCGCCCCCCGTGTCCTCCTGCCCGGCGACCCGCTGCGCGCCCGCTGGATCGCCGAGAACTTCCTGGACGACCCCGTCTGCTACACCGAGGTGCGCGGCATGCTCGGCTTCACCGGCACCTACCGCGGCGAGCAGGTCTCGGTGCAGGGCACCGGCATGGGGCAGCCGTCGGCCTCGATCTACGTCAACGAGCTGATCAGCGAGTATGCCGTGCAGCAGCTCATCCGCGTCGGCTCCTGCGGGGCGCTCACCGAGCGGCTGAAGGTCCGCGACGTCGTGCTCGCGCAGGCCGCGGCGACCGACAGCTCGATGAACACCATCCGCTTCGGCGGCTACCACTACCCCGCGACGGCCGACTTCGGGCTGCTGCGCGCGGCGGTCGAGGCTGCCGAGGCGGCGGACGCGCCGCACCTGGTCGGGACGGTCTTCTCCTCCGACAGCTTCTACCACTCGCGCCCCGAGCTGACCCAGAAGGTCGTGGAGTACGGCGTCGTCGCGGTCGAGATGGAGGCCGCCGAGATCTACACCCTCGCCGCGCAGCACGGCCGGCAGGCGCTCGCGGTCTGCACCGTGTCCGACCACATCGTCACCGGCGAGGAGACGAGCGCCCAGGAGCGCGAGCAGACCTTCGGCGACATGATCACGATCGCCCTCGACGCCGCGCTGGCCACGCCGCTGCCGACCGCGTCCTGACCGGCCGCGCGGTGTGCGGCCGGTCGGCCCTCAGGCCTGGAGGAAGGCGCGGACGTCGTCGACGAAGCGCTCCGGCTGCTCCAGGTGCGGACTGTGGCCGCAGCCCTCGTAGACCACCTCGGTGAACTGGCCGGCCGCCTGCAGCACCGCCCGCATCTGGCTCACCATCGGCTGGGTCGGGCAGACCTCCTCGCCGGGGTAGCCCGGGACCGCGCCGAGCTTGCCGAGCTGGGCCAGGTCGAACATCGAGGTGTCGGACACGATCTGGTCGGCGTCGCCGCGGATCCACAGCACCGGCGGCGCCGGGTCGAGGTCGGCGAAGCCGGACTGGTCGAGGTACTTCGGCGACAACGCGTTGTTCATCCCCGTCGTCCCCGGCGCCACGCCCGGCCAGTTGTCGCTGGTCGCGGTGCCGCCCGGGTAGACGTCGTCGCCCACCGTCGTCTTCAGCATCGCGTCGAGGTATGCCTCCTCCACCTCGGGCGCGAAGGTGAAGCCGGGCGCGACATAGAACGAACGCAGCGTCGTGCGCGGGCTCGTCGGCTCCTCGCCGCGGTCCCCCGCCGCGAGCGCCGCGCAGAACTGCGGGTTGGCGGTGCCGCCGCCGCTCCCGGCGAAGTCGTCGGCGACCGGGCGACCGTCCTCGCCGGTGCTGCCGCCGAAGCCGAACGGGCTGCCCGGCGCCTCCAGCACCAGCCGCCGCACCCGGCCCGGGTGGTCCATCGCCAGCTGGAGCGCGACGTTGCCGCCCGCCGACCAGCCGAGCACGTCCACCGATCCCTCCACGCCCAGCGCGTCGAGGACCGCCGCGACGTCGTCGGACAGGTCCGCCATGCCCCGGGTGGCGTCGATCGTGGCCCGGGCGGAGTCGCCATACCCGCGGAAGTCGGGCGCGAGCACGTGGAAGTCGGCGGCGAGCTCCTCGATGAGCACGTCGAAGAAGGCCGACGACGACACGTTGCCGTGGATGAGCACGACGGTCGGCGAGCCGGGGTCACCGGCCTCGCGGACGGCGGTGGTGGTGCGGGCGGTCTGGACGTCACGGAGTCTCATGACGGCATCCTGCCAGCCTCACTCCTGCGTCGGTATGCCGTCCTCCAGCACCAGCCCGGCCGCCTCGCCGGACCCGATCGAGGCCAGGTGGCGGGCGACGTAGGGCGCGACGCGGCCCTCGAGGTGCCGCGGCTCGACCCAGTGCAAAGCCCGCAGCTCGGTGCGCTGCAGCACCGCCTCGTCGGTCACGCCGGGCCGGACGCCGAGGTCGAAGACCAGCAGCAGCGCGTCGGTCCACTGCTTGTAGCGCGGCAGCCAGTTGACCGCGAGCAGGTCACCGACCGGGAGCTCCAGCCCCAGCTCCTCACGGATCTCCCGGGCCAGGGTGGCGCGCGGCGACTCGTCAGGATCGACCACTCCGCCGGGCAGGTCCCAGTCCTGCTTGTAGGTCAGCTCGCACAGCAGCACCCGCCCCGCGTCGTCGCGCAGCAGCCCCTGGGCGATGAGCCGCTTGCGCGGGAGGGTGGCGTCGAGCATGCCGAGGAAGGCGCCCGGCTCGCCGGGTGCGGGATCGTCCGCGAGCCGCGCCAGCCGCAGCAGGTCGACGGGTATGCCCTCGGCCGTGCTCCCGCGCCCACGGCTGATCCCCTCGGGTCGCAGCCCGGCCCGCTGCAGCACCCGCCGCGTGTCGGCGTCGTCGGTGCGCACCTCGGCCTCCACCCGTTGGCGCCCCGCGGCGAAGGCCTCCTCGACCAGCCGGCCCACCGCGGCCACCGCGGTCTCGGGGTCCCGGCCGCGCAGCCCGGACAGGCCCGCCAGCGCGACCACCCCGTCGGCCACGGCCCGCAGCCGGGTCGCGGCGGGCTCGGCCTCCTCGTGCGGGGCGTCCGGGGCCGCCGGTGCACCACCGTCAGGTGCGGCGGGCGGGTCATCGGGTGCGGGCATACCCTCGGGCCTCAGACGTGGCGCCGGCTGGTGATGACCCGGAACCGGTTGGCGACGAAGGCGGCATCCGCGTAGGCGGCATTGGCCGCGGGGTTGGCGCCGGTGCCGTGGAAGTCGGAGAAGGCGGCCGTCTGGTTGACGAAGATCTGGCCGGTGAGGTTCTCCGACAGCGCCACCCCGGCGTCCGCGGCGGCCTCCCGCGCGTCGTCCAGGACCTCTTCGTCGGTGGCATACACCGCCGCGGTCATGCCGCCGTGCTCGGCGACGGTCCGCGAGAAGCGGCGCAGCGAGTCGGCGGTGTCCTCGGTACGGACGACGAAGGCGACCGGGCCGAAGCACTCCTGGGTGTATGCCTCGTCGTTGGTCGCGTCGACCCCCACCAGGGCCGGGGTGCGCACCACGCGTCGGGGTAGGTCGGGTGGGCGACCGCGCGGCTGTCGAGGACGACGTCGCCGCCGAGGCGGTCGGCCAGGGCGGGGATGTCGGTCGCGCGGCCGCGGACGTCGTCGTTGACCGTGGCGCCAAGGATCTCGACCGCCTTGGCGTCGTCAGCGGTGAAGCGGCTGATGGCCTGGCCGAGCTTGTCGGCGAACTCCCCCGCGGACAGGTCGCCCTCGTCGGTGCGGACGGTCGGCGGGACGTAGACGTTCTGCGGGGCAGTGCACATCTGCCCGGAGTAGAGCGAGAAGGAGAAGGCGAGGTTGCCAAGCATGCCCTTGAGGTCGTCGGTGGAGTCGACGACGACGGTGTTGAGGCCGGCCTTCTCGGTGTAGACGAGCTTGCCCGCGCCCGCCGCCTCGGTCTCCAGCCAGTGGCCGAAACCGGGGCCGCCGGTGTAGTCGATGATCTTGACCGCGTCGTGCAGGGCGAGGTCCTTGGCGAGCGTGCCGCCGTCGTCCTCGGCCGCGAGCTGCACCAGGGCCGAGTCGAAGCCGGCCTCGGCGAGCGTCTCGCGGGCGATCTGGGTGGTCAGCGCGAGCGGCAGGACGGCGCGCGGGTGCGGCTTGATGACGACCGGGTTGCCGGTGGCGAGGCTGGCGAAGATGCCGGGGTAGGCGTTCCACGTCGGGAAGGTGTTGCAGCCGATGACCAGCGCCACGCCGCGCGGCACCACGCGGTAGTCCTTCTGCATGCGGATCGGGTCGCCCTTGGCCGGCTTCTCCCAGGTCACCGAGCCGGGGACGCGCCGCTGCTCCTCGAGCGCGACGACGACCGCCTCGAGCGCGCGGTCCTGCGCGTGCGGGCCGCCGGCCTGGAAGGACATGACGAAGGGCTGCCCCGAGGTGTGCATGACCGCGTGCGCCATCTCGTGGCTGCGGGCGTTGATCCGCTCGATGACCTCGGTGAGCACCGCGGCGCGGACCTCGGCGCCGGCGTCGCGCCAGGCGGGCATCGCCTCCTGGGCCGCGGTCATCGCGGCCTCGACGTCGAGCTCGGGGTAGCGCACCCCGAGGGTCGGGCCGTAGGGGCTCTTCTCCGAGCCGACGCTGCGGCCGGTCGTGGGCTGCTCTGCGAGCCCGTCGAAGTCCTTGTTGAGCGTCTCCTGGTGGGCGAGCTGGCCGCGCTCGGAGGAGCCCTCGCCGTAGACGCGGGGGCTCGGCGACTCGGGGTAGCGGCTGTAGTAGCTGCGCTCCCGCAGCGCCTGCGTCGCCGCCTCCAGGGTCTCGCGGTGGGTGTCCAGCAGGGGGTGCGTCGTCGCGGTCGTGGCCATGAGCCTCAGGGTAACGACGCCCGCGCGGGCCTGCCCAGCGGCATACCTGGGCGGTTGCGTCCCGTGGAAGTCGCGAAGGGTGCCGACTCCCACGGGACGCTAACCGGCCCACCCGCCGCGTCGGAGCGCCGAGGCGATCTGGTCGAGGAAGACCGCGGGGTCCAGCCGCCAGCCGAGGACCGGGATCTGCAGCGAGACGAGGTCGCGCTGGTCGATGGCGAGGGCGTTGCCGCGCACGGCGTCGTCGACCCCGTGCAGACCCCACTGGTGGTGGGCGCCCTGGATCTCGCCGTGCACGCCGTAGTCGTCCCAGAAGAGGTCGAGATAGACCCGCCCCGCGCCGACGGTCCGGGTGCTCTGCCGGCTCGGAGCAGGTATGCCGTGGGCCCGGCACGCCGCGACGACGTCCAGCTCGTTGATCGAGTGGGAGCCGTCGCAGACGTCGCGGATCACGGCACCGAGCAGCTGCCGTCGGGCGCAGCGTCGCGTCCCGCCCCAGCGGTCCATCAGCGCGCTGGTCGACACGAGGCGCTGCTGCACCGTCATCGCCACCAGCGTCGCGGCGGCCCGGTCCGTGCGCTCCCACTGCGCGGCGCGCAGGAGCGCCACGTCGGTCTTGGTCCGCCGCAGCCCGACGGGGATCGCCGGCCCGAGGTCACGCAGGACGTGGTGCCGGACGCCGGGCAACGAGCGGACGGTGGCGTTGCGCGGGACCGAGACGTCGATGGGCGAGGCCTCCCAGTGCTTCAGCCCGGAGACGACCAGGGAGGTCGCGCCGTCCAGCACCGCACGAGGGCCGGACTCCCACAACGCCCACCAGAAGAGCCCTTCGCCTCGCGGCTCGGTGCCCGCGATGCACAGGGTGTGGCAGCCGGCGCGGTGCCACACCCCGCGATCGACCTCGGCCCGGATGTCCTCGTCGGTCAGTCCCTCGGCGATCAGGTCCGCGCGTCGGACGACGCCGGAGTGGCGGTCCGCCAGCAGGCGTGCGACCTCGTGGCGCCAGGCACGTCGGCGGGCCGCAGCGCTCGGCGCTCGTGCCATGCCTCCCCCTGCCCGCACCTGCCCCCCGGCTCGTGCGTCGTCCCCCAGCCTGACAGAGGTGGACCTCCCGTGGCCCCGGTCGTCCACAGCCCCACGACGTCCCGTGGGAGTCGGGAAGGGTCCCGACTCCCACGGGACCGTCGTGACCCGGTGAGGGAGCTCAGCTCCTGCCGTCGGCGAAGGCCAGCAGGTCGCGGACGACCTGCTCCGGCTCCTCGAGCGCAGGCCAGTGACCGCCCTCCGGGTAGAGGGTGAAGCGCTCCACGGCGAAGCATCGCTCACACAGCTCACGCGGCGGCATCATCAGGTCGCCGCCGAAGAGGGCGAAGGCGGTCGGCACCTCGACCTTGGCGGGTGTCCACGCCTCGCCACCGGCCGAGCCACTCCAGGCGGACTGCTCCGCCGAGCCCGCGCCGTCACCGGCCGGCTCCTCCCAGGCGTCCGCATGCCAGTTCGCCTCGGGCTCGGAGTAGAGCGATTGAACGAACCGGCCGTCCTCACCCGGCCGGCTGCCGAAGGAGTCGAGGTCGGCGGCGAGGATCCAGGCCGGGCTCGTCCCGGCGACCGCGCGCACCCCCCCGGGTCATGTGCGCCTGGTCGCTGTAGCCCGCCTCCACCGCGGCCTCGGCGAGGGTCCGACCTGCGTGCAGGAGCCGGTATGCAGCACGCGCCCGCGCCAGCTGCTGCAGCTGTTTCGGGCCCATCCCCGCCACCACGCTGGACCGGCGCCGCAGCTGCCGGTCGGAGTAGGCCGGGGCGTCCCCGGCGAGCGCGGCCGCGATGGCCTCGTCGGTCACGAGCACGCCCCGCCGGTGCAGCAGGGTGACCATCTCCTCCAGGGCGCGGGTGTCGGCATACCCCGGGACGGCAGTCGGACCCCACCGATCTCGACGAACGCGCCGTCGCACGGCAGGTCGCGCATCTCGCCGAGCAGCGACAGCTTCGGGACGTGCCGGAGGAAGACGTGCGCGGGCAGCTCGACGCCCCAGCCGCGCTCCCCTGCGCGCAGGTCGAGGGTCCGCGGCTGCGTGCTGGGCCCGATGAGGGTGGCGACGACGTCGGTATGCCCGTGGCGTCGGCTGAACGCGATGCCCCAGAACTCGTTCGCCGCGTCGGTCTAGGTAGTCCTCCTCCACCTCGACCCACCACAGGACGGAGACCAGCGGCGAGGCGGACTCGGTGAAGGTGTAGGCCACGGTGGTGACGCTAGCGCGCTGGGCCTGAGCCGAGGGGCGAGCGTCGTCGCTGTGGCTCCCCGCGCGAGCGTCCCGTGGAAGTCGGCAACGGTCACGACTTCCACGGGACGCTCTGGAGCGGGCCTCTCAGGCGACCGGCTGCTGCAGGTCCACCGACCAGCCGGCGCCGTCGCCGTCGAAGGGCGTGACGTCATACACCTCTCGGCAGGTGCCGTGCGGGGTGAGGCCGCGGTCTCGACCTCGGCGACGAGCCCCTGCCAGGCCTGCTGGATGCCGGATAGGTCACCGCCGGTGTAGCGGACGGTCAGCGCCCTTGGCTGGGCCTCGACCGTCGCCCGCTCCAGGTCGTCGGGGACGGGCGCGGGGGGCTCGCTCAGCGGCCGAACAGGCGGGCGAAGAACCCCTTGCGCGCAGGCTCGGAGGTGCGGTCACCGGCCTCGTGGGTCGCTCGCCGACGCTCGGGTATGCCTCCGTTCCCGGCGCGGCGACGCCGGGCTCCACCTCCGGGCCCTCGTCGAACATCATCTCGGTCCCGAAGACCCCTTCACCCTCGAGGACCTCCCAGTCCTCCTCCACGAAGCGTCCCAGATCTCGACCCCGGTGACGTCACCCACGAGCTCCAGCACCGTGTCCTCGGTGAGCAGCTCGACGCCGTCCTCCGCGGGCAGCGCCGCCCCCTCGTCGACCTCGCGCTGGCCCGCGGAGTCCACGACGTGCCGGCGCGCCCCGTCCGGCTCGCAGACGGCGAAGGAGTAGGTGTCGCTCGTGCTGCCGAGGAGCGCGGCTACGACCCGCCGGCCCAGCGTGCGCGCGAGCATCTCATCCTCGGTGGCGAGCAGCATCATCCCGCCGACGAGGACGAGCCAGTCACCGACCCGGCGGGCGACCACCATCTCCGGGTCGGGCGAGATGCTCGCCTCGTCCCCGCTCGTCCGGGCCCCGGTCGGCCGCAGCCCCACCGCCGCGAGGTCCTCGACCGCCGCGCCCTCGACATACACCAGCCCCATGTTCATTCCCATGACGCCAGTATGCCGACGCGGCGCCCCCGGGCGCCGTCGTCCACAGGCGGACCGCTCGTGCCATGGTGGACCCATGCCAGAGTCGCCGACGCCGCCGCACGCCCTGCTCAGCCCTCCGGACCAGGCCGCGGTCGCCGTCATCGGGGCCGGGGCGATGGGCGCCGGGATCGCGCAGGTCGCGGCGCAGGCCGGCCACCCCGTGATCCTCGTGGACGCGCAGCCGGAGGCGGCCGAGCGCGCGGTGGCAGGGTTGCGGGCGACCTTCGACAAGCTCGTCGCCAGGGACAAGGTCACCCGGGAGGACGCGGACGCCACCTTGGGGCGGGTCACGCCGCACACCACCGCCGACATGAGGACCATCCCGGCGGTGGCGCTCGTGATCGAGGCCGTGGTCGAGCACCTGGACGTCAAGCGGGCGATCTTCCGCCAGCTGGAGAGCGCGCAGCCGAGCACGACGGTCCTGGCGACCAACACCTCCTCGCTGTCGATCGACGACATCGTCGGGGAGGCCGGCTCCGGGCACGACGCGGCGCTGCACGGCGGCACCTCGCCTGCCATGGCCCACCCGGAGCGGGTCCTCGGCCTGCACTTCTTCAACCCGCCGCCACTGATGAGGCTCGTCGAGGTCATCACGGGCGACGACTCGGGGGCCGACGTCCTCGACGCCGCCTCGGAGCTGGTGCGCCGCTGGGGCAAGACGCCGGTGCGGTGCACCTCGACGCCGGGGTTCATCGTCAACCGCGTCGCCCGCCCGTTCTACGGCGAGGCCCAGCGCATGGTCGCCGACGGGCTCGTGGACCCGGCGACGGTCGATCTGGTGCTGCGCGGCGCCGGCTTCCGGATGGGGCCGTTCGAGCTGACCGACCTCATCGGGCAGGACGTCAACCTCGCCGTCGGCGAGTCCGTGTGGTGGCAGACCGGCGAGGACCCGCGCTACGCTCCGACCGACTGGCAGCGCGAGCTCGTGCGCGAGGGCAGGCTCGGCCGCAAGACCGGGCGCGGCGTCTTCGAGTACGACGACGGCCGGCCGGTCGACGCCGAGCCCGACGCGGCGCTCGCCGAGCAGCTGGTGGGCGGCCCGGTGCAGACCGACCCGGTCGCGCGCACCCTTGCCATGCTCGTCAACGAGGGCGTCGACCTCGTCCATCGGGGCGAGGCGAGCGCGAGGACGTCGACACCGCCATGACCCTCGGCACCAACTACCCCCACGGCCCGTTCGCCTGGCTGGAGCAGATCGGCACCGACACCGTCCGCCGGCAGCTCGCTGAGCTCGACGAGCTCTATCCCGGCGGCCGCTACCGACCGAGCGAGGCACTGTGACCGACACCGATCTCAGCCACGTCCACCGCATGTGGGACCAGGACAAGGCCTCCGCCGCGCTCGGCATCGAGCTCGTCGACGTCGAGGTCGAGACCACCGAGGGAGGCCGTCGCCTGGGTCGGGCCCGCACCCGCATGCGGATCGTCGACACGATGGTCAACGGCCACGACATCGCCCACGGGGGCTACGTCTTCACCCTGGCCGACTCCACCTTCGCGCTCGCCTGCAACGCGACCGGCCGCACGACCGTCGCGGCCAGCTGCGACATCACCTATCTCCTCCCCTCCCGTCTCGACGACGAACTGATCGCCACCGCCACCGAACGCGTCACCTACGGCCGCAGCGGGATCACGGACGTCACGGTATGCCGGGCCACCGACAATGCCGTCGTCGCCGAGTTCCGCGGCCACTCCCGGGCGGTCCGCCCGTCGTCGGGCGAGCGCTGAGGGCATCCCGGCGGACGGCATACCCCCACCACGAGCGACGCCCGGTCGAGGTGAGGACAACCACAGGTGGCGCCCGGTCGAGGCCAGGGGCAACCATTCGCGGCGCTCGGTGGAGAGACGGGGCTCGGACGGGCACGGAGGCCGGGGGCGAGGGCATACCCTGGCGGGCACCGGCGACGAAGGAGACGCGAGCGCATGACCCTGCCCGAGATCGACGAGCGCCCCGACCTGCACGACGAGGCCGAGACCTGGTCGGTCGACCAGCTGCGCGCCACCCAGCTGGAGCGGCTGCAGGCCTGCGTGCGCCGCGCGTACGACGGGGTGGAGCACTACCGCCGCCAGCTCGACGAGAGCGAGGTGCACCCCGACGACATCACGAGCCTCGACGATGTGCGGCGGCTGCCGTTCACGACCAAGGCCGACCTGCGCGACAACTACCCGTTCGGCCTGCTCGCCGTCCCACGCGAGCAGTGCGTCCGGGTCCACGCGAGCTCGGGGACGACGGGGCGACCGACCGTGGTGGGTTACACCCAGGGCGACGTCGACACCTGGGCCACCCTCGTCGCCCGCTCCCTGCGCGCCGCCGGCACCCGCCCGGGCGACATGGTGCACGTCGCCTACGGCTACGGCCTCTTCACCGGCGGGCTGGGCGCGCACTACGGCGCCGAACGGCTCGGCTGCACCGTCGTCCCGATGAGCGGTGGGCAGACGGACAAGCAGATCCAGCTCATCACCGACTTCGGGCCGCGCGTCATCATGGTGACGCCGTCCTACTTCCTCTCCCTCGTCGATGCGATGACCGAGCAGGGCATCGACCCGGCCGAGACCTCGCTGCAGATCGGCGTCTTCGGGGCCGAGCCCTGGACCGAGGCGATGCGTGGCGAGATCGAGCAGCGCTGCCGGATGCACGCGACGGACATCTTCGGGCTGTCCGAGATGATGGGCCCGGGCGTGGCCCAGGAGTGCGTCGAGACCAAGGACGGCCTCACGCTGTGGGAGGACCACTTCTACCCCGAGGTCATCGACCCGATCACCGAGGAGCCGCTGCCCGACGGCGAGGAGGGCGAGCTGGTGCTCACCGCGATGACGCGAGAGGCGATGCCGGTGCTGCGCTACCGCACGCGCGACCTCACCCGGTTGCTCCCCGGCACCGCCCGGCCCGGTATGCGCCGGCTCGCCAAGATCACCGGCCGCAGCGACGACCTCATGATCGTCCGCGGCGTCAACGTCTTCCCTACCCAGATCGAGGAGCTCGTGCTGGCGACCCCAGGGCTGACGCCGCACTTCCAGTGCGTGCTGACCAGGCCGGGACGGATGGACCAGCTGACGATCAACGTCGAGGGCGAGCCGGGCCTGGGCAGCGAGGACCGCGAGCGGCTGGCCGGTGAGCTGGGCAAGCAGGTCAAGGACCGGATCGGCACCAGCGCGCAGGTGGTGGTGCTCGCGGAGGGCGGTGTGGAGCGCTCGGTCGGCAAGGCGCGGCGGATCGTGGACCAGCGGGAGCGCTGATCGCGCGCCCGGAGGTGAGAGACCGCATACCGTGCGGTCGGTCGGCACACAGCGCGCGCGGCCGGTCCTCGCAGAGTCTGCCGTCGGTGTATGCACAGCGCGCTGCTGGTCGATGCACCGCGCGTGGCCGGTCACGAATGGGCCACGATCCGGGGACTGACGCCAGGGAAGGCATGGGCAGCGTCAGGGCCTGCGCCTAGGGTCCATGGCTATGAGGTGGGCGAGCTTCGCGACGGCGCGGGCCCGGGCGTCGTCCGGGCTGCTCCCCACGCTGCTCGCGCTGGTCGTCGTGACGACGGCGATCATCGCGGGGACGGTCGGCTACTCCGCGGCCGCCGCGAGCACGGCAGCCCGCGCCGCACTCACCCAGGGGGAGCCCACCGAGACCGGAGTCCAGGTCCAGACCCGCCTCGCCGAGGACCCCCAGAGGCAGGACGAGCTCGCGCGGTCGACGATCGCCGACGCCTTCGCCCCTGCGCCGGTGAGCATCGGCCGGCTCGTGGTGAGCGAGCCCCGCCCCACGCAGCACGACGGTTCCTCGCTCGAGGGCGAGCTCGTCGTGACCGGCGGCCCGGAGCTCGCGCCGGGCGACGCGCCGACCGACCTCGTGACGGTCGTCGACGGCACCTGGCCCGCTGAGGGCGCCGGGGACGGGAGCACCGACGCGCCATCCCCCGGTGCCCTGCACGTCGGCGCTGCCCAGGCCTGGGGCCTCGAGGTCGGCGACGTCCTTGTCGTGGCCGACCGGGCGGTCGAGATCACCGCGACCTGGCAGCCGGTGGACGCCCAGGACGCCTTCTGGTTCGGCGACGAGCTGGTCCGCACCGGCGTCGCGGACGAGGAGTCGACCCTCGGGCCGGTGGTGGTCGACGAGGAGCTCGCGCGGCAGGTCGGTGCGCCCTTCGTCCGCTGGCCTGTCCGACCCGACGCGGACGCGGTCACCCCCGACGACCTGCGGGTCCTCGCCACCGGGGCGGAGACGCTGCGGGCCGAGCTGCGCGAGGTCGAGGGCCTCACCGTGCGTGGCGTCCAGGTCCAGGGCGACCTCGCCCCCACCGCCGGGCAGGCCGCGACCAATCTCGCCACCGCCCGCGCCCTCGGCGTCGTCCCGCTGTCGGTCCTCGTCCTCGTCACCGGCCTGGCCGTGGTGCAGCTCTCCCGGTTGCTCGCGACGACTCGGGAGCCGCAGGCCCAGCTGCTCGTCGCGCGGGGTGCGACCCGCGGCCAGCTGCTGCTCAGCACCCTGGCCGAGTCGCTGGCGGTGACCGTGCTCGGCGCGGTGGCCGGCACCCTGCTCGCCCGGCTCGTCCTGCTCCTCGTCCCCGGCAGCGAGGGAGCGACCACCCGCGTCGTGCTGGCCGGGGCGCTCACCCTGCTCGGCGTGGCGCTCGCCCTGACGGCGATCGCCTGGCTGCAGGCCCGGCGCCTCGCCGGCGGCCAGGCGGTCGCCGACCGGTCCGGGCGGGCCCGCGCTGCGACCGCCCTCGCGTCGCTGGTCCTCGTGCTGGGCGCCGCCGGACTGAGCTGGTGGCAGCTGCGGCGGGCCGGGTCACCGCTCACCCGCGGCCCGGACGGGAAGCTCGGCACCGATCTCGTCGCGGGAGCCGCACCGGCGCTGCTGCTCGCCGCCGCCGCCGTCGTCGCGGTGGCCCTCCTGGGACCGCTCAGCCGCGCGGTCGAGCTGCTCACCCGCCGAACGCGCACCACCGCCGCGCACCTCTCGTCGGCGCAGGTCAGCAGACGGCTGCAGGTGTATGCCGTCCCGGTCGTCCTCACCGTCC
The DNA here is from genome assembly GCF_001942225.1 of Serinicoccus sp. CUA-874. Classification (NCBI taxonomy): domain Bacteria; kingdom Bacillati; phylum Actinomycetota; class Actinomycetes; order Micrococcales; family Ornithinimicrobiaceae; genus Serinicoccus; species Serinicoccus sp. CUA-874. Next base: position 272,659 of record NZ_MKJZ01000011.1, on the reverse strand, counting down.
TCGCCGTGGGCTCCACGACCCTGGCGGCGCTCTACTCCGGCACCAGCGCGCAACTGCGCGACGACCTGGCCGCCGTCGGCGAGGGCGCGCCGCTGCGGGCGGACGTCGTGCGCCCGCCCGCCACCGTGGAGCCGGGCGTCGCGCCGGCCCCGCCGCCGGACCTCGCCGAGCTGCCAGAGATCGGTGCCGCCGCGCTCGTGTGGTCCGAGCCGGACGCCCGGGTGGGCGACGTCCCCGTGCCGCTCACGCTGGCCCAGACCGGCGCCGACGGTGGGCTGGCGGAGGTCGCGAACGTGCCCCAGGGCATACCGGGCGGGCTGGTGCCCACCGGCCTGGACGCGGTGCTCGACGCCGACGGCGACGCGCCCGCCCAGCAGGCGATCACCGTGCCCGACGAGGCGACCGAGGTGACGATCGACGTGCAGGCCGAGCGGGGCGTGGACCGGTGGGAGCTGGCCCGGCTGGACGGGATTGCCGAGACCGAGCGGGAGATCGCCGACGAGCTCGCGGAGGCCGCGGCGGAGTCGCCGGGGGATGAGCCGGCACCGGAGGGTGAGCAACCACCGACCGGCGCCTCCGAGGAGCTGATCGTCGAGCGGCTGGACAGCGAGGTCGCCTCCGCCGCGGCACCTCTCGAGATCGTCCTCACCGTGCTCGTCGAGGACGTCCGGACCGGGCTGACCAGCACCGTCACCGCGGGGACGATCGAGCTGCCCGGTCCGAGGCTCACCTACGACCCCGCCACCCTCGGCGACTTCGCCGCCGAGCCCACGAGCACCGCCACGAGCCTCGGCCTCGCCCTCCCCGAGGGCCGCCAGCACCGGCTGCGCACCGTGACCTTCGAGCTCCCCGACACCCTGCCGCCGGAGGTGCCCCTCGACTTCCTCTACAGCATCAGCTCCACCACCCTCGACCTCGACCTGTCGATGCGCGCCGGGGACGTCGACCTGCTCGAGGACACCGGTGGGTGGGCCAGCACCGACGCCCTCACCGCCGAGCAGGCGCGCCGCTGGTCGCGGAGGCGGCGGACGTCGAGGAGGCCACCTTCGAGACCACGGTCCAGGTGGAGGAGGGCTACGTGGGCGACGAGGGCCCCTTCGTGCAGACCCGCACCGACAGCAACGAACCGTTCGTCCCCACCTGGCTCGACACGTCGAGCTCTCCCTGGCACCTGGAGGTGCCGGACACCCGGATCGGCGGCACCGATCTCGTCGTCGCGCCCGGCGCCGCACCGCTGGACCTCACGGGATCGCCGCCCGGTGCACCCTCGGGCTCCGGGACGGAGGACGCGTCCGGCTCGGCGGCGGTCCCGGTCGCCCTCACCCGGCAGGCAGCGGCCGCAGCCGACCTGGCCGCCGGCGACCCGATCACGCTGAGCCTGGTCGGGACGACCGTGCCCGCCCGGGTCGCAGCGGTCGTCACCGCCCTGCCCGGCCAGCAGGGCGAGACCGCCGCCCTCGCCGACTCCCGCGTCGCCTCGCTCGTCCTCGCCGGGCAGCGCCGCAGCCTGACCTGGCCGACCCAGGTCTGGGCCACGCCCGCCGCCGGCACGCAGGAGGCGGTGGACTCCCTCACCGCCCGCGACGACCTGCGCGCGGTGACCGGGCCGGGGACCGTGTCCGTCACCGACGCCACGAGCGCCGCGCGCCTGGTCTTCTGGGTCGCCTCCGCCGGGGCCGTGCTCCTCGCGCTCACCGGGATCGCGGCGGTGGCGGCGACCCTGCTCTCGTCGCGCCGCGCCGAGGTCGCGGTGCTGCGCGCCCTCGGTATGCCGCCCGCCGCGCAATCGCGCTCGCGGGCGATGGAGCTGGTCGGGGTGGTCGCGGCGGCGATCGCCGTCGGTCTGGTCGCCGGCTGGCTCGTCGGCCAGGCCGTCGTCCCCGAGCTCGCCTCCTCGACCACCCAGCCCGGGCGGCTGCGGCTTCCAGCCGCGCTCCGGCTGGAGGCGGTGCCGTGGGCGGCGGTGCTCGGCGTCGCCGCGGTCGGGTCCGGCCTGCTGGCGCTGCTGCTCGGCTCCCGGGTCCGTGCCCAGGCGCTGGACCGAACCTACCGGGAGGAGATCCGGTGAACCCGCGGCACGGCATACCTCGCCGCACCGGTGCCGTCGGGCTGGCGCGGCGCCAGTTCGCCGCGGACCCGTGGGTCTCGCTCGGGCTCGCGCTGCTCGTCGGGACGGTCGCGCTGCTGCTGACCGCGGTGCCGCGGGGGCTGGTCGACATCCAGTCGCGGCAGCTGGTGCAGGAAATCGGCGGGTTGTCGGCGGCGCAGCGTGACCTGCGGGGCGACTGGCAGCGCACGGTCGTCTACGGCTCGACCGAGGACCTGACCGGCGACCCCGCCGCCGACGGCTGGGCACCGCTGGTCGAGGGCGCCGAGCGGATCCGCGCCGGGCAGCCCGAGCCGCTGCGCAGCACGCTCGGCCCGGCGCAGTTCCTCGTCCGGCTCACCGAGGACGTGGGGTATGCCCCGCCCGTCGAGTCGGGTTACTACGCCGCCAGCCTCAGCCTGGCCGTCGACCCCGACCTGACCGAGCACGTCGAGCTCGTGAGCGGAGACTGGCCCGAGCTCGTCGTCGACACCCCCGACCTCGGCATACCCGGGCCGCAGACCGAGCCGGAGGAGGGGGCACCGGAGGAAGAGCCGGACGACGCGGAGCCGGTGCCCGTGCTGCTGCTCGACGACGCCGCGGACGAGCTTCTGCTCGAGGTGGGCGAGGAGGTGCAGGGTCTGGTCGTGGCCGGCACCTACACCCCGACGAACCCCGACGACCCGCGCTGGCAGCACGTCGACAACGGCGCCACCATGGGCACGCTCTACGACCCCAACCGCGGCGAGAGCGCCTACGCCACGGCCTTCCTCGCGCCGGACAACCGCGGCAGCATCGGCCCACCCGCCTCGACCCGGATGCGGATGTGGTTCCCCGTCCTGCCCGCGGCGATCACCGGCAGCACCGGGCAGGTCGAGACCCTGCAGGCCCAGGTCAACGGCTTCCTCGCCGAGCAGCACGTCGTGGCGACCGCGGACCAGATGCTCGACACCCAGGCGGCGCAGGTGCCGCTGTTCACCACCGACCTCACCGAGGCCCTGGGCCGCATCGTCAGCCAGCAGCGCGCGACCGCCTCGCTCCTGGCCGTCGTGGCGGCAGGCCCGTTGGGGGTGGCGCTGGCGGTGGCGGCGCTGGGGGCGCGACTGGTCGTGCACCGGCGGCGGCAGAGCCTGGCGATGACGCTCGCGCGGGGCGCCTCGCCCGCCCAGCTACGACGGGTCATCGCGGGCGAAGGGCTGCTGCTCGGCGTGCCGGCCGCGGCGCTCGGCCACCTGGTCGCCTCGGTCCTGGTGCCCGGCCCGACCACGTGGTGGCAGTGGGCCGTCACCGCCGCCGTGGCGCTGGTGCCGCCGGTCGCGCTGGCGGCCTCCGTGGACGACGCGTCGCTGCAGCAGCGTCGCAGCGACCTGTCCCCCCGCAGCGCCAACCGGTGGCGCTGGGTGGTCGAGCTCGCCGTCGTGGCGCTGGCCGGGGTGGCCACCTGGCGGCTGCTGGACCGCGGCGCCCGCGGCGACGACGCCGGCCGCAGCGGCATCGACCTCCTCGCCGCGGGCACCCCGGTGCTGATCGCGCTGGCGGCCTGCGTCCTCACGCTGCGCCTCTACCCCCTCCCGTTGCGCGCGCTCGCCGCCTCGCTGCGCCGACGCCCGGCGCTCACCCCGTTCCTCGGGGCCTCGCGGGCGCTGCGCGACCCGGCGGGCGGGCTCGTGCCCGCGCTCGCCGTCGTGCTGGGCACGGCGATCGCGCTGGTCAGCGCTGTGCTGCTCTCGACCGTCACCCGCGGCGCGGAGGTCGCGGCCTGGGAGGCGAACGGCGCCGCGGTGCGCCTCAACGGTCCGCTGCTCAGCGACGAGCTGCGGGCGGAGATCCAGCAGATCGAGGGTGTCGCCGCCGTCGGCGGCATCGGCGACACCGGCGCGACCCGCGACTTGGTGGTCGACGGCGAGCGGGAGGCGATCCGGGTCTGGGTCGCCGAGCCCGAGGTCGAGGAGGTGTATGCCCGCTCCGCACCTGTGCCCGGTCTGCCTCCGGACTTCTGGCGGGATGAGGGCATACCCGCTGTCGTCACGCTGCTCGGGGCGGACGACGTGGTGCCCGAGGGCGCGACCGACGTGCAGGTGTCGCGGCTGGGGGACGCCGAGGTCGTGGGGCACCGCGACCAGGTGCCCGGGGTCCTCGTCACCGGTTCGGGCGTCCTGGTCGACGGCGAGCGCTGGGAGGAGGCCGGCGGCAGCATGCCGGACGTCAGGAGCACCCTCGTCGCGGTCTCGGACGACGCCTCGCCCACGGAGGTCGCCGATGCGGTGACCGACCTCGTCGGCACCGGCGGCGTGGTCACGACGGTCACCACCCGGCTCGAAGCCTTCGAGGAGGCGCCGGTGACGGCCGGTCTGCGGCAGCTCTTCGTCGGTGCCACCGTCGTCTCGGGGCTGCTCACCGTGCTCGCCGTGGTCGTGGTGCAGCTCATGGGGTCGACGGCGCGCACCGCGCTGATCGCGACGCTGCGGACCCTCGGCCTCGGGGCCCGGCAGACCCGGGCGCTGACCGCCTGGGAGCTGGCCCCGCTGCTCGTCACGTCGCTGCTCGTCGGGACGCTCCTCGGGCTGGGGGTGCCCTGGGTGCTGCTCCGGGGGCTCGACCTCACCGGGCTCACCGGCGGTAGCGCCCAGCCCGCCCTGTCCCTGGACCTGCCGCTGCTGGGCGCCGTCCTCGGCGCGGTGGTCCTCACTGTCCTGATCGCCGTCACCGTCAGCGCCTGGATCGCCGGGCGCACCAACCTCGCGCAGGCGCTGCGCGTCGGGGAGGACCGATGAAGACCGAACACACCGCCCGGACCGGGCTCGCCACGTCCCGGGAGCACCGGGGCGCGGACATCTGGTGCGAAGACCTGGTGCGCATCTACTCCACCGAGGGCGTCGAGGTGCAGGCGCTGCAGGGGCTCAACCTCGTCGTCGACCCCGGCGATGTGGTCGCGCTCGTCGGCGCCAGCGGCTCCGGGAAGTCCACCCTGCTCGGCATCCTGTCCGGCCTCGACCGGCCCACCGGCGGCCGGGCGCGGGTCGCGGGGGTCGACCTGCTGTCGATGAACCGTGCGCAGCGGGTGGACTACCAGCGGCACACCGTCGGCTTCGTCTGGCAGCAGACGTCGCGCAACCTCCTGCCCTTCCTCACCGCGGCGGAGAACGTCGCGCTGCCCATGGTGATCTCGGGCAGGAAGGAGCGCGGGCAGCGGGTCGAGGAGCTGCTCGGCCTCCTCGGGGTCGGCGACTGCGCCGCCCGTCGCCCGGCCGAGCTGTCCGGCGGGCAGCAGCAGCGCGTCGCCATCGCGACCGCGCTGGCCAACTCCCCCGCCGTGCTCCTGGCGGACGAGCCGACCGGTGAGCTCGACGACGCCGCCTCCGCCCAGGTGCTCGAGGCGATGCGCGCCTCCGCCGGCGAGCTCGGCACGACGGTGCTCGTCGTGACCCACGACCCGACGGTGTCCGACCACGTGCGGCGCACGGTCGCGATCCGCGACGGGCGGACCTCCACCGAAGTGCTGCGGTATGTCGTGACCGACGAGTCAGGCGAGCAGCGGCAGGTGGCCAAGGAGTACACCGTCATCGACCGGGCCGGGCGCATCCAGCTCCCGCGGGCGCACGTCGAGGAGCTGGGGCTGCGCGACCGGGTGCGGCTCGAGGCCGAGCCCAGCCATGTGCAGGTGTGGCCGGACGACGAGGAGCACACGGGCGAGCGTCGGGGCAGATCGGACCGGACACCCCTTGCGTCCGACCATGCACCGCACGCGACGCGCCCGACACCTCAGGAGGAGCGATGAGCGAGCAGACGGCATACCAGGAGCGAGCGGCAGACAGCCCAGGCGCGGTGGTCCTCACCGGGAGCGACCTGCACCGCACCTTCGGCAGCGGCGCGACGGAGGTCCATGCCCTCGCCGGGGTCGACCTCGAGGTGCCCGCGGGGCGGCTGACCGTGGTGCGCGGGCCCTCGGGCTCCGGCAAGACGACGCTGCTCAACCTGCTCGGTGGCCTCGACCGCCCGAGCCAGGGGCAGGTGGTGCTCGACGACGGGCGGGTGCTCTCCGAGCTGCCGGAGAAGGACGTGCTCGCGGTGCGCCGTGACCGGATCGGCTACGTCTTCCAGAGCTTCGGCCTGGTGCCGGTGCTGTCGGCCGCGGAGAACGTCGAGGTGCCGCTGCGGCTGCAGAAGACCCCCGTCACCGAGCGCTCCCGCCGCGTCGAGGAGGCGCTGGAGCTCGTCGGGCTGGCGCGGCACAGCCGGCAGCGGCCCTACGAGCTCTCCGGTGGGCAGCAGCAGCGTGTCGGCATCGCCCGGGCGCTGGTCAGCGACCCCGACATCCTCATCGCCGACGAGCCGACCGGGCAGCTGGACTCCGAGACCGGCGCGATGATCATGGACCTGCTCGTCCGGCTCACCCACGAGCGGCGCATCGCCTCGGTGGTCTCCACCCACGACCCGATCCTCATGGGCCGGGCCGACCAGGTGATCGAGCTGCACGACGGTCGGCGGGTCCGAGACGACCGCCGGTCGACCGGCGAATCGTCGCCGGGGCGGCACGTCCACGGTCAGCAACGCGGAGCCACCGGCGCCTGACCGGCGAATCGTCGCCGGGGCGGCACGTTCCCGGTCAGCCTGCCTCCGTTCCTGCGGTCGACGGCGCCCCGGACCCGAACTACGGTCGTGGCCACAGGCGATGCAGGAGCCGGGGCGAGGAGTGATCGTGCAGGGACAGGAGCAACCGTTGGACCAGCCGCAGGGCGAGGGTCTTCTCGGACGACCGTTGGGCGGGTCGACCGGTCGAACGTCCGGGACCGTACTCCCGGCGACCGACCGGCGCAGGGCAGAGGAGACACCATGAGCTGGGCACCGCCGCCACCGGACCGCGACCGCGAGCGCGACCACCTCACCGGCCCCACCGACGCCGCGCCGTGGAGCACTCCCCCGATCCCGGCCTGGTCGCCGACGTCGGCCTACGGCCAGCCCGAGGACACGCCGCCCACCCGGCCGGCACCGCCGCCGCAGCTGCGCTACGCCGACTGGGGTGAGCGGGTCGCCGCGACGCTGCTCGACTGGTGCCTCCTCTTCGGGGTCCTCGTCGTCCTGGGTGTGGTCGGCGGCATCGTCGAGCCGCTCGAGGACCTCGCCGGGTTCGCCTGGCTCGCCTCGCTCGGCTACCTCGCCTGGCTCAACGGCGCGAAGGGGCAGTCGCCCGGCAAGGCGCTGCTCGGCCTCAAGGTCGTCCGCGAGGCCGACGGGTCGCCGCTGGGCGGCTTCGTGGGCCTCGTGCGCGGCGGGCTCCTGGGCCTGCTCAGCCTCTTCACCGTCGGCATCTTCTTCCTCGTCAGCGTGCTGTGGCCGTTCCGCGACCCGAAGCAGCGCGCGGTGCACGACCTCGTCGTGAGCGCCGTGGCGGTCTCCGGCTACCCGAAGGCCCCGGTCAGTCCGCGCCTGCTCAAGCCCTGACCCCGGCGTCCGGGCGGTCGCGCGCCCGGGATCTGACAGCATGAGCGGTATGCGCGTCCTCGTCACCGGCGGTGCCGGATACATCGGGTCCCACACCGTCATCGCCCTGGCCAGGGCCGGGCACGAGGTCGTCGTCGTCGACGACTTCTCCAACAGCAAGCCCTCGGTGACCCCGCGCCTGGAGGAGCTGGCGGGCATACCCGTCCCGGTGCACGCCTTCGACCTCGCCGACGGCGACAAGCTCGACTCGCTGCTCGGGCAGGAGTCCTTCGACGCAGTGATCCACTTCGCGGCGTTCAAGGCGGTCGGCGAGTCGGTGGAGAAGCCGATCGACTACTACCGCAACAACATCGGCGCGACGCTGCGGCTCGTGGAGGCGATGGTCACCCGGGACGTGCCCTACCTCGTCTTCTCCTCCAGCGCCACGGTCTACGGCGAGGACGCGCCGGTGCCGATGACCGAGGGGCTGCCGACGTCGGCGACCAACCCCTACGGCTGGACCAAGGTCATGAACGAGCAGATCCTGCGCGACGTGACCCACGCCTACCCGCAGCTCAAGGTCGCGCTGCTGCGCTACTTCAACCCGGTCGGTGCACACCCCTCGGGGCGCATCGGCGAGGACCCGTCCGACATCCCCAACAACCTCATGCCCTTCATCGCCCAGGTCGCTGTCGGGCGGCGGGAGAAGCTCTCCGTCTTCGGCGACGACTACCCGACGGTCGACGGGACCGGCGTGCGCGACTACATCCACGTCGAGGACCTCGCCGAGGGGCACGTCGCGGCGCTGGAGTGGATCAGCACGCACGAGCGGCCGCTGTCGGTGTGGAACCTCGGCACCGGGCGCGGCACCTCGGTGCTCGAGCTGGTGTCGGCCTTCGAGCGCGCCAGCGGCCAGGAGATCCCCTACGAGATCGTGGCGCGGCGCGCCGGTGACATCGCCAGCTCGTATGCCGACCCCTCGCTCGCCCAGGCCGAGTTGGGCTGGCGGGCGAGCCGGTCGGTCGAGGACATGTGCGCCGACACCTGGCGGTGGCAACAGGCGAACCCGCAGGGCTACCCGGACTGAGGGCATACCGGTGCGGTCCGAGCACGCGTCCGGTGCAGCCTGAGCACGCGTCCGGTGCAGGAACGAGGGGTGGCGTCCAGGTTCGGGGCGTATCCTCGCGGACATGCCCCTTCGCAGCGCCTCCCTCGGTGACCTCGAGCGGGTGGTCATGGAGATCCTCTGGTCGGAGGGTCCGGACCTGTCCGTCCGGGATGTCATCGACCACCTGGCGCGGCGCGAGCACGACAAGGAGCTGGCCTACACCACTGTCATGACGGTGCTGGACCGGTTGGCCAAGAAGGGCGTAGCCGACCGCACCCGGGACGGGCGGGCCTGGCGCTACTCCGCCGCAGCCAGCCGGGAGGAGCTGGCGGCGACCGCGCTGCGCTCGGCCCTGGACACGGTGCAGGCCGACCGCACCGCGGCGATGCTGCACTTCCTCGACGACGCCAGCCCGGGCGAGCTCGACGACCTGCGCGCCGCCCTGGCCGAGGTCGAGCGCCGCCGCGCCTGACCGTACCCCGCCGTGACCGGCCCGCTGCTCACCGCGTCGGTCGTCCTCGCGGCGCTCGCGCTCGTCCTGCTCGCCCCGCGGGTGCTGCCCGCATGGACCGCCCTGCGCTCCATGCCGGGACCTGCCCTGCTGCTGTGGCAGTCGGTGAGCCTGGCCGGGGTGCTGTGCGCCCTGCTCGCCGCCCCGGTCGCGGTCCTCACCACCGGCCTGTCCCAGCCGCTGCTCCTCGGCCTCGCCCTGTCGCTCTCCGGTGTCATGCTCGTCCGGTTGCTCCTCTCGGGACACCGGGTCGGCACCGACCTGCGGCGCCGCCGTGCCCGACACCGCGAGCTGGTGGACCTCGTCGGAGAGCACCTCGCGGGCGACCCGGCCCGCGCCGCCTCCGGCATCGCCCGACCCGACGTCACCGTCCTGGCCCAGGGCAACCCCAGCGCCTACTGCCTCCCGGGCCGCGGCGACCGCATCGTCCTCACCAGCGCCGCCCTCGATCGGCTCGGGGAAGCCGAGCTGCGCGCCGTCCTGGCGCACGAGCAGGGGCACCTCGACGCACGCCACGACCTGCTGCTGGAGCTGTTCACCGTGCTGCACGAGGCGGTGCCCGAGCCGCTCCGGGTGCCCGCCGCCCTGGCCGAGGTGCATCTGCTGGCGGAGGCTCTGGCGGACCGGATCGCCGAGCAGCGCACCGGCCCGACCGACCTCGCCCGCGCGCTGGTCGCCATGGCCGCGACCGGCACGCCGGAGGTGACCGCTCGGGTTCGTCTGCTGGCGCACCCGCCGGCGCCCTGGCACACCCGCGTCGCCGTGACCCTCCTGGCGCTGGTGACGCTGGCGCTGCCCGCCGCCGTCGTGGGGTTTCTCACGTTCAGCTGAGCCGACCCCAGGGAGGTCGACCGGGACGACGCACCGTATGCTTTACGACGTCACGTAGTTCTCCCTCCCACCCCCAGAGGCTCCCGTGGAAGCACTCGATCTCGCCCGCTGGCAGTTCGGCATCACGACCGTCTACCACTACTTCTTCGTGCCGATCACGATCGGGCTGTCCCTGCTCGTCGCCATCATGCAGACGCAGTGGATGCGCACCCGCGACCCGCGGTGGCTGCGGCTGACGAAGTTCTACGGCAAGCTCTTCACCATCAACTTCGCGCTGGGCCTGGTCACCGGCATCGTCCAGGAGTTCCAGTTCGGGATGAACTGGTCGGACTACTCGCGCTTCGTCGGTGACATCTTCGGCGCCCCGCTCGCCATCGAGGCGCTGCTGGCCTTCTTCCTCGAGTCGACCTTCCTCGGCCTGTGGATCTTCGGGTGGGGCCGGATCCCGGAGAAGCTGCACGCCGCCGCGATCTGGCTGGTGCACATCGGGACGCTGCTGTCGGCCTACTTCATCCTGGCGGCCAACTCCTTCATGCAGAACCCGGTCGGCTACGAGCTCAACCCGGAGACCGGACGGGCCGAGCTCACCGACTTCCTGGCCGTGCTCAACAACCCGGTGCAGCTCGTCGCCTACCCGCACGTCGTCACCGCCGCCTACATGACCGGCGGCGGCTTCGTCCTCACCTTCGCGATGTGGCACCTGGCCCGGCAGGCGACCCCGGCGACGGACAAGCCGATGTACCGCAAGGCCGCCAAGCTCGGTGCGGTCACCGTCCTCGTCGCCTCGCTCGGCGTCATCGTCACCGGTGACGTGCAGGGCAAGGTGATGACCGAGGTGCAGCCCATGAAGATGGCCGCCGCCGAGGCGCTCTACGAGGACGTGCCCGAGGGTGAGGGCGCCCCCTTCTCGATCATCACCGTCGGCACCCTCGACGGCAGCGAGGAGGTCTGGGCGCTGACGGTGCCGAAGCTGCTGTCCTACCTGGCCACCGGCAGCCTCGAGGGCGCCGTCGAGGGCATCGACAACATCCAGGACCGCTACGAGCTCACCTACGCCGGGTCCGAGCTGACCGCCGCCGAGGACTACCGCCCGGTCATCCCGGTCACCTACTGGAGCTTCCGGCTCATGATGGGCCTGGGCTTCGCCGCCATGGCGATCGCCGCCGCCGTCCTGTGGGTGCTGCGCGGCCGGGGCAGCGAGACCGAGGAGACCCGGATGAGCCACCCGCTGTGGGCCTGGGCCGGGCTCGCGGTGCTGCTGCTGCCGCTGCTCGCCAACACCTTCGGGTGGGTGTTCACCGAGATGGGCCGCCAGCCCTGGCTGGTCATGGGCCTCATGACGACGCAGACTGGCGTCTCCCCGGGCACCACCGCGGGCGAGGTGCTGACCTCGATGACCGTCTTCACCCTCCTCTACGGCGCGCTCGCCGTCGTCGAGGTCGGCCTGCTGCTCCGCTACGGACGGGCCGGCGCCGAGCAGGTCCCCGAGGACGCGTCCTACGACCCCCGCACCCGCGACGACGACGACGCCTACGTCTTCACCTACTGAGTCAGGACGGACATCATGGAGCTCAGCACGATCTGGTTCATCCTCATCGCCGTCCTGTGGATCGGCTACTTCTGCCTCGAGGGCTTCGACTACGGCGTCGGCATGCTGCTGCCCGTCCTCGGCCGCGACGAGCCCGGGGCCGATGTGGCGCCCGCCGACGGTGTGACCGCGCATACCGGCGAGACGCGCAAGCGGCAGATGCTCTCGGCGATCGGCCCCTTCTGGGACGGCAACGAGGTGTGGCTGCTGACGGCCGGCGGCGCGATCTTCGCCGCCTTCCCCCACTGGTACGCCACCCTCTTCTCCGGGTTCTACCTCCCGCTGCTGCTCATCCTCGTGGGCCTCATCCTGCGCGGCATCGGGCTGGAGTACCGCGGCAAGGTCGACTCGGCCGCATGGCGCGCGCGGATGGACACGATGGTCGTCGTGGGGTCCTTCGTCCCCGCGCTGCTGTGGGGTGTCGCCTTCACCAACATCGTGCTCGGGGTGCCGATCGACGCCGAGATGGAGTATGTCGGCGGCTTCTGGAACCTCCTCGGACCGGTCGCGCTGCTCGGCGGGCTCACCACGCTCACCCTCTTCCTCACCCACGGCGCACTCTTCGTCGCGCTCAAGACCGACGGGCAGCTGCGCCACGACGCCCGCGCCCTGGCGATCCGGCTCGGTCTGGTCGCCGCGGTGCTGGCCGTGGCCTGGCTCGCGATCCTGCAGGCACGCAGCGGATCGGGTCTGTCATGGGCGGTCACCGGCATCGCCGCGGCCAGCCTCGTCGGGGGCCTACTGATGGCCGGCCGCGGTCGGGAGGGATGGGCCTTCACCGGCACCTTCGCCGCGATCGGGCTGGCCACCGCCTCGCTCTTCCTGGCGCTCTTCCCCGACGTGATGCCCTCCAGCCTGGACCCGGCGTGGTCGCTGACCACGCAGAACGCCAGCTCGAGCCAGAAGACGCTGGGCATCATGACCGTCGTCGCGCTGGTCTTCACCCCCATCATGCTGATCTACACCTCCTGGAGCTACTGGACCTTCCGCAAGCGGGTCTCGGGGCACCACATCCCGACGCAGGTGCACCACGCCGCCGTCGTGGAGGGCGACCAGGTCGGGGCGGGCCGCTGACGTGAGGCAGCGACGGCGGGCGTGGAGCCCCGTGCCCGCGCGCCCGCACGACCAGCGACACTGAGCCGGTGCGACCCTTCGACCCCGACCTGCTGCGGGCCCTCCCGGCGACCCGCGGCCCGGTGGCCTCGCTGTCCGTCGTCGGCGTCCTCTCGGGGGTCGTCGCGATCGCGCAGGCGGTGACCCTCGCCCTCGTCGTCGGCGCGGTGGTGCGGGGCGAGCGCGAGGAACTCACGGCATACCTCGGCTGGCTGGTCGCGCTGCTGGTGACGCGCGGGCTGCTCGCCGGCGCGGGCGAGCTGGTCGCCCGGCGCGCCGGGCTGCGCGTGGTCGGGATCGTGCGGGAGGCGCTGCTGCGGCACTGGCTGGCGCGGCCGGTGGAGGGGCGGCCGGGCACCGAGGTCGCGCTCACCCGCGCCACCGACGGGGTCTCCGCCCTCGAGCCGTATGTCGCCCGCTACCTCCCCGCGCTCGTCACCGCGGCCGTGGTGCCGGCGCTGGCGCTGGTCGCCCTCGTGGTGGTGGACCCGTGGAGCGCGCTCATCGTCGTGCTGACGCTGCCGCTGCTGCCGGTCTTCGCGGCGCTCATCGGCATGCATACGCGTGACGAGACGGCGCGGCGGTGGGGCGCGATGGAGCTGCTGGCCGGGCACTTCCTCGACGTGATGCGGGGCCTGCCGACGCTGGTGGCCTACGGGCGGGCGCGAGCGCAGGTGGACGTGGTGCGCGAGGTCGGGGAGCGGCACCGGCGGGCGAGCGTCGCCACGCTGCGGACGGCCTTCCTGTCGACGGCCGCGCTGGAGCTGCTGGCGACGATCTCGGTCGCGATGGTGGCAGTGGCGGTCGGGCTCCGGCTGGCGCACGGGGGGATGGACCTCGTCGTCGGGCTCACCGCGATCCTGCTGGCGCCCGAGGCGTACTGGCCGGTCCGCCGGGTCGCGCCGAGTTCCACAACGCCGCCGACGGGGCGCAGGTGCTGCAGGAGCTGGCCGACGACGGGGTGCTGGGGGAGGCCCGTCGTGCCCGTGGTGCCCGTCCGGCGACACCGGCCGGGCGGCCCATCGGGCTCGCCGAGGTCTCCTACGCCCACCCCGGCCGGGTCCGCACCCTGGACGGGCTGACCCTCACGACGTCGTCCGGGCCCGGCCTGACCGTGCTGACCGGGCCCAGCGGGGCCGGCAAGACGACGGTGCTGGAGCTGCTCGCGGGGCTGCGCACCCCCGCGTCCGGGACGGTCAGCGCCCCCGCGGCCCACCTGGCGACCCAGCGGCCGCTGCTGCTGCCGGGCACCGTGCGCGACAACCTCGCGACCGCCGCCCCGGACGCGACCGACGCCGCGATGACCGCGGCGCTGACCGAGGTCGGGCTGTGGGCGCAGCTGGCTGACCGGCACGGGCTGGACACCCGGCTCGGGGACGACGGGTTCGGCCTGTCGGCCGGTCAGCGGGCCCGGCTCGCCCTCGCCCGCGCCACCCTCTCCCCGGCGCCGCTGCTCCTGCTGGACGAGCCGACGGCCAACGTGGCGGTGGACGGCATACCCGTCCTGCACCAGGTCATCACCGGGCTCGCCCACACGCGTCGGCTCGTCGTCGTGACCCACGACTGCTACCTGGCCGCGCTCGCGGACGACCGGTGGCGCCTCGACGCCGCCGCTGCGGACCCGGCTCCGCAGGCCGGCCGTCCGACCGACCCGGCCGCGGCACCCCACCCGACCGGGGCTGACCAGGAGCCAGCCGACGGTCGCCGCCCCGGTGAGGTCGCGCCCCTGCGCACCCCGCGCGGTCGCCGCGGGCTGGCGCTGGCCTGCCTGCTGGGCGGTGCGTCGGTCGGCTGCGGGGTGGCGCTGACCGCGACCTCGGGGTGGCTCATCGTGCAGGCCTCGACCATGCCCGTCGTGCTGACCCTGCTCGTGGCGATCGTCGGGGTACGGGCGTTCGGCATCTTCCGGCCGGTGTTCCGCTACGCCGAGCGCGTGGTCAGCCACGACGTGGCCCTCGACGACCTGTCCCGGCGGCGGGCCGACCTCTACGCCGCTCTCATCCCGCTCACCCCCGCCCGGCTGGGGCGACGCAGCCGCGGACAGGTGCTCACCGCCGCCGCCCGGGACCTCGAGGACGTCGTCGACGAGCACGTGCGGGTGAGCGTGCCCGCCTGGTCCACCCTCCTCGCCACCCTCGTCGGGGCGGCCATCGCGGGCTGGCACCTGCCGATCGCGGGTCTCGTCGTGGCCGCCGGTGGTCTCCTCGTCGCCCTCCTCACCGTCCTCGGGTATGCCGTGGAGCGCCCCGCGCAGGACGCCGCCGTGGCGCAGCGCGGCGAGGTCCGGGACCGGGTCACCGCCCTGGTCGCGAACCTGCTCGCGGTCCAGGCCGTCGCCGGGACCGTGGGCGGGCATCGGGAGCTGGTCGCCCCGGTGCTGCAGGCGGAGGCGGCGCAGCGGCGCAGCGAGGCCCGGCTCACCCGGGCCCGGGCGGCCGGGCTCGCCGCCACGTGGGTGGTCGTGGCCGTCACCGCGACGCTCGTGGGCCTGCTCGCCTGGGGGGCGCGGGCGGAGGGGACGCTGAGCGGGCCCTACGCCGCGCTCGTGGCGCTGGTGCCGCTCGCGCTGGCCGACGCCTGGGCCGGCCTGCCCGAGGTGGCGGGCGCCCGGGCCCGCGCCCGGTCGGCGGCGGCACGCCTCGAGGCGCTCGTCGGTCAGGAGCCGGCCGTCGCCGGCCGGGGCACCACCCCGGTGCCACCCGCACCGCCCGTGCTGGAGTTGCGCGGGGCCTCGGCCCGGTGGGCGCCCCGGGCGGACGGTGCGGCCGGAGCGGCCGGGGACGGGGCGACCGGTGCCAGGCCCCCCGCCGGGTCCACGCTCCCCGACCTGCACCTGCTGGACCTCGTCGTGGAGCCGGGCGACCGCATCCGCCTCAGCGGACCCAACGGTGCCGGCAAGTCGACCGCCCTCGCCGTGCTGGCGCGCCACCTCGACCCGAGCGGCGGGGACTACCTGCTGGCCGGCGCGGACGCGGACACGGGCCAAGGGTGCCGGTGCGGTTCGGACGTGCGTGCCCTGGACCTGGAGCAGACCCGAGCGCTGCTGGCCGTCGTCGACGACGAGCCGCACGCCTTCGCCGGGTCGGTGCGCGCCAACCTCGCCCTGGCGGCGCCGGGCGCACCGACGAGCAGCTGCTGGCCGCCGTCGTGGCGGTCGACCTGGGTGGCTGGTTCGGCACACTGCCGCACGGTCTCGACACCCCGCTGACAGGGTTGTCCGGCGGTGAGCGCAGCCGGCTCGCGCTGGCCCGGGCGCTGCTCTCGGAGCGGCCGGTTGTGCTGCTCGACGAGCCGACGGCCCACCTCGACGACGCGACGGCGCAGCGGGCCCTGGGCGGCCTGTTGGACAGGGTGGGCGGTGGCCGGGCGGTCGTGCTCGTCAGCCACACCGCGCCGGTGACCGGACGCTGGACCGAGCACCGGGTCGGCCGGAGTGCCGCAGACGCAGCGGACGGCCGAGCGGTCCCGCAGCACATCGGCTAGGTTGCCGGTCATGGACACCTCGGCCATCGTCTGGATCGTCGTCATCGCCGTCGTCGTGGTGGCGGCGCTGGCCGCCTGGGCGGTCGTCGCGCGCAACAAGCGGCTGGCGGCCGCCCGCGAGGAGGCGGCCGGACTCCGCGAGAAGGCGCAGTCCGGCGAGTCCTACGCCCAGAGCGCCGAGGAGCGCGCCAAGGAGCTGCAGGGCAAGGCGCGCGAGGCCCAGCAGCACGCCGACAAGCTGCACCAGGAGGCTGAGGAGGCCACCCGCATCGCTCGCGAGCACCGCGACCGCGTCACCGGCGACTACGTGAGCGCCGACGAGATCGACCCGGACGCCAAGAAGCGCTGACCGCGGCGCCGGCAGCTCAGGACGCGTCGCCCACCGGGAGCCCGGTGTCCCGCACCAAGTAGAGCCACGGGAAGGCCCGCGCCCCCACCTGCCACCCCTCGGTGAGGTAGTGCCGGACGGGCCGGGTCCAGATCACCCGCCGGTGCTCCCACCGCGTGCCGGTCCGCACCATCCGGTGCCGGAACATCCCGGCCTCGACGGTGTGCCACCCCAGCTCGCCCGCGAGCTCCAGCTCGCCCATCTCGTCCACGGCGGTGACCGGGCCCAACCACCGCTGGTCCGCTCCATCGTCGTCCTCCTCCCCCGGCCCGGCGGACTCGCCGAACCGCTGCTGCGCACCCTGCCGGGACAGACCCAGCTCCGCCCCGAGCCGCGCCCAGCTCACGCCCGCACCGCGGGCCGAGCCGACCGCCTGCCGCAGCAACGCCGCCGTGCCCTCGTGGGCCTCGGCGCACCGCCGCACCAGCCGGAGGTGCTCCTCCGTCTCCAGCGTGCCACCGGCCACCGACACCTCTCCCCCGTCGCCGACGATCACCCTCCCCAGGGCGACGACGAGGTCCTCGTCCTCCTCCCGCGGCGCGCCCTGCGCCGGACCAGTCATCGCCCGTCCCGGCTCGGCAGCCAGTGCTGCTCCTCGTCGCCGTCACGACGGCGCCCCGGCCACCGCCCGCTCCCGACGAGGAAGGCGCCGAGGACCATGAGCGCCATGGTCGCGCCCTGGAAGAAGCCGTGCCAGAAGCCGCCGTCGATCAGCCGGGAGACGTAGTAGCTCACGAAGCCCGCGAGGATCACCGCCACCCCCGAGGTCATCCGGAAGGTGCGCATACGGTCCTGTGGTGTCGTCATGATGTCAACATAGTCTTGACGCCAAAGCCAGTCAACCCGAAGTTGACACCGACGATGCTTGGGCCGTCGCCACTGCCTGCCACAATGCCGGTATGCCGCTCCCCGCTGCCCGCACGCCGCTCGCCGAGCTCGCCCCCAGCATCGCCCTGGGTGCCCTGGACGGGAGGTACCGCGGCGCGGTCGCGCCGCTCGTGGACCACCTCTCCGAGGCGGCGCTGAACCGGGCGCGGCTGCACGTCGAGGTGGAGTGGCTGCTGCACCTCGTCGGGCACGACGTGGTGCCCGCGCCCCCGGCCTCTCGGCGCAGGAGCAGGAGGCCCTGCGGGCCCTGGTGGTCGACTTCGACGCCGACTCGATCGCTGAGCTGAAGGTCATCGAGGCCGAGACGGTGCACGACGTGAAGGCCATCGAGTACTTCCTGCGCGGTCGGCTCGTCGACCTACTGACCGGGTCGGACGCCGAGAGCGAGGGCGGGGGCGCGAGGGGACCTCCCGGGCCGAGGCGCTGGGGCAGCTCATCCACTTCGCCTGCACCAGCGAGGACATCAACAACACGTCGTACGCGCTCATGGTGCAGGGCGCGGTGCAGGAGGTCTGGCTGCCGCGGGCTCGCGCCCTGGTTGACCAGCTGTCGGCCATGGCGCACGAGCTCGCCGAGGTCCCGCTGCTCGCGCACACGCACGGGCAGCCGGCCACGCCGACGACGATGGGCAAGGAGCTGGCGGTGCTGGCGCACCGGCTGACGCGACAGCTGCGCCGGGTCGAGGGGGTGGCATACCTGGGCAAGCTCAACGGGGCCACCGGCACCTACGGGGCGCACGTCGAGGCGGTCCCGGGCGCGGACTGGCAGCAGATCAGCCGTTCCTTCGTCGAGCACCTCGGGCTGGAGTGGAACCCGCTCACCACCCAGATCGAGAGCCACGACTGGCAGGCCGAGCTCTACGCCGACGTCGCGCGCTTCCACCGCATCCTGCACAACCTGGCGACGGACATGTGGACCTACATCTCCCTGGGGTACTTCGCGCAGGTCCGCGGGCAAGGCACCGTGGGCTCGAGCACGATGCCGCACAAGGTCAACCCGATCCGCTTCGAGAACGCCGAGGCCAACCTGGAGGTCAGCAACGCGCTGCTCGACGTGCTCGCCACGACGCTGGTGACCAGCCGGCTGCAGCGCGACCTCACCGACTCCTCGATGCAGCGCAACATCGGCTCCGCCCTCGGGCACGGCCTCCTCGCGCTGGACAATGTGAGCCGCGGCCTGTCCGGGCTGGACGCCGTCCCGGAGGCCATGGCCGCCGACCTCGACCGCAACTGGGAGGTGCTCGCCGAGCCGATCCAGTCGGTCATGCGGGCGCTGGCCGCGCGGGGCGTGGAGGGGATGAGCAACCCCTACGAGCGGCTCAAGGAGCTGACCCGCGGGCGGCGGATCGGGCAGGCCGAGCTCGTGGACTTCGTCCGCGGCCTGGGGCTGCCGGAGGACGAGGAGGAGCGGCTGGTCGCGCTCACCCCGGCGACCTACGTCGGCCTGGCCCCCGAGCTCGTCGCCCACCTGGACCAGCGGTGATCATCCTCCCCGCCGAGCGCGCCGAGGACGCGCGCGCCCACTTCGCGCAGGCAGGGTATGCCGTCGCCGAGGTGACCACCCCGCGCGGCGGCGGTCTGCGCGAGACGCAGGCGCAGGTCGCCCAGGCGCTGCGGCTGCCGCCGACCGCGGCCACCAACCTCGACGCTCTCGCCGACGCGCTGCGCGACCTCGGGGAGGTCTGGGACGGGCAGGAGGTGGCCCTGCTCTGGGCGGACGCCGGTGCCCTCGCCGAGCGGGACGGGCGCGCCTGGTGGATCCTCTCGGAGATCCTCGACGACGCCGAGTCGCTGGCCGTGGTCGCCCTGGGGGCGCGCCGGGCCGAGGACGGGGAGCAGCCGTGAGGCTGTCGCGCCCCGTCGCCGCCGTGCTGCTCGTGCTCTGCGCCGTGCTCGTGCTCGTGCTGGCGCTCGGGCAGGGCGGCTGGACCGGCGACGAGGAGCCGTCCGAGGCGACCAACGCAGCGGCGAGGCCGACCGCGACGACGCCCGAGCCCACGTCCGACGGGCCCACGTCGGACGAGCCCACCCAGGAGGAGACCCCGGCGGGCGCAGCGGAGGGCGAGCCGGTCGGGACCGACACCCGCGACTGGGACGACGTCGACGCCTGCGCCGACGGCATACTCCCGGCCGAGCTGGACCCGGTCGTCGACGACATCGAGGCGGGCGGCCCCTACGACTACGGCAAGGACGGCTCGACCTTCCAGAACCGGGAGGGCTACCTGCCGGACGAGTCGTTCGACTACTACCAGGAGTTCACCGTCGAGACGCCCGGCCTCGGACACCGCGGTGCCAAACGCGTGGTGACCGGGGGCGGCGAGGTCGACCCCGAGGTCTGGTACTACACCGAGGACCACTACGCGAGCTTCTGCGAGTTCGCGCCGGTCGGCTGACGTCGAGAGGGAGCAGATGATGTCTCCGCACGTGGTGTCCGTGAGCCGGGACGAGCAGCACCGCTTCAGCAAGGTCCCGGTGGACAGCATCTGCGTCGTCGCCGGGCTCGGTGTCGTCGGTGACGCCCACGCCGGCGCCTGGTGCAGCACCGGTCCCGGGTGCGGCGCGACCCTAACCAGCCCAACCTGCGCCAGGTGCACCTCGTCCACGCGGAGCTCTTCGCCGAGGCGGAGGAGCAGGGGTATGCCCTCGCCCCCGGCGACCTGGGCGAGAACGTGCTCACCCGGGGTGTGGACCTGCTCGGGCTCCCGACGGATACCGTCCTGCACCTCGGGGACGCATCGTTGCGGCTCACCGGCCTGCGCAACCCGTGCGCCCAGATCAACGCCTTCCGCCCGGGGCTGCTCGAGGTCGTCCTGGCGAAGGAGGACGGCACGCCGCAGGGCGATCCAGCCCCGTCGACGGGCTCACCCACCGCGCGGGACGTCCGCGTGGTCCGCAAGGCCGGCGTCATGGCCGTCGTCGAGCGCGGCGGGGAGATCCGCCCGGGGCAGGACATCGAGGTCACGCTCCCGCCCGGACCGCACCGGCCGCTCGAGCCCGTCTGATCCGACGCTCCGCTACGCGACCGAGTGGCCCACGTGGGCGCGCCGGCGGCCCGGATCCGACCGCATACCTAAGCCACTGGGCGCGACCGTTGGCAGCCGCCGCCCGCGGAGCGCGTGCACCACCCGGGCCCGGCGTCGGGGACACTGGAGGCAGACCACTTCACCCCGTCACTCCAGGAGCCCACCGTGACCGAAGGAACCGTCCGCTGGTTCGACACCGACCGAGGCTTCGGCTTCATCGCCCTCGGCGAGGGGGCGGACGACCTGTATGTCCACGCCTCCGAGATCCTCAGCAGCGACGCGACCAAGGTGCTCCGGGAGGGACAGGTGGTCGAGTTCGAGATCGGTGAGGGGGACCGCGGCCCACAGGCACGCGCCGTCCGGGTCACGGCCGACCGGTCCGCCGACGCACCGCTGGGCGTGCTCGGCACCGTGTCCTGGTACGAGCCGTCCAAGGGCTACGGCTTCATCACCCCTGACGGCGGGGGTGACGAGATCTTCCTGCACAGCACGGCCATCGTCGGCGACGGCGTCGTCTCCGAGGGCCAGCGGGTGGCCTTCCTCGTCGTCGACGGGCAGAAGGGACCGCAGGCCGACCACCTGCTCCCGCTCGGCGCGGAGGCAGGGCAGGGCGCCGCGACATCCGACGGCGCGGACGGCACGGTGTCGTGGTTCGACGAGGACAAGGGCTTCGGCTTCATCGCCGCGGACTCCGGCGGCCCCGACGTCTTCGTCCACGCCCGGGCGCTGCCCGACGACCTCCCCGTGCTGGACGAGGGCGACCGGGTGATGTTCGACGTCGTCGAGAGCGAGCGGGGACCGCAGGCCCGCGACGTCCGGCTCGCGGGCGGCTCGTCCCGCGGACGCCGCCCTGCGCCGGCCGCGAGCCGCCCCAGGTCGGGTCGTCGCGACGCCCCCGGTGGCGCACCGCAGCGCGACGCTCGCGGCCCGGGCCGGGGCGACGCCCGTGGGGCCGCAGCCCGTGGCGGGCAGGGGGTCGTCGCCCGCTACGACGCCGAGCGGGGCTTCGGCTTCATCACCCCTGACGCGGGAGGGGCCGATCTCTTCGTCCACGTGTCGGTGCTGCGTGACGACGAGGGGCTCCTCCCGGGTGACCGGGTGCGCTACCAGGTGCGCCAGAGCGACCGCGGACCGCAGGCCGACCGGGTCGAGCGGATCTGAGCGCTCGCCCGTCGACCTAGAGCCGGTGGAGAGTCACCTCGTCGAGCGCCCCGTCGGCGACGGTGCAGGTCATGTAGGTGCAGTGCGGCTGACGCCGGCGGTCGGTCGGTGAGCCGGGGTTGAGCAACCGCAGCCCGTCGTGCTCGGTGTCCCAGGGGATGTGGCTGTGCCCGAAGACGAGGACGTCCAGGTCCGGGTATGCCGCGCGCATCCGCTCCTGCCGCCGCTCCTTGGAGCCGGTCTCGTGCACGACGCCCCACCGGAGACCGCCGATCTCGGTCCGCGCCACCTCGGGCAGCCGACGTCGCAGCTCCGGCCCGTCGTTGTTGCCCCACACCGCGACCAGACGGGACGAGCGCTGCTCGAGGGTGTCCAGCAGGTCGGGGGTGACCCAGTCCCCGGCGTGGACCACGACGTCGGCCTCCGCTACGCGGTCCCACACCGGCGCCGGCAGGTCCTTCGCCCGCTTCGGCACATGGGTGTCGGCCAGGAGGAGCAGACGCACCCCAGCTCTCACCCCACCTCGGGGGTGTCGGTGCTCCCCTGGTCATGGATCTGCGTGGCCATCTGGTCCAGGTCGCGCTCGTCGACCTCGACCTCGGCCTGGGCCATGCCCTCCTCCAGGTCCTCCCGGATCGTCTCGGGCTCCGCGCCCTCGTCCCAACTCT
This sequence comes from Serinicoccus sp. CUA-874, assembly GCF_001942225.1. NCBI lineage: Bacteria > Bacillati > Actinomycetota > Actinomycetes > Micrococcales > Ornithinimicrobiaceae > Serinicoccus > Serinicoccus sp. CUA-874. Next base: position 250,391 of record NZ_MKJZ01000011.1, on the reverse strand, counting down.
CCACCCGGTCGACCACGTGCTCGGCGGCCTCCTGCCGGGCGTCGGACTCCTCGGACCCTGACGTGCTGCTCTGCTCGCTCATCCCGTCACGGTAGCCACCGCCCGCCCGCGCCGCCTGCCGGACGGGCCGGCCCTCGCCTACCGTCGTCGTCGGACGGCTGCACCAAGGGTTGGCAAGAATACCCATAGGGGGTATGCTGTTGCCGTGGCTGTGAACGGATACACCGGGTCCAAGGACGACTACCTCAAGCGCCTGCGCCGGATCGAGGGGCAGGTGCGGGGCATCGCCCGCATGGTCGAGGAGGACACCTACTGCATCGACGTGCTGACCCAGGTCAGCGCGGCCACCAAGGCGCTGCAGTCGGTCAGCCTCGGGCTGCTCGAGGACCACATCGCGCACTGCGTCGTCGACGCCGCCGCGGAGTCCGAGGACGCCAAGGACGAGAAGGTCCGCGAGGCCTCGGCGGCCATCGCACGGCTCGTCCGCAGCTGACACCAGCCGGCGCCCAGCCCGGCGGCCTACGGTGCCGCCGACGCAGCCACCGGCATACCCCACCATCGCGAAGGAGCACCCCATGACCGATACTCCCGTCTCCAACCAGACCACCAAGCTCGTCGTCTCCGGCATGACCTGCGGCCACTGCGTCGCCTCGGTGACCGAGGAGCTCACCGAGGTCGACGGCGTCCTCGACGTGCGCGTCGACGACCTCGTCAAGGGCGGCGACACCGACGTCTTCGTCACCTCCGACGGGCCGCTCGATCTCGAGGCCGCCCGCGCGGCCGTCGAGGAGGCCGGCTACACCGCCCAGGCCTGAGGGCAGGCAACCATTCGCGACGCCCGGTCAGGGAGATGCAGGAGAGACCTGAGATGAGCACCACCACCGACGCCCCCGGCGAGACGCAGCACGTCGACCTCGCGATCAGCGGGATGACCTGCGCGTCGTGCTCGGCGCGGATCGAGCGCAAGCTCAACAAGGTCGACGGCGTCCAGGCCAGCGTCAACCTCGCCACCGAGAAGGCGAGCGTCACCTTCCCGTCCGCCCTCTCCGTCACCGACATCGTGGGCGTCGTCGAGAAGACAGGGTATGGCGCCACTCCCCTCGTCGAGGACGCCACCGGCCCGGGTCGGGCGCCGGCGATGACCCACGACGTGGTCCGACAGGGCTCGCTGCGGCTGCGGATGGTCGTCGCGGCCGCGCTCGCCCTCGTCGTGGCGGTGCTGCACATGGTGCCGCCGGTCCGGGAGGCCGCCGGCACGGCCGGGCACTGGGCGCAGTTCCTCCTGACCCTGCCGGTCTACCTCTGGGCCGCGTGGCCCTTCCACCGCGCCGCGGCGATCAACGCCCGCCACGGCGCCTCGACGATGGACACCCTCGTCTCCGTCGGCACGACGGCCGCGATGGGCTGGTCGGTGGTCGCGCTGTTCACCGGCTTCACCCACGACCTCTACTTCGAGGTCGTCGCCGTGGTCACGGCCTTCCTGCTCATCGGCCGCTACATCGAGGCGCGGGCCAAGGCGCAGGGGCGCTCGGCCCTCACCTCGCTCATGGAGCTCGGCGCCAAGGACGTGGCGGTGCTGCGCCAGGACGCCGGCACGGGCGCGATGGCGACCAGCGAGCACCGCGTCCCGATCGAGGAGCTCGTCGTCGGCGACCGCTTCGTCGTGCGCCCGGGCGAGAAGGTCGCCACCGACGGCGTCATCCTCTCCGGCCGCTCCACCATCGACGCCTCGATGGTCACCGGCGAGTCGATGCCGGTGGAGGTGGGACCGCAGGACCAGGTCACCGGCGCGACGGTCAACGGTCACGGCCGGCTCATCGTCCGGGCCAGCCGGGTCGGGTCGGAGACCACCCTGGCGCGGATCACCGACCTCGTGGAGCAGGCGCAGACCGGCAAGGCGCCGGTGCAGCGGCTGGCGGACCGAATCTCGGCGGTCTTCGTGCCCGCCGTGCTCGTCATCGCCGCGGTGACGCTGCTGCTGTGGCTCGCCACCGGGCAGGGGTTCACCCAGGGCCTGGCCGCCGCCGTGGCGGTGCTCATCATCGCCTGCCCGTGCGCGCTGGGCCTGGCGACGCCGACCGCGCTGCTCACCGGGACCGGGCGCGGGGCGCAGCTCGGCATCCTCATCAAGGGCCCGCAGATCCTGGAGTCCACCCGTCGCGTCGACACCGTCGTGCTCGACAAGACCGGGACCCTGACCACGGGCCACCCGGTCCTGACCGACGTCGTCACCGCTGGGTCCCTCCCGGAGCACGCGACCCTCAAGGCCGCCGCGAGCGTCGAGGCCGGCAGCGAGCACCCGGTGGCCGCGGCGATCGTCGCCGGCGCCCGCGAGCGCGGGGTCACCCTCGTCACCGCCGAGGACTTCACCAACCTGCCCGGCGAGGGCGTCCGTGCCACGCTCAAGGACACCGTCGTGACGGTGGGGCGTGCGAGCCTCTTCGAGGTCGTCCCCGAGGTGCTCGTCGAGGCGATGGAGCGCGCCGACGGCACGGCCGTGCTCGTCGGCTGGGACGGCACGGCCCGAGCCCTCATCACGGTCGCCGACACCGCCCGCGAGTCCTCCCCGCAGGCGGTGCAGCGGCTGCGCGACCTGGGCCTCACGCCATACCTGCTCACGGGTGACAACCCGCGCACCGCCGCCGCCGTCGCCGAACAGGTGGGCATCGACCCGGCGAACGTCACCGCCGAGGTGCTGCCGCAGGACAAGTTCGCCCACGTCCGGACGCTGCAGGAGCAGGGTCGCGTCGTGGCCATGGTCGGTGACGGCGTCAACGACGCGGCGGCGCTGGCGCAGGCCGACCTGGGCATGGCGATGGGCTCGGGCACCGACGTCGCCGCCGAGTCCGCCGACATCGTCCTCATGCGCGCGGACGTCGACACCGTCGCCGACGCCATCGGCCTGTCCCGGCAGACCCTGACGGTCATCAAGCAGAACCTCGTGTGGGCCTTCGGCTACAACACGCTGGCCATCCCGCTCGCGGCCTTCGGCCTGCTGACCCCGGTGATCGCCGGTGGCGCGATGGCGCTGTCCTCGGTGCTGGTCGTGCTCAACAGCCTGCGGCTGCGGGGCTTCGGACGCGCCTGAGGGCACGGTGGTGCCTGAGCGTGTGTCACATCCGTCGTCCTGACGACGCCTGCGACACACGCTCCTGCACAGGTATGCGTGGCGGCAGGCCGTGGGGCCGCAGCAGCCGGGAGGTCAGATGGTGACGCTGCCCTGCGGCGTGGAGAAGGTGACCTCGGTGAGGCACGGGCAGTCGTCGTCCTCGAGGAAGCCGAACTCGATGTCGCTCTCGAACTCGCCCTGCGGCGCGTCGGCGAGCCCGAGCCAGTCGCGGACCTCGGGCACGTCGCCGCCGACGGTCAGGCCGGTCAGGCGGGTCGTGCTCTCCTCCAGCCGGGAGGGGTGGTGCTCCGGCGCCGACTCCCAGCGCACGAAGAACGGCCGGTTGCCGTTGTCGATGACGTTGAGCACCCCGATCTGACGCCACTGCAGCTCGACGCCCTCCGGCGTGTGCCGGTGCCCCTCCACCGACGGCCGACCGAGCCGCTCCTCGACCACGGAGAGGTCCTCGACCGCGACCACCCACGCCATCCAGCCGCCGCCGTTCTCGGAGCGGGCACGCACGGCCTGCCCGAAGGGTGCCTTGTCGGAGGCAGGGTGGTCGAGCACCTCGACGACCTCGACGTAGCGCTCGTCGGCGAGCGGGATGACCACGTTGCGGGTGCCGAACCGCGGGTGCACCCCGCCGTCGTGCGGGCTGACCCCGAGCTGCTCCGCCAGGCGCTCCGCCGTGGCCTGCAGTCCCTCCGGTCCAGCCGCATAACTCACGTGGTCGATCCGCATGACCCTCATCGTGGCACACGCCTGATCCCCGGCTGTCAGCGCCTCAGCCCCGCTGCCGGACCGCCTCGTAGACGAGGATCGCCGCGGAGGTGGCGACGTTGAGCGAGTTCGCGCGCCCCACCATCGGGATCCGCACCCGGTATGCCGCGCGCCGCAGCACCTCGTCGGTGAGCCCGGTCTGCTCCGTCCCCACGGCGATCGCCACCGGCCCGCGGTAGTCGACCTCGGTGTGCGCCAGGTCGGCCTCCGGTGTCGCCGCGACGACCGGTATGCCGTGGCCCTCCAACCAGTCCAGCGTCGCCGTGGTCCCGTCCGCGGCGACCGGGACCGAGAAGACGGTGCCCTTGGAGGCGCGCACGGTGTTGGGGTTGCCCCAGTCGGTCACCGGGTCGGCCGCGAGGACCGCGTCCACCCCGGCGGCGTCAGCGGTGCGCAGCATGGCGCCGAGGTTGCCGGGCTTCTCGATGCCCTCGCCGACGAGCACGAGCGCGTCCGGGGGCAGCGTCAGGTCCCCGGGTCCGCCCCACGAGGCCTGCACGACCGCGAGCACCCCGTCAGGGCCCTCGCGGTAGGCCGTCTTCTCGAAGGCGGCGCGCGTGGCGTGGACGACCTCGGTCGGCCCGCCGGCCACCCGGTCGGTCAGCGCCGCCACCGCACCGGGGGGTGCGAGCTCGGGGCACAGCAGGAGCAGCTCCGGCACCACGCCCGCGTCCAGCGCCAGGCTCAGCTCGTCGTGACCCTCGACGAGGGTGCGCCGCTCCCGGTCCCGCACCCGGCGCCGCCGCAGCCCGGCAACCGCCTTGAGCCGCGCGTTGGCCGGCGAGGTGATGAGGAGCGGATCGCTCACGCGAGCTCGTCCAGCACCTCGGCGAGCGCGTCGGCGAGGCCGTCCTCCTCCACGGCGCCGGTGGTGCGGTCGGCGATCCGCAGGACCTCCTCGGGCGCCTGGCCCATGGCATACCCGACAGCCGCCCAGTGCAGCATCTCGAGGTCGTTGCGCTGGTCCCCCACCGCGACGGTGCGGTGCGGCTCGACCCCGAGGCGGCGCCGCACCTGCTCCAGCGCGGAGGCCTTGGACACGCCCTCGGGCGCGAGGTCGAGCCAGGCGCTGTAGCCGACGGCGTAGGACACCCCGTGCAGCCCGATCCGCTCCACGAGGGAGGTGAAGTCCTCCGTGGTGAGGTTGGGCTCGCGGAAGGTCACCCGGGTCGCGGGCCGCGCGGTGAGCTCCTCCACCGGCACCTCGATCTCCTCGCCCCACAGCTCGCCCTCGGGGAAGGGGGTGCTCACCTTGAAGCCCACCCCAATCTCCTCGACCGCGATCAGCGCGGTGGGGAGGTGGGTGCGGATGAGGGCGATGGCCGGGGCCGGGTCGAAGGTGACCTGGTCGACGATCTCGAAGCCCTCGGCCTGCTCCGGTGCGACCGCCACGGTCACCGCGCCGTTGGAGCAGACCGCGGGGCGCTCCGGCGTCATGAGCCGCAGCGCCTCCATGACCGGCAGGGTCGAGATGACCGACCGCCCGGTGGCGATCACGACGGTCACGTGCGGCAGGTCGTCCAGCGCGCGGACCGCCTCGGTGACCCGGGGCGAGAGACGCCCGTCGTGATGCACGATCGTGCCGTCGACGTCGAGCGCGACGAGCAGCGGCGACGAGGAGGGATCGGTGGGGGCGGCGTGCTCGTTCCTGCTGGTCACGCCGCCAGCGTAGCGATGCCCTCAGTCCTGGAGCGACATCGCCTTGCGCCAGGACAGGCTGCCGGAGGTGTGCAGCAGCGCCCGCTCGTAGAGCCGCGCCCCCAGCGCGATGGTCACCCCGCAGAAGGCGAGGGCCAGGAGCAGCGCGAGGGCCGGCTCCCACAGCGCGGTGTCACCCTCGATGATCCGGACCGGCATGACGAAGGTCGAGGCGACCGGGACGAAGGAGAAGATCTGCTGCCAACGCCCGTCCAGGTTGATCCCGACGATGAAGAGCACGACGAGCACCATCGTCAGCGGCATCGTCGTCTGCTGCAGGTCCTCGGTCCGCGACGCCAGCGCACCGGCCGCCGCCCAGACGCAGGCCAGCGCGAGGAAGCCGACGAGGAAGAACGGGAGGTACCACAGGATGGCCTGGGTGAGTCCGGGCAGCGCGACGTCGAGGTCGACGAAGGTCAGCCCGACGAGGCTGACGGCGGTGATGAGCGCGAGCTGCCCGAAGGCCAGCACCGTGTTGCCCAGCACCTTGCCCATGAGCAGCTGCCGGGTGGGGATCTTGGCGGCGAGGATCTCGATGATGCGGGACTGCTTCTCCTCGACCACGCTGTTGGCGATCTGCATGCCGAACATCAGGGCGGCGAAGTAGAACAGCATGGCGAAGGCGAAGCCGAGGACGTAGGCCAGCGGGCCGCTCATCGCCCCCTCGTCCTCCTCCGCGAGGTCGACCTGGGCGAGCTCGCTGCCGGAGGTCAGGTCGGCCACCGAGGTGCCGGCCGCCTCGGCATTGGTCGCCAGGGCCGTGGTGCGGACCGCCTCGGTCAGCGCGCCGTCGAGCTGTGTCGGCGCGCCGCCCTCGTGCAGCAGCTCCCAGGCTCCGGGCTCGCCGACCAGTGCCGCGTCGGCGTCGCCCTCCTGCACGGTGGTCTCCGCGGCGGCGCGGTCTGCCACCTCGACCAGGGTGATCTCGGCCTCCTCGTCGGTGGCCTGCAGCGACTGCTCTGCCTGGGCGACGACACCGGAGGCCGCGTCGTCGGTCACCGCGACGTCGTAGGAGGCGGAGCCTCCGCCGATGAGCGCGGGCACGAACATCGCCGCGAGCAGCAGCACGAGCGTGAGGCCGGTGCCGATGAGGAAGTTCTTGTCGGTCAGCTTGACCCGGATCTCGCGTGCCGCGACCAGGGTCCAGGGTGCGGTCGTGGTGCTCATGCGACGGCCACCTCTCGGTAGATCTCGGACAGGGTGGGGCGGATGCGGCTGAACTCGCGGACGGTGCCGCGACCCACCGCGTCGGCGAGCAGCCGCTCGGCCGCCTGCTCGTCCTGCGGCTGGACCAGCACGCTCGGCCCGTCGAGGTCGATGACCTCGACCCCGGGCATACCCCGCACCCAGCCGGTGTCACCGGCCATGGTGAGGCGGTAGCGCAGCGGGGCGCTGGCACGCAGCTGCTCCGAGCTGCCCTCGGCGACGACCTTGCCGCCGTGCAGCACGACGATGGAGTCGCACAGCCGGTCCACGAGGTCGAGCTGGTGGGAGGAGAAGAGCACGGGGACACCGGAGGACGTGTGCTCGCGCAGCAGCTCGCTCATCTGGTCGACCGCGGCCGGGTCGAGCCCGCTGAACGGCTCGTCGAGCACGAGCAGCTTGGGGTCGCCGAGGACCGAGGCGATGATCTGCGCCCGCTGCTGGTTGCCGAGCGAGAGCTCCTCCACCTTGCTCTTCAGCCGCTCGCCCAGGCCGAAGCGTGTGAGCAGGTCCTGCGAGCGGTCGCGCGCCTGGTCGGCGCTCATGCCGTGCAGCTGCCCGAGGTAGGTGAGCTGGGCGAGGACCGGCTGCTTGGGGTAGAGCCCGCGCTCCTCGGGCATGTAGCCGAAGCGCACCCGGTCATCGCGGGTCAGCGGCGAGCCGTCCCAGCGCACCTCCCCGGCGCTCGGGGCGAGCACGCCCATGACCATGCGCATCGTCGTCGTCTTGCCGGCGCCGTTGCCGCCGACGAAGCCGACCATGCGGCCCTGCGGCACGGTGAAGCTGACCTCGTCCACGGCGAGGTGGTCGCCGTAGGCCCGGGTCAGGCTGTCGAGTTCCAGCACCTCGTGTCCTCTCGAAGGGGTGGGCCGGCTCCCGCGTGCGCGGGCCGGTCGGTATGCCTCCACGCTAGGCGGCGAGGCGGTCCCCGGCATCAGCCGAGCCGCCGATTGTCGCCTCATCCTCAGGGCGGAGGAGGTCAGCCTGCGGGGTCCGTCCCTGCCTCGCCCGGCCGCACGAGCCCGGCCTCATAGGCGGCGATGACCGCCTGCACCCGGTCGCGCACGACGAGCTTGGCCAGGACGTTGGAGACGTGGGTCTTCACGGTCGCCTCGCTGACGAAGGCCTCGGCGGCGATCTCGGCGTTCGACAGGCCGCGGGCCATCATCCGCAGCACCTCCCGCTCCCGACCGGTCAGCTCGGGCAGGGCCTCGCCGTCGGCCGGCGTGGGGTCGAGCGCCGCCGGTGGGCCGTCACCGGTCGCCATCCGGCTGATGACGCGCATCGTCACCTCGGGGGCGAGCAGGGCGTGCCCCTCGGCCGCGGCCCGGACCGCGTCGACGAGGTCGTCCGCCTCGGCGTTCTTGAGCAGGAAACCGCTGGCGCCCGCCTCCAGCGCGTCGAAGAGGTAGTCGTCGCGGTCGAAGGTGGTGAGGATGACGACCTTGACCTCCGGATGCTCGGCCACGATGCGCCGCGTCGCCTCGATGCCGTCCAGCACCGGCATCTGCACGTCCATGAGCACGACGTCCGGCCGGTAGGCGGCCACCGACGCGACGGCCTCCAGCCCGTTGCCGGCCCGGCCGACCACCTCGACGTCAGGCTCGGTGGACAGGATCATCGAGAAGCCCTGCAGGAGCAGCGGCTGGTCGTCGACGAGAAGGACCCGCAGCCGGGTGCCGGTCACCGGGGCGTCCCCGCGGAGGTGTCGACGGGGGCGGTGCGGTCGGCGGTGCCTGCCTGGGCAGGGGTGCCTGCGGGGGTAACGGTGCCTGCGGGGGCAGCGGTGCCCGCGGAGACCAGGCGGGAGCCTGGGCCGCGCCCGTCCAGCGGCAGCCACACCCGCACCCGCCAGCCCTGGCCGCCGGCCCGGGGCCCCGCCTCGACCCCACCACCCAGTAAGGCGGCCCGCTCGCGCATCCCCTGCAGCCCGAGCCCGGTGCCGGACGTGCCGACCCGGGGGGACCCGTCGTCGACGACCTCCACCTCGACGGTCTGGGCGTCCTCGTCGACCCGGACGGTGGCGCGGGCGGTCCGGGCCGTGGAGTGACGGCGCACGTTGGCCAGCGCCTCCTGCACGATCCGGTAGGCGGACAGCTGCAGCGGCGGCGGGACCCGGCCGGCCGCGCCCGGTGCCGACTCGACCACCTGGCCGCTGACCTGGCACAGCGGGGTGCTGGCCTGGTCGACGAGGTCGGGCAGGGTCGCCAGCGTCGGCTGCGGTGCCCGGTCGGCGCCCTCCTGGGCAGCGGCGCCCGTCCCGGCGCCGGCGTCACCGTCAGCGACCCGCAGCGTGCCCAGGAGGTCCCGCATCTGGCCCACCCCGTCGCGGGCGGCCCGCTCGATCGCGGTGAGCGAGTCCCGCGCGGCCTCGGGGTCGCGCTCCATGACCCGCCGGGCGGCGGCTGCCTGCACCCCCATGACCGAGACGTGGTGGGCGACGACGTCGTGCAGCTCGCGCGCGATCCGCAGCCGCTCGGCCACCACCGCCTGGTCGGTCAGCTGAGCTGTCTGGGCCCGGATGGTGGCTGCCTGCTCCTCCACCTGGGCCTGCCGCATCGCCCCGCGCCAGGCACCTGGCCCAGCCCGATGGCGAAGCCGAAGAAGATGGTGTTGCCGAGGACGGAGAAGAGCACCACTGCGAGCACGGTCGGCAGCGGCCCCACCTGCTCCACGTCCGACTCCCCCAGGTGGCGGCGGATGTCCTCGATGCCCGAGCCGAGGGCATACGTCCACGCGAAGAGCAGGACCAGCAGCACGAGGACGACGGCCACCGCGCCGGCGAGGGCCCGCCGGTTCCGCGCCCAGGCCATCCCGGAGAAGATGAGCAGGAAGTAGGCCATCTGGGTGGGCAGCTGCGACATCGTCATGGGCATGACCAGGGACATGACGATCATGTGGGTGCCCGCCGCGAGCGTGACGAGCACCGGCAGCCGGCGCCGCACGACGACCATGGCGCAGAGGGTGAGGATGCCGGCGTACTGCCACACCGGCCCGTAGCGCTCGTCCTGCAGCAGCCCCATCGACCGGGTGAGCTCCTGGGACGCCACGATCGTCAGCAGCGCCACCAGCGCCCACCGGACGTCGGTGCGCAGCTCGCCGGGGCCGGGGGCCGGGCGCACCCAGCGCTCGTCGACCCCGAACCAGACCTCCACCGCCCGGATCACGGCCGTCCCGTCCCTCGCTCACGCGTCACCACGGCACCAGCCTAGGCAGGCGCGGCGCTGCCGCGCCTCCGCCAAACGGCGGAGATCCCGGCCGGGCCCAGGCCGAGGTCACCCGCGCGGGGTGAGCGACTCCATACCGCCGAGGAAGGGGCGCAGCGCCTCGGGCACCCGGACGCTGCCGTCGGCCTGCTGGTGGTTCTCCAGCAGCGCGACGATCGGCCGGGTGCTCGTGGCGACCGTGCCGTTGAGGGTGGCGACGGCGCGGGTGCCCGAGCCGTGCGGGTCTCGCTCCCGTATGCCGAGGCGCCGGGCCTGGAAGGTCGTGCAGTTGGAGGTCGAGGTGAGCTCGCGGTACTTCCCCTGCGTCGGCACCCAGGCCTCGCAGTCGAACTTGCGGGCCGCCGGCCCGCCGAGGTCGCCCGCGGCGACGTCGATCACCCGGTAGGGCAGCTCGAGGGCGTCCAGCAGGCGCCGCTCGATCCGGAGCAGGTTCTCGTGCTCGGCGACGGCGTCCTCGACCCGGCAGTAGACGAACATCTCGGTCTTGGTGAACTGGTGCACCCGGAAGATGCCCTTGGTGTCCTTGCCGTAGGACCCGGCCTCGCGGCGGTAGCAGGTGGAGGTCGCGGCATACCGCAGCGGTCCGTCAGAGAGGTCGAGGATCTCGTCGGCGTGCAGCCCGGCGAGCGCCACCTCCGAGGTGCCGATGAGGTAGAGGTCGTCGGCCTCGAGGCGGTAGACCTCGTCGGCGTGGGCGTCGAGGAAGCCGGCGCCGGCCATCGTCTCCGGACGGACGAGGTTGGGGACGATCGCGGGGGTGAAGCCCTCCTCCTGCGCGACCTGCTGGGCCAGGCCCATGAGCGCCTGCTCCAGCCGCGCCCCGTCGCCGAGAAGATAGTAGAACCGAGCGCCGGAGACCTTCGCCCCCCGGGCCATGTCGATGGCCCCGAGGGCCTCGCCGAGCGCGAGGTGGTCGCGGGGCTCGAAGCCCTCGGCCGCGAAGTCGCGCGGGGTGCCGACCTGCTCGAGCGTGACGAAGTCGTCCTCGCCACCGACGGGCACCCCGTCCATGACGACGTTGCCGATGCGGCGCATACCCTCCTCGCGCGCGGTGGCCGCCTCCTGCGCCTGCGCGTCCAGCGACTTCACCCGGGCGGCCAGGTCCTTGACCTGCGCGAGCAGCGACTGCTTCTCCGCGCCCTGGGCCTGCGCGACCTTCTTGCCGAGGCTTCTGCTCGGCGCGGGCGGTCTCGAACTCGGCGAGCGCCCGGCGGTGCGTCTCGTCCGCGGACAGCACCTGGTCCACCACGGACGAGTCCTCGCCCCGAGCCTGCTGGCTGGTGCGGACACGGTCGGGGTCGGCGCGCAGGTCGCGGATGTCGATCATGCGGCAAAGCCTAATGGCGCGCGGTTACCCTCGGCCCATGGTTTCTTCGCGCCGCGCTGCGGTCATCGTGAACCCGACGAAGTTCGGGGACGTCGAGGCCGTCCGCGGCCGGGTGACGCGGGTCTGCGAGCGACTGGGATGGGACGAGCCGCTGTGGCTGGAGACCACGGCCGAGGATCCCGGGGTGGGGCAGACGCAGGAGGCGCTGGAGGCCGGCGTCGACGTCGTGTGCCCGCTCGGGGGCGACGGCACGGTGCGCACCGTCGGGTCCGGGCTCGCCGGGACGGGGACGGCGATGGGCCTGCTGCCCGGTGGCACCGGCAACCTGCTGGCGCGCAACCTCGACCTGCCCGTCGACTCCGTGGAGGAGGCGCTCGAGGCGGCCCTCAACGGCACGAGCACCCCCATCGACACCTGCCGGCTCGAGCTCATCCGGCCCACCTCGGCCCAGCTCGCCGACCGGCTGGAGGACGAGGACGACCCCGCGCGCAACGTCGACTTCGACGACGCCGTGGACCAGCGCGACGACGAGGACGTGCGCGAGGAGCACCGCTTCCTGGTCATGGCCGGGCTGGGCTTCGACGCCGAGGTGATGGCCTCGGTGCCGGAGAAGCTCAAGGCGCGGGTGGGCTGGATGGCCTACCTCGTGGCAGGACTGCGGCACCTCAAGGGCCCGCAGTTCACCATCGACCTGCGGCTCGACGGCGCCGACCCCACGCACCGTCGCGTGCGCTCGGTCATGGTGGGCAACGTCGGCAAGCTGCAGGGTGGGATGGAGCTGCTGCCGGACGCCATCGCCGACGACGGGACCATCGACGCGGTGCTCCTGTCCCCCGAGGGCATCGTGGGCTGGGCCGCGACGATCGCCCAGCTCAGCACCCGGCGCAAGATCGGCCACAAGCGGGTGGACCACTTCCAGGGCCAGGAGGTCCGGATCGTCTCGGACAAGCCGGTCGAGCTGGAGATCGACGGGGACCCGCTGGGCTCGGCCCTGGCGGTCCGGGTCCAGATCGACCCGGGCAGCCTGCTCGTGCACCTGCCGAGCTCCTCCCGGGCCGTGCTCCACCGCCCCTCCTGACCTCCCCTTCGCCTTTCCCCCGACCGAACACCCCTCCGGTCCGCCCCTCGCCCCGGCCCGACACCCCTGGTGTCCGGTCGATCCCCCGACCGGACACCCTTCCGGTCCGACGCGTCAGTCGTCCCGGCCGGTGCGGGCGGCGTCGAGCGCCTGGCGCTCCTCCGGGGTCAGCACGATCTCGGAGTCGCCGCCGACGATGCCCTTGGCGTAGGTCCGGCTCTCGCCGCGAGCATGGATCGAGCTGATGACCATGCCGTCGCCGGTGTCGTCGACGACGGCGGCGGAGAAGCTCATCCTCCCGCCCATGTCGCCGAAGGCGTCGTAGCGGACCACGGCCACGTGTCGCAGCGCCTGCGCGAGGTCGCCGCGCAGCGTCGTGAGCTCGGCCTCGAGCGCCTCGATCCGCTCCCGCTCCGGCGTGGTCGGCGCGCCGGCCTCCACCAGCTGCGTCAGCCGGCGGTCCACCACGCGCAGCCGCCGCCAGGCGATCGCCGCGACCAGCAGGGCGAGCACGGCGACCCCACCGGCGATCCAGGCGAGCAGCTCGAGGTCCACGCGCTCAGGGTATGCGCTCCCCCACCTCCGCGACGCCGGGCATACCGAGCACTCTGGTCACCCGACCCGCACCTCGAGCACGCCTGTGCAGCAGCGTGCGTCACAGGCGTGCCCCCGAGCACGCGTGGGACGCACGGGGACGCACCACAGGAGGCACACGCGTACGTCCGCGCAGGTCATCGCTCGTGCAGGCCGTCGTGCGACCATGCACCCGGAGGTGAGGCATGGGACGGCGAGCCCTGGGGTGGACCCTCGTCCTCACCGTGCTCGGCTCCTGGTGCCTGGCGGCGCTGGCCGTGGTGGCGGGGGTCGCCCCGGCCCAGGCGCCCGGGACCCGTCCGCTGCCGGAAGCGAGCGGCGGACCGGTGGTGCTCGTGGGCATCCCCGGCCTGACCTGGGACCTCGTCGGCGACTCCACGCCGACGCTGCACCGGCTCGCGGAGCAGGGCGGGTCGGCCGCGCTGGTGCTCCGCGGCCCGGACGAGGTCACGTGCACCGCCGACGCCTGGCTCACCGTGGGGGTCGGGACCCGCACCGATCGCGAGGCGCTCGGCTGCGGAGTCGACGCCACACCGGTGTGGGACGGCGCGGGGGCCCGCGAGCCGGATCTCTCCGCGCTGACCGCGCCGGCGCGCGCGGCGGGCACGTGCGTCACCACGCACGGCCTCACCGCAGAGCCCGGGCCCGGAGGTCCACCGGTGCTGGACACCGACACCGCCGGACTGCTCGCCCGCCCCGCGCTCGACCCCGACTGCCGGATCCAGCTCGTCGCGGCCACGGCGGTCTACGAGAGCGACCGGTCGGAGATGCTGGCCGACCTCGACGCCGCGCTGGCCGATCTCGTCGACGAGGTCGAGCGGCGAGACGGCATCCTCGTCGTCAGCGGCATGGGCCAGACCGCGACGGACGCGCGTGCCCAGACACTGATCGTCGCGCCCACCTCCGACGGAGCCACCCCGTCCTTGCTCACCTCGGGCTCCGCCCGTCAGGCCGGCCTGGTGCAACTCGTCGACCTCACGCCGACGCTGCTGCAGCTGGCCGGCTTCGAGCCCGGCACCGACGACCTCCCCGGCGCGCAGGTGGCCGAGGTCCAGCGGCAGGACGATGAGCCCGCCACCGCTGCCGCAGACCTCGCCGACGCCGTCAGCGACGCCCATCGGCTCGCGCCCTGGACCCTCGGCGCCCTGGCTGTGATCCTGCTCCCGCTCGTGGCCCTCGGCGCGGCCGTCCGGCGGTGGGGACCCGACCACGCGCCCGGCCTGCTCACCGGCAGCGCCTGGTGGTCATGGCCCTGCCGGCAGGCACCTTCCTGGCCGGTCTCGCCCCGTGGTGGCGGGCCGAGCAGCCGTGGCCCACGCTCGTCGCCCTCGTCCTCGGCGCCGCCAGCCTCCTCGCGCTGCTCGCCCGAGGTGTGCCGGGCGCCCAGAGATCCCCGCTGGCTCCGCCCGCCGTGGTCGCCACCCTCACCCTCGTCGTCCTGGGGATCGACACGCTGTGGTCCTCCCGCCTCGGGCTCGTCGGTGTCCTGGGGCTGCAACCGGTGACCGCCGGCCGGTTCTACGGCCAGGGCAACGTCGGCTACGGCATCCTGCTCGGCTCGGTGCTCGTCCTCATGGCGGCAACGCTCACCTGGCTGACGCGCCGTGGGGCGGCGCTCGCAGTGGCGCTGCTCGGGGGCGGCGCGCTCGTCCTGGGTGCCGCCCCGCAGGCCGGTGCCGACTTCGGCAGCGTGCCGGCCACCGCGGTCGTCACCGGGCTGGTGCTCCTGGCCGCCCTCGGGGTCCGGTGGACCCCGCGCTCGCTCCTGCTGGTAGCCGGTGGGGCCGCCGTGCTGGCGGCGCTGGCGATGGTCCTGGACTGGCTGCGCGGGCCGGAGCGCCGCACGCACCTCGGCGCCTTCGTGCAGGCCGTCCTCGACGGTCAGGCCTGGGGCATCGTCACCCGCAAGCTGGAGCAGAGCGTCGGCATCCTGGTCAGCTATCCGCTGTCCTGGCTCGCGGTCCTCGCGCTGGTCGGGCTGGCGGTCCTGCTGGTGCACCGGCCGGCGTGGTCCCTCCCGTTGTGGACGCACGCCGGGGTGGCCCCGGTCGCCGCCGCAGCGGTGGTGGGTATGACCGTGGCCTGGGTGCTCAACGACTCCGGGATCGCGGCGGTCGCCCTCTGCCTCGCCGTGCTCCTGCCCGCGGGCGCGGTGGTCCTCGCGCTCAGCCCTGAGGTGGCTGGCGGCGGCGCCACTCCGCACGAGCCCGGTCCAGCAGCGGACGACCGTGCCGCTGCACCTGGTCGCTGACCTGCTCGGCCGCCCGCCTGGCCGCCGGGACACCCTTCTCGCGTGCCGTCTGCGCCAGGCGCGACCCCTGCTCCCGCACGATGCGGCTGCCCTCGAGCCCGCCGTCGCGCACCTTGTCCGGCACGCCGGAGCGCTCGGCCAGCGCGAGCGAGACGTCGGCGAGCTGGCGGGCCCGGTGCATCTGCGAGGCCATGTCGCGGCCCGTGGCGCGGTGCCGCACCTCGCAGGGCACCTCCAGCACCCGGCCTCCCGCCCGGACGACGTCGACCGTGAGACCGACCTCGACTCCCCAGCCGCGGGCGAGCGGCGTGGCATCGATGAGTGCCTCGCGGGTGATGCACCGCTGGCCGGACAGAGGTTGCGAAGGCTCCCAGCCGGTGAGCCTGGCGATGCCCGCGGCGGCGGTGCGGACGACCAGCCCCAGCCCTGCCGCCCCCTGCTGAGGCGGCAGCACGGCGATCGTCATGTCGGCCTGCCCGGTGATCACCGGCGTGATGATCGGTCCGAGGCCGGCCGCCGACCCCTCGAGGTCGCGTCGACGAAGAGCAGCGGGGCGCCGGGCATGAGCTCGTGCGCCCGCGCCGCCCCGGTGGTGAGCGCCGCCGCCTTGCCCCGGTTGCGCTCGTGCCGGACCACCTCGACGCCGCCGGCCCACTCCGCGACGTGCGCCGTCTGGTCCACGGACCCGTCGTCCACGACGACGATCGCGCCGACCGCGGGGAGCTGCCGCAGCCCGGCGATCGTCGCCCCGACGCGCGCCTCCTCGTCCTTGGCCGGGACCACGGCGACGACCTGTCGCTGCAGCACGCCCTCCAGGGGCCCCTCCACGCTGCTCATCCCGTCTCCTGTCCTCGCCCTCGACCCCGCGTCAGCGCAGGGTGACCTGCCGGGAGACCAGCGCGCTGCGGGCCCGGCGCTCGGCGTCGGTGAGCGGCTCGTCCTGCGCCAGCGCCGCGTCATACCTGCTCTGCAGCGCGGCGAGCGCCTCCGCGTGGTCCTCCGCAGCGCTGTCCGCGGGCACCTCGAGCACCGGGACGAGCACCCCGCAGGCCCGGAAGGCGCCGATGAGGTCGGTGCCCTCACCGAGCGTGTGCTCGCCCGCCGCCTGCAGCCGGGCGAGCGCCTGCAGCGCGGTGTCCTCGTCCTGGCCCAGGATCCAGCGGATGTAGGAGCGGCCGGACATGTGGCACCAGTAGGCCGTCCGGGCGCCCTCGACCCGCGTCATGGGGACGGCGGTCTCGTTCATCTGCTCCAGGGCGGCGGTCATCTCCTCGGTCGCGTCCTCGCCGAGCCAGAAGCCGAAGTCGTCGTGGACCTGCACGTCCAGCTCCTGCCCCTCGGGCAGCACGTCCTGGAGCCGGGGGGTGTCGGCCGTCGCGGGACGCACCGAGTTGACCGAGGTGCCGGGCTCGCTGGCGAGCGCGGTGAGCGCCGACGCCACGATGTCGCGGGAGGCGTCGCCGCTGGAGGTCCGGGACTGCAGCGCCACCAGAACCTCGCCGGAGTCGCGGTGGATCGCGGGCATCGCCGCCGGCAGCACGGTCACCAGGGTGACCGGGTGCTCCCCGGCCTTCACCTCGGTCCCGGCGACGGTGGTGCCTTCGGGCACGCTCAGCGTGACCTCGGCGGAGGCGGCGGGCAGGATCTCGCGCATGGCCACCCACTCGCTCTCGCCCGCGAGCCCGTCGAAGGGGCGCGCGACGAAGGGTGCGGGACGCGCCTTCGGGGCGCTCTGACCGGACTGGCGCTTCTTGCGTGATGCCTTACCCATAGCCGGGGAGTCTACGTGCGCCGTGAGAGCCTCGACGCATGCGCGACGACGACGTCTCCCTGTCCTGGCAGCCGGCTCCCGGTCGCGGCGAGGAGGTCCTGTATGCCCTCGACGGGCCGCTCGGCCGGGTCCGGCTCAACCGGCCGCGCGCGATCAACGCGCTCGACCGGGCCAGCATCGACTCGCTGCTGCAGCAGCTGCGGGACTGGGCGCAGGACGAGCAGGTGGCCGCTGTCGTGATCGACGGCGCCGGCGAGCGCGGGCTGTGCGCCGGGGGTGACGTGCGCGCGCTGCGCGAGGCGGTCCTGGGCGGTCGTGAGCAGGAGGCGGTCGACTACTGGGAGGCGGAGTATGCCGTCGACGCCCTCGTCGCGTCCTACCCCAAGCCCTACGTCGCCTGGATGGACGGCATCGTCATGGGCGGCGGGGTCGGCGTCTCGGCGCACGGCTCGGTCCGGCTCGTGACGGAGCGGACCCAGCTGGCCATGCCGGAGACGATCATCGGCTTCTTCCCCGACGTGGCCGGGCTGCACCCGCTCTCCCGCGCGCCCGGGGAGACCGGGACGCACGTCGCGCTGACCGGTGCGCCGGTCGGTGGGGCCGACGCCGTGCTCCTCGGGATGGCCGACGCCCTCGTGCCGTCCGCGGCGAAGGCGGACCTGCTCGCCGCGCTGCGCGAGGACCCCACGCTCGACGCCCAGGCTCTCGCCGCGGCCGTCGACGCCAGCCACGACAGCAGCCCGGACTCCCCGACCGGACACCCCTCCCGTCCGGACCCCACCTCCTGGTTGGAGCAGCAGCGCGGCTGGATCGACCCCTGCTACGCCGGTGAGGACGCCGCCGCGATCCTCCGGCGGCTGCGCGAGCGGACCGAGCCGGAGGCGCAGGGGGCGGCAGAGCAGGTCGCCGCGCGGTCACCGCACTCGGTAGCGGTGGCCCTGGAGGCCCTGCGCCGCGCCGCGACGATGAGCGTCGAGGAGGTGCTCGAGCAGGATCTGCGGCTCGGGCCGGTCTTCGCGACCCACCCCGACTTCGCCGAGGGCGTCCGTGCCCAGCTCGTCGACAGGGACCGGCAGCCGCGCTGGCAGCACGCCTCGGTCGCCGACGTGCCGCGCGAGGAGGTGCTGGCCGCCTTCGGCGACCGCCCCTGACCCGCCCGGCCGGTCGGGGGGAGCGCGTCCAGCCGCGCCCGCTAGGGTCGGCGGGTGTCGTTCCTGACCCACCTCGCCCACCTCTCCGCGAGCTCGGCCGGCGAGGACTCGCCGCTGCGGTGGGAGGACCTCGGGCTGACCCAGGGCATCGACCTGGGCTTCTTCACGCTGCGCTACTACGCGCTCGCGTATGTCGTCGGCATCCTGCTCGGCTACTGGCACTTCAACCGCATGTCCAAGGCCCCGGGCAGCCCGATCACGCCGCGTCAGGTCGACGACCTCATGATCGGTGTGATCTTCGGCATCATCATCGGCGGGCGCCTCGGCTACGCGACCTTCTACAACCCCTCGCTGTGGACCTCGTGGGAGATCCTCATGCCCTGGAACGGCGGCATGAGCTTCCACGGCGGTCTCATCGGTGTCCTCGTGGCGATGGCGTGGTTCTGCTGGCGGCAGAAGCTGCCGCCGCTGCGGGTCACCGACTACATCGCGGTCAACGTGCCGATCGGCATGATGCTGGGCCGCATCGCGAACTTCGTCAACGGCGAGCTCTGGGGCCGCCCCAGCGACGTGCCCTGGGCCATGGTCTTCCCGGGCGCCGGCGAGGAGCCGCGGCACCCCAGCCAGCTCTACGAGGCGGCGCTCGAGGGCGCGCTGCTCATCGTCGTGCTCTTCTGGCTCTTCTGGCGGACCCGCGCCCGGTGGCGGCCCGGGCTGCTCGCCGGGGTCTTCGCGATCGGCATCGGCCTGGCGCGCTTCGTCGTGGAGTTCTTCCGCGAGCCGGACGCCCAGCTCTCCGAGTTCGCCGCCGCCACCGGTCTCAACATGGGCCAGTGGCTGACCATCCCGCTGCTCGTCGCCGGTCTCGTGCTCGTCGTGCGCGCGCTGCGGCGGCCGGAGGTGGAGCAGGTCACGGTCCCGTAAGAGTCGTCACCCTTCACGACTGCCACGGGACGCTCTGCTCGGCACAACCCCTCAGTCCCGCTCGCGCCGCGCTGCCAGCGCGCGGCGGGCCTCCTCGATCTCCTCCCACGGCACCAGCTCGGTGCCACGCTCCATCGTCTCCTCCGGGCCCTTGCCCGCGAGCACGACGGTGTCGTCGGCGCCGGCCTCGCGTACGGCATACCGGATGGCGTCGGTGCGGTCGCCGATCGAGACGAAGTTGCCCCGCCCCGCCTCGCGCGCGCCGCGCTCCATCTCGTCCAGGATGTCCTGCAACGGCGTGGTGCGGTGGTCCTCCTCGGTGAAGACCACGCGGTCGGCGTGCCCGGTCGCGACCCGCCCCAGCGGTGCCCGCTTGGAGGGGTCCCGCGGCCCGCCCGCCGATCCGAGCACGACCCAGAGCGCTCCCTGCGTCGTCACCCGCACGGTCGCCAGCGCCTTCTCCAGGCTCGGTGGGGTATGCGCGAAGTCGACGATGACGCGCGGCTCGCCGTCGCGGCGCTCGACCATCTCCATCCGCCCCGCGACCCCGCCGAAGCTCGACAGCCCCGCGACCAGCTCCTCGAGCCCGACCCCCGTCGCCGCGACCCCGGCCATCGCGGCGAGCGCGTTGGCGACGTTGAAGCGCCCGATCATCGGCAGCCGGGCCGCCGCGCTGCCCTGCGGCGCGTGCACCGTGAAGGTGATCGCGTCCGGTCCCTCCTCGACGTCGGTCGCCCGCCAGTCCGCCTCTCCCCCCTCCGCGGAGTAGGTGGTGACCGTGCCCCCGTCGGCGGTCGCGAGCGGCACGAGCTGGTCGAACCACGGGGTGTCGTCGACGTTGAGCACGCTGTGCCTCGCGCGCTGCACCAGCCGCGCCTTGTCCGCGAAGTACTGCTCCATCGAGCCGTGGAAGTCGAGGTGCTCGCCGGTGAGGTTGGTCCACACGGCGACGTCGTAGTCGACCCCGCGCACCCGGTCGAGCGCGAGCGCGTGGCTGGAGGACTCGACGACCGCGTCGCTCGCCCCCGCCTGCACCATGTCGCGCAGGATCTGCTGGACCTGCGGCGCCTCGGGCGTGGTGAAGTGCGAGGGCGGCTGGCGCAGCACGCCGTCGGGCAGCTCGTAGCCGATCGTGGACAGCAGCCCGGTCGGCCGGCCGCACGCGCGCAGCAGGTGCAGCGCCAGGCAGGAGGTCGTCGTCTTGCCGTCGGTCCCGGTCACGCCGATGACGCTCAGCGCGTCGCTGGGGCGACCGGCGATCGCCGTGGCGGCATCGGCCAGCGCCGGTCGCACCGCCTCGACGCGCAGGTAGGGCACCGGGCAGGTGGCGCCCTCGGGCAGACCCTCGCCGATGACGGCCACCGCACCGCGCGCGACGCGTCGGCGATGAAGGTATGCCCGTCGAAGCGGGCGCCGCGCACCGCGACGAAGGCGTCGCCGGGGCGGATCCAGTCGGCCTGGTGGCTGACGCCGGTCACCTCGATGTCGCCGAGGTCGCGGTCGCTGGGGCGGTCAACGGCACGGTCGCCGTGGCCGTCGGAGTCGCGGTCGTCGGGGCCGCCACGGCCCGCCCGGTGGTCGGCGCCGAGGGTCGCGGCGAGGTCGCTCAGTCGCATGGCGTCACAGTATGCGCCCGGCCCAGGGACGACCGGCGCACCCGCCGCCGGTGCGTCGGGGCGTCGGGGCGTCGGTGGTCAGGGGCGGACGAGCCAGACCGGCTGGTAGGTGGAGAGGTAGAGCGAGCCGTCGGGCTGCAGGCTCGGCGGGTAGCCGTTGAGCGCGTCGATCGAGGCCTCCACCGGCAGACCCTGCTCGCGCAGCCACCAGCCCGGCACGCTGCGACCCTCGGCAGTGAGGTTGTAGAGCCCGACCATCGGCCCGACCGGGTGCCGGCGCAGGACGACGAAGACCGCCGGGTCCGGCGCCGCGACCACGGTGGCCCCGACGCTGGCGTGCAGGTGCGGCAGCGCGGCGCGGGCGGTGGCCAGGTGGCGCAGACCGGCGAGGACCCGGCCCTCGGGGGACTCCGGGTCGGCGTGCGCCGCGGCGAGCCGGGCCGGGTCGAGCCGCGGCCGGTGCACCCAGCGGTTGTCGTCGGCGTGCTCGGTGACCGCCGCCCAGTCCGCGTCGTTGAGGGTCGCGATCTCGTCGCCGGACCAGATGACCGGCAGGCCGCCGAAGCCGTAGACGATGGCGTAGCCGAGCAGCAGCCGGGCCACCGCGTGGTCGACCGCCACCTGGGCCTCCTCGATCGCCTCCTGCCCGACCGCCTCCTGCTGGCGGGCCAGCGCCTGCTCCAGCCCGGCGAGGCTCGCGGCGGCACCGGAGATGCGCTTGTCCCCGGTCGCGGGGTTGTGCTGGAAGACCAGCCCGTCCGACCACGACCCCTCGAAGTCGCCGGAGTAGTAGTCCGACAGGAACGTCCGGTGGCCGTGCCCGTCGGCCATGACCGAGCGCGCGTCGTCGTCGTCGATCGCCCACCCGATGTCGTCGTGGCATCGCAGGTAGGTGATCCAGGCCGTGCTGGCCGGGACGACCGGGAAACGGCCGAGCGCGTGCGTGGCCAGCCGCGCGTCCGCGCTCGCCAGCATCGACCAGATCTGCACCATGAGGCTGTTGTGGTAGGCGAGGTCGGACACCTTGCCGTGGTGCCGCCCCTGGCCGAGGTAGTGCACGACCTCGTTGGGCCCGACGATCGCCTCGGCCTTGAAGATGAGCGCCGGGGTGGCGATCCGCGCGAGCGATCGCAGCGCCTGGGTCAGCTGGTGCACCTCCGGCTCGTTCTGGCAGGAGGTCCCCATCCGCTTCCAGATGAAGGCGATCGCGTCCAGGCGCAGGATCTCCACGCCATGGTTGGCGAGGAAGAGGATGACCTCGGCCACCTCGGCGAAGACGTCGGGGTTGTCCCACGCGAGGTCCCACTGGTAGCTGTTGAAGGTGGTCCACACCCACCCGTCCAGCTCCTCGTCGAAGGTGAAGTTGCCGGGCGCGAAGTCGGGGAAGACCTCGGGCAGGGTGCGCTCGTAGGCGTCCGGGACCTCGCGGTCGGGGTAGACGTGGAAGTAGCGCCGGTAGCGCTCGTCCCCCGCGCGGGCGGCGCGGGCCCACTCGTGCTCGGCGGCGACGTGGTTGAGCACGAGGTCGAGGCACAGGCTGATCCCCCGCGACCGCAGCTCGGTCGTCAGCCGGCGCAGGTCGGCCATCGTGCCCAGGTCGGAGCGGATCGCGCGGTAGTCGGCGACCGCGTAACCGCCGTCGTTGGGCGCCGGGCGGGGCTGCAGCAGCGGCATGAGGTGCAGGTAGCCGACGCCGAGGTCGCGCAGGTGGTCGGCCAGCCCTCCCAGCGCGGACAGCGTCCCTCCGGGGTGAGGCGCTCGGCATACCCGGCGTAGCCGACCAGGTCCGGGCGCTGGAACCAGTCGGGCTCCAGCGAGCGACGCTCGTCGAGCAGGTGCAGGTCGTCCTCCCGCTCGAGGTATGCCCTCGCCGCCAGCTCGAGGGCACGCGCGGCGAGCGCGGGCGGGTCGGGGTAGGGCGCCAGGCCGGCCACGAGCTCGTCGAGCCGGCGGGCGACGCGCAGCGCGAAGGTCGTGCGGCGGTGCTCGGGCAGCGGCGCGAGAATCGCCTCGAGCCGGGAGCGGGCACCTGCCGGGAGTGCCACGGGCCAGGGGAGTTCCTGTGTCACGGACTCATCCCACCACACGACGAGGGCGGGGCTGGCGTGCGCCACCCCCGCCCTCGTCGTGCATCCGGTCAGCCCTTGACGGCGCCGCTCGTCATCCCACGCACCAGGAAGTTCTGGAGCAGGAAGAAGACGATCATCGGCAGCACCATCGAGATGAAGGCGCCCGCGGTCAGGAGCTCGGCGCCCTGACCCTGGGTGCCCAGCAGCTGCTGCAGCTTGACGATCACCGTGGTGTTGTCGTTGGAGAGGAACAGCTTGGCGATGAGCAGGTCGTTCCACACCCAGAGGAACTGCAGGGTGGCGAAGGCCGCCATCGCCGGCATGGCCATCGGGGCGACGAGCTTCCAGAAGATCTGGAAGTTGGAGCACCCGTCGATCCGCGCCGACTCGACCACGCTGAACGGCAGCGAGGACATGTAGTTGCGCAGCACGTAGATGCACAACGGCATACCGAAGCCGGTGTGCAGCAGCCAGACCGCGAGGTACTGTCCCGCGATGCCGATGCCGTTGGGGCCGAACAGGTTGAGCAACGGCTGGAAAGCCACGTGGATCGGCACCACCATCACCGCGACGATGATGATGAACAGCGTCTCCTTGAAACGGAACTGCAGGAAGGTGAACGCGTAGGCCGCGAAGGCGGCGAACATGATCGGGATGATCGTCGCCGGGACGGCGACGACGATCCCGTTGAGGAAGGCGTTGCCCATGTCGGCCTGCTGGAAGACCTGGACGTAGTTGTCCAGCGTCCAGGAGGTCCCGAACGGGTTGATGATCGCCGACCACCAGCCGCTGCTCTGCGCGTCGTCCCGGCTGCGGAAGCTGGTGACGAGCAGACCGAGCGTGGGCAGCGTCCACAGGATCGCCAGCACCAGCATGGTCACCATCGAGAACGGGCTGCGCTGGCGCCCGTCCTTGAGTCGTCCGGCGCTCATCGCATGGCCTCCTGCTTGCGGAAGTCCCTGACCTGGTAGATCAGGATCGGAATGATCGCGACGAGCAGCACGACGATGAGGGCGGTCGCGCGGCCGGCGTCACGGTTGGTGAACATCTCCCGGAAGAACATGTTGGCGATGACGTCGGTGTCGTTGCGCCCGTTGGTGAGCACGTAGACGATGTCGAAGACCTTCATCACCAGGATGAGCACGGTGATGAAGACGGTGACGATCGTGCCCCAGATCTGCGGGATGACGACCTGCCAGAAGATCTGCCACTCCGAGGCGCCGTCGATCCGGGCGGCCTCGATGGTGTCCTCCGGCACGCCCTTGATCGCCGAGCTCAGCAGCACCATCGCGAAGCCGGTCTGCAGCCAGATGAGGATGACCATGAGCAGCAGGCTGTTGAGCCGGGCGGTGTCGATGTCGAGCCAGCTCTGCGGCTCTCCGCCGAACCAGTTGACCCAGATCGCGTTGAGCGCCGCGGTCTGCGGCGAGCCGGGCGGGTTGTAGCCGTAGACCGTGGTGAGCCAGATCGCCGAGGCCGCGACGAAGCTGATCGCCATCGGCATGAAGATGAAGCTCTTGGACCACTTCTCGCTCCCTGCCGAGAGCTTGTCGGCGAGCACCGCGACCACGACGCCGAGCGCCACGGTGATGGCGGGCACGATCGCGATCCACAACAGGTTGTTGAACATCGCCGACCAGAAGTCGCTGCTCCGGAACAGGCTGGCGAAGTTGGCCCAGATCGGGTCGACGTAGGCGGTCGACGTGCGGTTGGCGAAGCTGTAGTGGATCGTCTGCAGCGTCGGGAAGAGCAGCATCAGCCCGATGAGGGAGAAGCCGGGCAGCAGGAAGGCGTACGGCATCACGCCGTGCTCCAGCCGCCGCGGCAACGCCTCGATCGTCATGTTGAGGAACCAGAAGAGGCCGGCCGCGCCACCGACCCCGACCACCAGGCCCAGCACACCCATGAGGATCTTGCTGTCGAAGAACCACTGGGGGTAGTAGGCGAAGGCGAGGAACAGGTTGAGCATCAGCCAGATGGTGACGGCGATCCCGACGACACCGATGAGCAGCTTGACCGGCTGCAGCCCGGCGTCCGCGGGGCCGACCGCCTCCGGCACCCCGCCGGTGTCCGGAGCCTCTGGCACCTCCTCCCCGACGGGAGGGGTCGACGAGGTGGTGCTCACTGGTCCTCGCCCTCCTCGTCCATCGGCTCGTCGGACTGCGGCCAGCCGTTCTCGATCTCGTCGGCCATCTCCTGGGCGGAGGCCGAACCGCTCTGGAAGTCGACCATGCCGGTCCAGAACGAGCCGGAGCCGACCTCACGCGGCATGACGTCGGAGCCGTCGTAGCGGAAGACGTCGGAGGTGTATCCCATCTCGGCGATCTGACGGGTGGTGTCGTCGGGGTAGAGCGAGGCGTCGAAGGAGGTGTGCGGGCTCAGCCAGCCGCCCGCCTGCGCCCAGGGACCGCCGAACTGGTCGGAGGCCAGGAACTCCATCACGGCCGCCGTGTCGGTGTCGTAGGTGAAGGCCGCGGCGAGGTCACCGCCACCCAGGATGGGCTGGCCGTCGAAGCCGTCCGCCGCGGGCGGGAAGGTGAAGATGCCCACCTCCTCGTCGAGGTTCTGCTGCACGTCCTCGGGGAAGAAGCCGGTGGCGAAGTTGCCCTGCCGCATGAGGTAGCAGCCGGGGTCCTCGTCGAAGGCCGGGGTCATCGCGTCGGCGAAGGGGGTGTTGAGGATGCCGCGCGACCCACCGAGCACGTCGTCGTCCGTGGCCAGCTCGCCATAGGCCTGCACCGCCTCGACGACCCGCTCGTCGTTGAACGGCATGCGGTGGTAGATCCAGTCGTCGTAGACGTCCGGCCCGTGCAGCCGGAGCATGTACTCCTCCACCCAGTCGGTGCCGACCCAACCGGTGGACTGGTCGGACTGCCAGCCGATGCACCAGGGCGGCGTGTCGGTGTCCTCCTGGATCTGGGCGGCGAGCTCGTCGAGCTCCTCGAGGGTCGCGGGTTCGGCGTCCCAGCCGTTCTCCTCGAAGGCCTGCTTGGGGTACCAGACGATCGACTTGACCGCCATGCGCATCGGCGCGGCGTAGACCCGGCCGTCGTAGCGCGCCGAGTCGAGGAAGCCGTTGACCAGGGTGGACTCGATCTCGTCGTAGTCGAGCATGGAGTCGATCGGCACCAGGAGGCCTCGCTCGGCGAGGCTCAGCACGCCACCGGGCTGCGGGAAGAGCCCGATGTCGGGCAGGTCGCCGGCGTCGGCACGGACCTGGATGGTGTTGGTGAAGTCCTGGTCCGAGACGTACTGGACGTCGATCCCGGACTCCTCCTCGAACTCGGCCAGGGAGGCGTTGAACTGCTCCTCCTCGCCACCACCGAAGGCACCCAGGATGCTGACGACCCCGTCACCCTCCTCCGGTTCGGCCCCTACGCCGCCGAACCCACCGCCGGTCGCGGCCTCGGGGTTCTGCAGGCACCCGGTGAGGGTCAGCGCTGCGGCCGCCGTCACGGCCGGCACCGTGGCACGTCGCCACCTCGTCGTCGCCACCATTGGCTCCCTTTCTGCTCCGTCCGTGCTCACGCGACCACCTCAGGGCAGGGGCTCGCCACACGCACAACTCCTGGGAACCTAACCCACACGCGCCCCGTGCGACACGCTTTCAGGTCACGCTTTGGTCACGGAACAGACCACGTCGCCGGCCCTGCGTGACGTGCACCTGACGTTACGTCAACGCACCGAGCGAGCGCAGCGTCTGCCGCACCACCGGACCCAGCTCCGCGTGGTCGACCGCTCGCCCGTCGTGGGTCCACGAGATGACCCGCTGGAGCGGGGACATACCCCGGCAGCGCGTGCACACGAGCACCCTCGTGGGGCGCCGGTGCCGGTGCACGACGTGCCCGGCCGCGCACCGCCCCTGCCACCGGCCGGCGACGGCCGGCCCGTCCGGCGCGGCGTAGCAGCGCTCACCGCTCGAGCCGATCGCCCGCGCCCGGGCCCGCCACACCGCGTCGTGCCCGTGGCCGGGCCCCACCAGGGCGTGCGCGATCTCGTGCAGCAGCGTCTCCCGCACCTGCGCCGGCTCGTGCGCCGCGGTGACGTGCCTGCTCAGCGTGATGCGCCGGTCCTGCCAGTGGCACGCCCCCGCCCGGACCTTCGCCCGGTCCAGACCGAAGCTCCACCCGCGCAGCCCGTGCTCCCCCATCAACCTCCGGGCCAACCGGCCCGCCTCCTCCAGATCCATACCGCACATCCTAGAAAGCAGCGCCGACAGACCTGCGGCGTTATCGTCGTGGGTGTGAATCTCGAGAAAGTCGTGTTCGGTTTCTTCGTGCTGCTCGCCGCCACCCTGAACTTCGGCTACGTCCTCGGCGACATCGACAACCCCAAGTTGCACAACGTCTACGAGTTGTATGCCGCCGTGGTCGTCAACATCATCGCCACGATCCTCAAGTTCGGTGACCGCACCCAGATCGGCGCGGTGCACCTCGCGACCTCGCTGGTGGCGAGCATCCAGCTCATCGTCGCCGCCCTCGTCTGGATCTGGGCCCGGCACGTCGACCCCGGCGGCCTCACCGGCCAGCACATGAGCAGCGTGGTCTCCATCGCGGCCGGTGCCTTCCTGGCCAACGTGGTCTCGATCATCCTGCTCGTCGTCGAGACCGTCTCCTACCGCCGCCGCTGACCGGCATACCCGGCGCCCATGGCCAACCTCCTGCAGCTCCTCGGTCGCGGCAAGCCCGCGCGCCCGCGCCCGGACTCGTTGCGCCGCTACCGCGTCGACGTGCCGGCCGAGCTGCCGACCACCGACGCCGTCTTCATGGTGCTGCGGCGGATGCGGGCGCCGCTGGTCGTGCTCGTCAGCGTCTTCGCGATCATGACCTTCGGGCTGAGCACCATGCCGGGGACGGAGGAGAACCCGGACCGGCTGACCGTCTTCGACAGCTTCTACGTCATCAGCTACACCGGGCTGACCATCGGCTACGGCGAGGTGCCGCACGAGTTCAGCTACGCCCAGCGGCTCTGGGTGACGCTGACGATCTATGCGGCCGTCGTCGCCTGGTCCTACAGCATCGGCGCCCTGCTCTCGCTGTCGCAGGAGCAGACGTTCCGTCAGGCGCTGCGGCTGCAGCGCTTCGGTCGCAAGGTGCGCAGCATCCAGACACCGTTCGTGCTCATCGTCGGCTACGGCCAGGCCGGTGAGGCGGTCTGCCGCGCGCTGGAGGACCAGGGGCGCGACTTCGTGGTGCTCGACGAGAACCCGGACCGCATCCAGCAGCTCGCGCTGGACGGCTACTCCAGCGACCACCCCGGCTTCGCCGCGAGCGGGCGCGACCCGCGCATGCTGGGCATCGCGGGGCTGGCGCACGACCACTGCGAAGCCGTGCTGGCGCTCACCGACAGCGACGAGACCAACCTGTCGGTGGTCATGTCGGTCAACCTGCTGCGCCCCGAGCTCATGGTCATCGCCCGCTGCAGCGACCGCGAGCACGCCCAGCAGATGCACGACTTCGCGGCCGACGTCATCATCAACCCGTTCGACCGCTACGGCGCCTATCTCGTGATGGCGCTGCGCCGTCCGGCCGGCTTCCGGCTGGCGTCCTGGCTGATGAGCAAGCGCGGCTCGGTCCTGCCGCACCGGCTGCACCACCTGACCGAGGGGCAGTGGGTCGTGTGCGCCGACGGCACCTTCGGCTTCGAGGTCACCCGGGACCTCGAGAGCGCGGGGCTGGACGTCATCCTGCTCGACCCCGCCGACGGACGGCCGGACGTCTCCGACGCGGTCGGCTTCATCGCCGGTGCCGAGTCCGACATCGTCAACATGGCCAACGCGGCGCACGCGCGGATCGAGAACGACCAGCTCTTCATCGCCGTCCGGCAGAACTCCGCGACCAACGCCGCCCCGTTGCAGGCCTTCGACGCCGACTCGGTCTTCATCCCCACCGAGCTGCTGGCGCGCGAGGCGGTCGCCCGGATCACCTCCCCGAACTACTGGAGCTTCATCGACCACGTGCTGCACGAGGACGACGAGTGGGACCGTCGGGTGATGGACGAGATCGTCGCGGTCGTCGGCGACGAGACGCCGATCTCCACCCGGCTCGACCTCGACTTCACGGGCGCACCGGCGGTCGTCCGCTGGCTCACCGAGCACGAGCTCACCCTCGGGGACCTCGTCCGCGACCCGGACGAGCGCGACGTCCGGCTCGCCGTCTACCCCGCGGTGCTCGTCCGCGCCGGCCGCCGGATCTTCACCCCGGGCATGGATCAGACTCTCAAGGAGGGCGACACACTGCTCCTCCTCGGCCGCGAGGTGGACCTGGCGGTCATCCGCTCCACGATCTTCCACGACGCCGCGGTGGAGTATGTCGCGACCGGTCGCGAGGTCGCGACCTCCTGGTTCATGCGGCGGGTCCAGAAGCTGGCGGGCCGCCCCAAGGACCCGGCGCCCCGCGCCCCGGTGCCCCCGCCCGACGACGAGGGCTGAGGGCCCGGCCAGGCACACCTGGTCGACCGGGCTCAGCGGCTGCGCACCTCGACGATGTGCCCGACCACCTTCGGCACCCAGCCGCTCTCCCGCCGCATCCAGCGCACCGCCACGAGGTTGGCCGGCACGACCACGAAGTCGCCCGCGCAGACGGCCAGGTCGGTGCCGAAGACGTCGGTCACCACCTCCCAGGCCAGGTCGGTCCGGCGGTGCAGGTGCTCGCCCACGGCCATGGCATACCGCTCGACGATCTGGTCGTGGCCCCCGTCGCGCCGCTGCACCCAGGCCGCGAGCGCGCGGTCGAGACCGGCCCCGACGGAGGTGAGGTCGTCGACGTCCACCCCCTCGGCCTCCACCGCGGCGACGCCGGCGTCGATCCGTGCCCGCTCCGCCTCGTCGATACGGCGCGACTCCGGCGTGAGGGGGATCTCCTCGACGCTGCTCTCCCCCGGGTCCGGCAGTGCGCGCACCCGCGGCTCGTCCTGACCCGCCCGGGAGCGGCCGAACAGCTCGCGGACCCGGCCCAGCCGACCCACGCCACGGCCCTCTCGCTCACCCATTCGTGCAGCGTAGTGGCTGCCCGGCGGCCGACGTCATACCCATGACCGGGGAGCGGCCGAAGTGGATCTGCCGCGAGTGGCTGCAGGAGGTGACCGCCGCCGTCGCCGAGGACCCGCCGGACCTCGTCGTCACCGCGCAGGTGCCGATCCCGCGGCTGTGGATCGAGGACGCGGTGGTGCCCTCGGCGCAGGTGACCGAGCCCATGGCGGCGGGGATGGTGCGGGCCTGGGACGGGCTCGGCGTGGGCGGGTCCGGACTGGCGACGATCCGGCCGACCCCGCGCTTCGACGTCGACGTGCCCGAGTGCGTCGCCGAGCAGCCCAGACAGGTCGACCGCTGCGGCCGCACCGCCGCGCAGGCCCTGGCAGCGGTGTCGGCCCCGGTCGACCGGGCGCTCACCGGCGCACCGCAGGTGCTCGCGGTCGACCTGGGCGACCGGCTCTGCCCGGGGGGGTGGTGCCCGGCGGTCGACGACGGGGTGCTCGTCTGGACCGACACCAACCACCTGAGCCGCACCCGGTCCCTGGAGCTGGCCGCACCGCTCGGCGAGGCGCTCTCCGCAGCCCTGACGGACCGCCGCTGAGCCGTGCGTCGGTTGGGCAGCGGCCCGTCCGCCGCCCTATGGTCGGGGGTATGCCTGCACCGACCGAGTCCGTCTGGGACTATCCGCGACCGCCCGCGCTCGACACGAGCGGCGGGGAGCACGTCGTGATCCGGGTCGGTGGGCAGACGATCGCCGAGACCGTCGCGGCGATCCGGGTGCTGGAGACCTCGCACCCGCCGACCTACTACCTCCCGCTCGGGGCCTTCGTCACCGGGACGCTGCAGCCGGCGCGGGACAACCGGCGCACGACCTGCGAGTTCAAGGGGTCAGCCACCTACTTCGACCTGGTCGTCGACGGGCAGCGGCTGAGCCGGGCGGCCTGGACCTACCCCGACCCGGCGCCGGGCTTCGAGGAGATCGCCGACTACGCCGCGGTCACCCCGGGGCTCGTGGACGGCGCGACGTCCCCCGACGACGGCTGCTTCGTCGACGGGGAGCGCGTGGTGCCGCAGGAGGGCGACTTCTACGGCGGCTGGATCACCTCGCGGGTGCAGGGTCCGTTCAAGGGCGGCGCCGGCACGCAGGGCTGGTGAGACCCCCGCGGTGACCCCGCGTGGGCGTGGGAGACAATGACTCCCCGCCCCGGCCCTCCCCTGTCATCCGTGGTCGAGGCGGCTTCCTGCCGTCCACGACGGACGGCGTCCCACCCGATCCAGGAGGATTCCACCGATGCGACGTGCCCTGACCGTGGCCACCGTGATGAGCCTGGCGGTCCTCACCGCCTGCTCGGCCGACGACGAGAGCACCACCCCGAGCCAGACCCAGGAGGGCACGACCGCCAGCGAGGAGGCCGCGCCGGAGCGCGAGGTCGCCGACGACCCCGTCTGTCAGGACTTCCTCGCCGGTCAGGGCACCCCGCTGGACGAGCGGGCGGCCACCCAGCTGGAGGTCGTCGCCGCGGGCGACGACCTCGACCCGGTCTCCTTCTCCGAGGTGACCCTGCTCTCCGGGCGGCTGTCGACGCTCGCGGAGCGCGCCGACGGCGACCACGCCGCGCTGCTCGAGCGGATCGACGCCCCGCTCGTCGAGGTCAACGACGCCGTCGTCGAGGCGGGCACCCGCACCGAGGACGTCATCGACATCCCCGACGTCGACACCACGGACGCGCAGGCCGCGCTCGAGGAGCTCGTGAGCACCTGCAGCGCCTGAGGCGACCCGGGTATGCCGGTGGCCCGGCCCCGCGATCCACGCGCGAGAGCACGTGGACGGCGGTGCCGGGCCACTCAGCTGTCCCGCCGCTGCGGCGGGGAGGGCGGTCAGCCGAGGTGCAGGACCTGGCCCTCGAGGATGAGGTCGGGGTCGGCGATGTCGTTGGCGGAGACCAGCGCGTCGATCGAGACGCCGTGCGCGGCCGCGATCTTCGCCAGGGTGTCGCCCCGCTCGACCGTGTAGCTGCCGGCGCCCGTGGCGGCACCGCCGGCGGGGACGAGCATGACGTCACCGGCGTAGATCAGCGCCCCGCCGTGCGGCAGGTCATTGATGCCGACGAGCTCGAGCACGGTCGTGCCGTGGTCGGCGGCGATGGTGCCGGTGGTCTCGCCGCGCTCGATGACGTGCTCGCTCAGGGCGACGGCCTGCGCCGGGGCGGCCGGCTGGGCCTGCTGCGGCGCGGCCTGCTGGGTCTGCTGCTGCGGCGCAACGGCTCCGGCTGCGCGGCTGCGCCGGGGCCGGCTCGGGCTCGGCCGCTGCTGCGGCGCGGCTCGGGCTGCGCCGGGGCGGGCTCGGGCTCGGCGGGGGCCGAGCCGCCCGCGGTGAGGCCGGCCTCGACCGAGCACACCGGCCAGGCTCCGGGGCCCTGACCGGCCAGGACGTTCTCGGCGATGGCGATCTGCTGCTCGCGGCTGGCGAGGTCGGCGCGCGCGGCATACTGCGTGCCGCCGAAGCCCTCCCAGGTGCTCTGGGCGAACTGCAGGCCGCCGTAGTAGCCGTTGCCGGTGTTGATGCTCCAGTTGCCGCCGGACTCGCACTGGGCGACGGCGTCCCAGGTGGCGCCGCTGGCGGCCTGGGCCGAGCCGGCGGAGACGGTGCCGGCGAGCGCGGCCAGGCCGGTCACGGCGACGGCGGCGCCGAGGCGGCGCGGACGAGTGGCACGGTGCTGCATGGGGTGAAACCTCACAGGGTGGACTACAGGGGACACGGGTCGCAGGCTCCCCCGCGACCGCTCACCACCGTGCGACAGAAGTCTGGACGCCGCACCCACGTCACGGTCAGACTCCGGTCAGGAACGCCCTCGGCACCGCGTTGACCAGCGGGGTCGCACGCCCACGTGAGACTCCTCACGTCCGGGTCGTCGAGCAACTAGCATCGACGCACGGGACGTCGTCGAACGACCCGGAGGTCACGCATGGCTGAGGTACTGCTCTTCCACCACATCCGGGGCCCGACGCCCGGCGTGCACGCCTTCGCCGACGATCTGCGGGGCGCCGGGCACACCGTGCACACACCGGATCTCTTCGAGGGGCGCACCTTCGAGCGCATCGAGGAGGGCTTCGCCTTCGCGCAGGAGACCGGCTTCGGCGTGCTCCGCGAGCGCTGGCCGGAGGGTGTGCCGGTCCAGATCCACGGCATGGAGGGCGACGAGTTCTTCGACGAGGACCTTCCTTCGGCACGCGAGCTCGCCGGGTCCACGCCGGTGGCGGAGCTCTTCGTCTACCCGGGGGACGCGCACCTCTTCACCGACAGCTCGCTGGCGGCCTACGACGCAGCGGCGTCAGCGCTGCTGCTGGACCGGGTGCAGCAGTTCCTCACCACTGTCTGAGCGCACGCCCCGGACCGGGTCGACGACACGGGATGCCGTGACCGACCGCCGCTGCGGCATGCTGGGCGCGTGCGCTCCTTCGAGGATCTCGTGGCCGAGGCCGTGGCCGCCGACGTGACCGGCTGGGGCTTCGGCTGGCTCGAGGGCCGCGCGAGCGAGGAACGCCCGCCCTGGGGGTTCGCCCGGCTCCTCGCCGGTCGCCTGGCCACCGTGGACCGCGCCCTGGACATCGACACCGGTGGTGGCGAGGTCGTCGACGAGGCACCGGAGCTGCCCGCCGACATGGTGGTGACGGAGAGCTGGCCGCCCAATGCCGAGCGTGCGCGGGCCACCTTGCAGCCGCGAGGGGTACGGGTGGTCGAGACCGAGCCGGGGGCGCCGCTGCCCCTGGACTCCGCGTGGTTCGACCTGGTCAGCTCGCGCCATCCGGTGAGCCCGGACTGGCCCGAGATCCACCGGGTCCTGCGGCCGGGCGGCGAGTACCTCGCCCAGCACGTGGGGCCTGCCTCGGCGTTCGAGCTCATCGAGTTCTTCCTCGGACCGCTCCCGGAGTCACGCCAGGGGCGTGACCCGGTCCACGAGGTCGCCGATGCCGAGCAGGCCGGGCTGCGCGTCGATGACCTTCGCACCGCCCGCTGCCGGATGGTGTTCCACGACATCGGCGCGGTGGTGTGGGTCCTGCGCAAGTGCGTCTGGTGGGTGCCGGACTTCGACGTCGAGCGGTATGCCGAGCCGCTGCGCCGTCTGGACGCACAGCTGCGGCGGGGCGAGCCCTTCGTCGCCCACTCCACCCGCCACCTCATCAGCGCACGCCGACCCGCGGTTGCGGGCTGACGTCCCTGCGACACGCCTACCGAGAACGGCTGCAGCGTTCACGTGAACGCTGCAGCCGGTAGTGTTCGGCGCGTCGAAGGCACGGCCGCCCAGCACTCTCAGGTGTGCTCGCGCAGGTACCTCCCGAAGTGCGGCACGGTGAAGGCGATGCGACCCCGCTCGCCGGAGTAGATCAGCCCCTTCTTGAGCAGCGCGTCCCGGGCGGGTGAGAGCGACTGCGGCTTGCGGCCCAGGTGGGTGGCGATGTCGGAGGTCGCGACCGACTCGATGTCGTCCAGCTCCTCGCCCGAGTCCGCCCGCTCGGCGGCGAGGTCGGCCATCGCCCGGAGGTACTCCCGCTCCCCCGGCGTGGCCCGCTCGTAGCGGCTCCCGAAGAAGCCGACCGCCAGCTCGGCCTCCGCCTCGGGCCCGGCGACCCGGACGTCCTCGGCGCTGATCGGCGACTCCGGCGCCAGGTCCCACACCTCCTTGCCGTAGGCTGCAGGAAGTAGGGGTAGCCGCCGGTCGCGGCATACATCGCCTCCAGCGCCTCGATGGACCACGCGGCGTCCTCGTCCTCCGCCGGCAGCTGCAGCGCCCGCTCGGCCTGCTCGCGCGAGAGCCGGTCGATGCGGGTGTAGCGGAAGAGCCGCTCGGAGTAGGACTTGCTCGCGGAGAGCACCGCGGGCAGGTGCGGCAGCCCGGCGCCGACGACGATCACCGGCAGCGCAGACTGGCTCAGCTCGTGACACGCCGCGCAGATCGCCGAGACGTCCTCGGGCTGCAGGTCCTGCATCTCGTCGATGAAGACGGCGACTCCCTTGCCGACGTCGGCCGCGAGCCCGCCCACGTCGGAGAAGAGCTCGACCAGGTCGATCTCGATGTCGCCGGAGTCGGCCCGTCCGGTGACGGCGGGAGCGTCGATGCCCGGGTTCCACCGGTCCCGCAGCTTGGCGCCCGGCTGGTCCTTCTGCGCGAACGCCTTGATGACGCCCAGCACGTGGTCCACCTCGTCGCCCTGCGGGTGCCCCAGCTCGCGCACCGCGACGTGCAGCGCGGCGGCCATGGGGCGGCGCATCCCCTGCTCCGGCCGCGCCTCGTACTTCCCCGTCCCCCACCGGCCGCGCACCGCGGTGCCCCGCAACGCGTTGAGCAGAACCGTCTTGCCGACGCCGCGCAGGCCGGTGAGCACCATCGAGCGCTCAGGGCGACCGCGGGCGATGCGCTCCAGCACGACGCCGAAGCGGTCGAGCTGCTCGTCGCGGCCGGCGAGCTCGGGCGGGCGCTGGCCCGCCCCAGGGGCATATGGGTTTCGGATCGGATCCACGACGGCACCGTATGCGCTTCTCTAGCGGATCCGGCAGAGACACGCAGACGAGGGCATCGTCACCGTCCCGACCCCGTGCTGACCCCGAGACACAGCGAGGACCGGGGAGCATTGCGCTCCCCGGCCCTGGCTGTCGACGAAGACGTCAGATGCGGTCCGACTCGCCGGTGGCGGCGGCCAGGTTGTTGTGCTGTGTCTTGACGTCTTCCTTGGCCTCGATGAGCGCGTCGACGAGCTTCGGGGTCAGCGTCGGCTTGAAGGTGCCCCACGCCTCCAGGAACTTCTCCGAGTTGGCGCCGGTCCAGACCGTGCCGTCCAGCGACTTGGTGATGTCGTCGGAGACGCGCTGGATGTCCAGCGCCGAGGTGTCGAGCGTCTTGTGCAGGTCTCGCAGCGTAGCGAGTTCACCATCAACGGACATGATGTTTCTCCCCTTCTGGGTTCCGGTGCTTGGTTACGACCGCCCCCCTGTTTCACCCTCGGTGTGCGATCTGCCGCCCACATTATGCAGACCGACGACGTGGTGTCCAGCGCGAGGCAGACCGCTTCCAGCCAAGCGGCAGATCGGCATCAACCTGCCACACTCAGCCGGGCCAGATCACCTGCACGCGCTCTGGCTGCCCGGCCACGATGCGGTCGCCCCCACCTGGCGGCAAGGACTGCCCGAAGGCCGAGCGGTTGAGCCGGGCACCGAAGAGGTCGGCGTCCGCGCTCGACTGGGGGTTGAGCAAGATGCCGTTGCCGGACTTCTTCAGCAGCGCCGGGGGGCCGCGGTCGCGAAGACGCGCACGATGTCTCCAGCCTGCGGGGTGTCCGAGGGGCGTCCGCTCGACGCGACGACGACGCCCACCTGCTGCGCGCCCGCCGGCGCCAGCTCGGACGCGGTGAACATCTGTCCGGAGACCAGGCTCCCGGCCGGGATCGAGGTCACCGCCTGCGCGCCCACGAACTCGTCCACCGAGGAGGCGCTCACGACCTCGGTGCCCTCCTCGAAGGCGATCTCGGCGACGGTGAAGTCCTCCGCGGTGACCTGCTGACCCTGGCGGATGGTGTCCTGGGCCACCAGCACCTGCACCCGGTTGCCGGTCCGGTAGACCAGGAGCGCACTTCCCAGGGCGCCGACCAGCACGAGCAGCAGCGCGAGCAGGGCCAGGGCCGGGCGCTTGTCCCTGGTGCGGGAGGGCAGGCGCGACTCGGTGGCACCCGTGGAGGCGGTCGTCTTGCGGTGTTGTCCCCTTCCGGCACAGACCGGAGCATTCGATGGATGGGTGGCGATCACCGACGGCGGTGCTCAGCCGTCGCCCACTGTAACCCCCGCGCTGGCTACCGCCCTAGCTACCGGCATACCGCATCGGTGTCATAGTGAGGGCATGAGCGACATCCCGAGCATCGCCGTGACCGACCTCCCCGACGACGCCGTCGTCGTCGACGTCCGGGAGCCGGACGAGTGGGCCGCGGGCCACGCCCCCGGCGCGGTCCACCTGCCCCTGGGCGACCTCCCCGCCCGGATCGACGAGCTGCCCGAGACGCAGACCTCGCTGCCGGTGGTCTGCCGCAGCGGCGGCCGGTCCGGCCGTGCCGTCCAGTGGCTGGTCCAGCAGGGCTTCGACGTGGTCAACGTGGACGGAGGCATGCAGGCCTGGGACCGGGCCGGCAAGACCCTGGTCGGCGGCGCCGACGGCCGTGAGCCGACCGTCGCCTGAGGATGCCTGACGCCCTGATCCAGCCGCTCACCGTGGGCTCGCGGGTCGTGGTGCGCCACCTGCTCGAGGACGGGGCGCGGGCCACGGACACCGTCGGTGTGCTGGTCGAGCGTGGCCCGCAGCACCTCCGCGTCCGCTCCGACCGCGGGGAGGAGTCGATCCGCGTTGACGCGGTGGTGGCCGCCAAGGAGGTTCCCGCGCGGGTCTGGCGGCTCGCGTCCTTCCTGCGACGGGCGCGGATCGCGGTCCTGGACCTGGACGGCGTGCTGCGGGACTTCGACGCGAGCGGGGAGCGCACGCGCAACGAGCGCGAGCTGGGGCTGCCTCGCGAGGGTCTGCCGGAGCTGGCCTTCTCCCTGCCGCAGGCCGGACAGATGGTGGTCGGCAAGACGACGTACGCCGCGTGGGTCCGGGCCCTGACCGCCCGGCTGCTCGAGCTGGGCCACCCCGAGCCGCTCGTCGCGCAGGTCGTGCAGGGGTGGCAGCGCGATCGCGGCACCCCCGTCGCCGCGACCGTGGAGCTCGTCGACGACTTGCGGGCGAAGGGCACACCGGTCTTCGTCTTCACCAACGGGACGGACCGGGTGCCGGCGGAGCTCGAGCAGATCGGGTTGGGGCGGCTCGTCCCCTCCCTGCTCAACACCCATGACCTGGGTGCCGCCAAGCCGGATCCGCAGGCGTATGCCGCCGCGCACGTCGAGATCTCGCGTCGCCTCGGGCGGGAGGTCTCCCCGGCCGAGGTGCGATTCACCGACGACCGGCCGGCGAACGTCGAGGCGGCACGGGCGTTCGGCTGGCAGGCCCAGGTCTTCCGCCGTCCGGCCTGATCCTGAGCCCGGTGGTGCGCGACTGCAGCGGATAGGTCACTCCACACGGGGATGAGACGACATACCCGATGCC
The DNA here is from genome assembly GCF_001942225.1 of Serinicoccus sp. CUA-874. Classification (NCBI taxonomy): domain Bacteria; kingdom Bacillati; phylum Actinomycetota; class Actinomycetes; order Micrococcales; family Ornithinimicrobiaceae; genus Serinicoccus; species Serinicoccus sp. CUA-874. Next base: position 212,497 of record NZ_MKJZ01000011.1, on the reverse strand, counting down.
GTAGCGCGGTGCAGTCGTGCCCTGCCCGGACGAGCGCCTCAGCGCAGCAGCCGCGACATGCGGCGGTCCGCGAGCGGCTTGCCGCCCGTCTGGCAGGTGGGGCAGTACTGCAGCGAGGAGTCGGCGAAGGACACCTCGCGCACCGTGTCGCCGCACACCGGGCAGGCCTCGCCGGTGCGTCCGTGGACATTCATGCCCGCCCGCTTGGCGTCCTTGAGCTGGGCCGCCGGCTTGCCCTCGGCGGCGAGGACCGCCGCCTCCAGCGTGGTGCGCAGCGCGGTGTAGAGACCCCTCACCTGCTCCGCCGTGAGGCCCGCCGCGAGCGCGAAGGGCGAGAGCCGCGCGGCGTGCAGGATCTCGTCGGAGTAGGCGTTGCCCACCCCGGCGAGGACCGACTGGTCCCGGAGCAGACCCTTGATCTGGGTCCGCCGGCCCTCCAGCAGCGCCGCGAAGGCCGCCTCGTCGAAGCCGTCGGCGAGCGGGTCCGGGCCGAGCGAGGCCACCCCTGGCACGTCGGCGGGGTCCCGGACGACATACGCCGCCAGGCCCTTCTTGGTCCCCGCCTCGGTGAGGTCGAAGCCCGCACCGTCGTCCAGGCGGACCCGCAGCGCGATGGGGCTGCGGCCAGGGCGGACCTGGGTGCGCGGCATCTCGTCGTACCACCGCAGCCAGCCCGCCCGGGCCAGGTGGAACACGAGGTGGGTCCCGTCCACGTCCACGTCGACGAACTTGCCGTGCCGGCCCACCCCGTCCACCGGGCGCCCACGAGCGCGGTCGGGGGCGGGTCGAAGGTCTTGAGCACCGCGATCGAGCCCAGCTCGACATCCGTGACGACCCGCCCGGTCAGCCGGTCGGCGAGGAAGTCGGTCAAGGCCTGGACCTCGGGCAGCTCGGGCATCAGCCCTGCCTCCGGGCCCGGGCCCCCACGAGCAGCTGGTGCAGGCCGAAGCCGTTCGCCGCCTTGAGCATCGGCACCTGGACCCGCTTGCCGAGCAGCTCGTCGGTCGCCACCGGCAGACCGCTGGACAGGACCTGCTCGGCCGGGGTCAGCTCGCGCAGGCAGATCGCCTCGACGGCCTCCGGGTGCTCCTGCGCGAACTCGCCGTAGATGACCGGGTCGTGCTGGCCGTCGTCACCGACGAGGATCCAGCGCACGTCGGGAAACTCCTCGCGGAGCCGCCGCAGCTCGAGCTCCTTGTGCTCCTGCCCGGAGCGGAACCACCCGGTGTTGGTCGGCCCCCAGTCGGTGAGCAGCATCGGTCCGACCGGGAAGTCGTGCCGCCGCAGGAAGCGGGTCAGCGCCGGCGCGGTGTTCCACGCCCCGGTCGAGAGGTAGAGGACCGGCATACCGGGGGTCTCGGCGAGGAGCGCGCGGTACATCGAGCTCATCCCGGGAACCGCCTGGCGGACCTGCTCGGACCGCACGAAGGTGTTCCAGCCCGCGATGAGGATGCGTGGCAGGTGGGTGACCATGACGGTGTCGTCGATGTCGCTGACCAGCCCCACACCGACCCCCGGGTCCACGACGAGCACCGAGACGGTGAGCGAGTCGCCGTTGGTGATCTCCAGGTGCGCCTCCTGCCAGCCGGGCTCCAGCCCGTGCCCCGTCAGCTCGACCTCGACATACCCGCCGCGGTCGGTCCGGGTGGTGACCTCAGCCTCCCCCAACCGCACGCGCACGGGGACGTCCATCGCGGGCGCGGTGAGGAACAACCGCCACCCCCGCTGGGCGATGTCGAGCAGCGAGTCCTGGGCGTGGGTGAGGGCGGTGCGGGCCTCCTCCGGCTCGTGCCGGGACAGCAGCACCCGGGCGAACAGACGGGCCCGGTCCGGGCTGCCGTAGCCGGTGTAGCCGAAGACCCGTTCGTGCCAGCCTCGACGGCGCAACAGTGAGTCCAGACGGCGCCGGACCGAGTCCTCGACCAGGGCGGCGATGTGGGGACGCGCCATGGGCACACCCTATCCGCCGAGCCGCGACCACGCCGCGGCCAGCAGCAGCACCGCGGCCAGGACGCTCCCTGCGCGCTCCAGCACCCGGGAGTGACCGGCCAGGAAGTTCTGCCACCCAGGGGCACCCAGCGCGATCCACACCAGGACGGCCCACGACCGGGAGAACCCGAAGGCCGCACCGAGGACGAGCGCGACCCACCACGGCGGCACGACGAGCAGCACGAAGAGGGCCGCGAGGTAGGACGCCGCCGAGGGCACCAGGGTCCGCCAGCCGCAGCCGTACTCCAGCCCGAAACGGAACCCGCCCCGCGCGATGCCCCGCCCGAAGACCTCCTGCGGGATGAGCGCCGAGCGCTGCGGCAGCGGGAGCACCGGCGCGAGGACGTCGAGCACCGTCACCGCCAGCACGGCGACGACGAGCAGGACGAGCCGCACCGTCTCCGGGACCGGGCTCAGCAGACCGGCCAGCACCCCGAGTGCGGCGCCCGTGGCGGCACCACCGAGGGTCGTGCCCACGGCGAAGGCTCCCCACAGGAGCAGTTGAACATGTCGGCCCCGGACCGAGGCCACCAGCGCCCACGCGCTGTTGACGCCTCAGGTGCTGCCGGACAGCGCCAGCCCCGCCACGACGACGGCGAAGAGCGCCGGCACCAGCCAGACCGCCCCGGCAGCGGGCAGCAGGGCGGCGGACACGGCCAGCCCGGCGGCGCCGGTCAGCAGCAGCAGCGGGAGCGGGTCGGCCAGCCACCGCCGCCACACCGGTATGCCGGTGGCCGCGTCGGCGACGACCGGCAGGTCGGGGTCCTCTAGATCGCCCACGGACAGATCGTCGCCATGCAGGAGCCGGAGCCGGAGCAGGTCCAGCCGTCCGAGCAGCGCCAGGTGCGGCCGTCGCTGAACTTCCAGTTCCAGGAGTCGTAGACGCCGCCCCAGCAGTCGTCGGGACGGTGCACGTAGTAGCGGTCGATGCCCGGGCCGTTCTTGTGCCAGGCGACGACGTTGCCCGCGCCGGAGCGGTAGCGCCAGCAGCAGGCCTGGCTGGTGCACATCGGCGAGGGACCGCACTGGATGCCGTTCTCGGTGTGGTCGCGGGCATACGTGGCGCAGGGGCCGGTCGAGGTGTCGGTGTAGTCGAGGAAGTAGGCCGCCTGCGCCTTCACCCTGGTGCCCCCCTGTTGACCAGGGCCAGCGAGCCCACACCCACCGCCGTCCCGGCGCCCAGCACCCGGGCGATGAACCCGCGGCGGCTGGGGCGCTCCCGCAGCCGGTCCCGCAGCCGCCCGGTGTCGGCCTCCGGCAGGTCGTCGAATCGCCTCATGAGCTGCGCTCCTCCCTCATCGGCAGCGGGGTACGGGCCTGGCGGAGCCAGCGCCGAGGTCGGTGTCCTCGTCCGGCAGCAGCGCGGCACGCAGCGTGCCGTCGTCGTCCACGAGCGCCAGGTAGGGCGTGGCGGGGACCGCGAGCCGGTCCATGACGGACCGGCCCTGCGGCAGGCAGGTGAGGCGCGCGGCGCCCTCGGCATCGGCGAGCGCGGGCTCGCAGGAACCTGCGGAGACGAGGGCGAGCGCGAGGTGACCCGCCCGCACAGCGGGATCGGCGGCCAGACCGCGCAGGGTGAGCGAGCAGGAGCTGCAGCCCGGGGAGACGAAGGCCAGGACAGTACGCTCGGCGCCGGGGTCGAGCAGCCGCCCGCCCACGTCCTGGGGGATCCGGAAGCCCACGAGCTCGCGGGTGGTCCGCGCGCCGCCCCCGCCGGAGGGACGCGGCGCGGATCCGCCCTCCAGCTGACGAGTGAGCAGGTTGACCTGGCGCAGCAGGCCCGCCAGACCCAGGGCCAGCAGGGCGATCGCGACGAAGGCGAGCACGAGCGCGGAGGCGGTGAAGCTCATCGGGCCACCCCTGACAGCGTGGTGAGCTGCTCGGGGACCGCCCGGGCCGCGGGCAGCGCGGCGGTCGCGACGGCGAGAGCCGTGCCCGCCAGGACCGCGACGGCCACCTGGGCGACGACGGGCGCTCCCGGGACCGCCTGCCACCCGGTGACCGGGGCCAGGACGACCACCGCCGCGAGGCCGGTGAGCACCGCAGCGCGCGCGACCGCCCAGTGGGTCACCGGGGTGCTGCCCAGGCCGCACCCGCAGGGCACCGGGGCGCCCTCGACCCGCCGGTGGACGAGCTGGAGGTAGACCGCGAAGGCCAGGCACAGGACGGCTGCGCCGAGCCCGAGGAGACGTGCCGGTGCCGAGGGCAGCAGACCGGTGGCGGCGAGCAGCATCCCGAGGCCCAGCACGACCTCCACGGCGCGAGCGCGCGGGCGACCACCGGGGTGACCCCCGCGGGCAGCAGCCCGTGACCCCGCAGCGCCCGCGTCGTCTCCAGCGGTGCCCGGACGTGGCCGACGCCGGCCGCGAGGAGGACGAGGCCGACAGCCAGGGCCCCGGCGCTGCCGAGGAGGCTCACCGGACCAGCTCCACGACCACCTCGGACAGCGAGGCGACGACGGCGTCGACGCTCTCCTCGCTGCCGGGCATGCCGTAGCTCACGAAGTCCTGGCTCTCCAGGACGGCATACGCGTGCCGCTCGGTGTCCGAGGAGCGCGAGAGCTGCCCGCCACGCACCGCTGCGCCGCCGGAGCGGCCGTCCTGCAGCTGCCCAGTGCGCGCCCGACGGACGTCGAGCAGGTAGCCGAAGCTGCTGCCGTCGTCCCCACCCCCGGGCGTGGAGCCCTGGTCGAGCTCGACGACCTGCGCGACGGTCTGGGTGCGGTAGGGCGACCAGCTGGTGCGGCCGGACGGTGTGAGGACCGGCCCGATCGGGTCGGCCTGCACGTCGACGTCGGCGAGGAAGCCGGTGAGCGTCTCGACGTCCATGACGGGCACCGTGAAGCCGTAGAGCTGGTGGTCGCCGACCGCGACCGCCCAGCCGAAGCCCTGCTGCGGATCGCCGCCGAAGCGGCCGTAGCGCAGCACCTGTCCGCCTCGCAGGCCGACCTCACGCTCCAGCGTGGTGCCGGTGACCTCGAGGTAGAACGCCAGGTCGACCTCGCGACCCGAGGTGACCTCGAGCTGACCCTCGCCCTCGAGGGCCAGCACCCCCAGCGAGGTCCCGCCGGGCAGACCGATGGCGTCCGGCACCTCGATCCGGACCGCGTCCCCGGACAGCAACCGGTGTGTCGTCTCCATGCTCGCTCCCTCCCTCACCCGACGTGGGCGCCGACCTGATCCATGACCACCGAGCTCAGCGCGACCTGCCCGCCGAGCAGCACGCCGCGCAGCGGGTCCAGCGCCTGCAGCGCCGCGCGACCGTCCGAGACGAGCTGGCCCTGCCGGGTCAGCACCACGGGCACGCCCTGGCTGCCGGCCCGCGCCGCGCCCACCAGCGCGTCGGGGAAGGCGGTCCCGGTGGCGACGTAGGCCCGCGCCGGGCGCGGTCGAACTCCTGGGCGATCCGCGAGGCCACGGCATACCGGTTCGCGCCGGTGATCCGCGACACGGAGCCGGAGGTATGCCGGCGCAGCTGGCTGACGACGGTGTCGGAGACCGCGGCGGGGCCCCCGACGACGACGATGCGACCGGGGTCGAGCCGGGCGATCTGCTCCTCCACGGACGGGTGGAGCCCGGCCTCGGGGTGAGCAGCACCGGCGCACCCTGGTCGCCGGCGAGTGCCCCGATGGCGAGCGCGTCGGGGAAGTCGGCCCCGCTGGCGACGTAGAGGACCGAGCCGCCGGGCGTGTAGCTGCGCGCCACCCCGGCGGACACGTCGTAGCGGGTCCGGCCGGTGATGCGGGTCGTGGAGTCGGCGTAGGCGCCGGCCTGCCGCGCGACCGTGCTGCTGACCGCCCCGGTGCCACCGAGGACGACCAGCCGATCCGGCGAGAGGCGCCGCAGCTGGGTCGCCGTCGCGACGGGAGATGGTCGGAACGGGTGAGCAGGACCGGCGCGTCCAGCTGCCCGGCCAGGGCCGAGGCGCCGATCGCGTCCGGGAAGTTCTCCCCGGTGGCCAGGTAGGCGGTCCGGACCCCCGCCGGGTAGGTGGCCGCGACCCGGGCCGCCGAGTCGTAGCGGTCCGACCCGGCGATCCGGGACACCGGGGCGTCGCGACAGGTGTAGATCTGCACGTTGTCGACGTCCCACCAGGTGCTCGCCCCGGACCTGCTGCGGTGCTCGAACCACGCGCCGAGGTGGCCGTTCTCGTCGTCGGTCGCGGCCGTGACGTCGTAGACGCGGCCACCCCACGACCTGCCGGCGTAGACCCGCAGGTCCACCGAGTTCATCTGGGCCCGGGTGTAGCCCGAGTTGCCCTGGGTGCTGCGGGTGGAGAACCCGAGCATGGTCCGCCGGTCGACGGAGACCTTCACGTAGGGCAGGAACATGTGGTCGCTGGTGTCACCGGAGGACACCGAGGCGCGGGCGGCGGACCCGTCACGCGAGGAGACCAGCGACCACCCGTTGTTGAAGCGGGACTGCGGCACGCCACGGTCCATGGAATGACTGTCGACGCTCACCCGGCGGGTCATCCCCTCCGGACAGGGCGCCGGCCCCAGGCCGCTCCAGTCCACGGCGGTGCGCGTCGCCGCCTGGGTCTCGTCCACGTCCGGCTCCTGCGGGCTGGCCACCGAGACCGTGCCCAGCCCCAGAGCGCCGAGCACGGCGAGCACCACGCCCGCCGTCCCCACCTGCCGGATCCGCCTCATCGCTGCACCCCTCGGTCGATCGTCCTGCCGACACTACGACGCGGCAGCGGGACCGCCGCGTTGCCTCGCCGGAGCAGAAAGTTCTCGAGCAGAGCGGACGCGTGCAACTCAGCGGGTCGCGCCGGACATGGCGGCCTCGTGCCGCGCCTGCTCCTCCCGGGCGCGCTCCTGCCGCTCGCGCTCCTCGCGCGCCTCCTGCTCGGCCTTCTCCTGACGCTCGCGCTCCTTCTCCTCCTGCTCCTCACGCTCGCGTGCCTTCGCCTCACGCTCACGCTGCTGCTCCAGACCTGGGGCGCCGGCGATGCGCTCCTCCTCGACGGCGACCTGCTCGATCGCGACCCAGGTCGCACCGTCGACGGCACCCGTCGGCTCCAACCCGGCCGCCTCCTGCACCTGCGCGACGGCCTCGGCGGTGATCGGGCCGTAGCTGCCGTCGGCCTCGACGCCCAGCAGCTCCTGGACCAACGCGACCGCGCCGCCGGCATACGGGCTGTCGGCCCGGCCCTCCACAGCGGCCCGAGCGGCGAGCTCGCCGTCGGGGTCGGCCCCGACGTCGCGGCTGCCCTCGGCCAGCTCGATGTCCCGCAGGGCCATCGTCGGGTGCACCGCGCGCTCCAGGAAGACCCAGGTCAACGGGGTGACGGCGGCCGGTTCGTCGCCGCGCCGGCGGGCCTGCTCGGCGAGCACCGGGATGCTGTCCTCGAACTCGGCGAGCGCCTCGGCCGTCTTCGGGCCGAAGTCGCCGTCCGGCTCGGCGCCGAGGGCCTCCTGGACCGCGACGACGGCCTCGCCGGTGTCGCCCTGCGTCAGCGTGGTCCGCTTGTAGGGGGTGAAGACCGACACCTGCCAGTCCTGCGGCACGACCGCCTGCGCGGAGGCGGGCAGGTCCTCGAGCTCGACGCCCTGGGCGGCGGCGTAGGTCGTGGCGTCGGCGACCCCGGTCTCGGGCACGCCGTGCTCGGACTGCCAGTCGAGCAGCGCGGCGCGGGTGGCGTCGTCCAGCACGCCCGTCGCCTCGAGCCCGAGGACCGTCTGCAGCATCGAGACGCCCGGTCCTGACCCACCGGGACGCACCGTGGCGAGCTCGGACGTGGGCGCTGCCACCGGGGGGTCGCTGCACGCCTCGAGGCGGGGGAAGGTGTGGACGGCGGCATACTGGCCGGAGACCGCCGCGCACGGCCCGAGGTCGGGCTCGGTCACGGCCACGCCGGTCCACCACGAGGTCCGCATCATCGCGCCGTCCCAGGTGAACGACACGTGGACGTGGTCGGTGTGCGGGCTGGGGCCGACGTAGTGCCGCCAGGCGTTGTCGTCCTTCATGTAGACGAGGCCGTTCCAGATGACGTACTCGATGCCGAAGCGACGCATCATCTCGCCGTCGTTCTCGGTGAGCCAGGCCACCGCCGCGTCACCGATGCGGCGCTCCTGCGGGTCGTAGGCGTTGAGCGTCCAGTCCAGGGCACGCCCGTCGTGGTGCTGGCTCATGTAGTCGATGCAGGTGCGCGCGCCGCTCCAGGCGCCGCGCCCGTAGGTCTGCGTGAGCAGCATCGCGAAGGCGGTGACGCCGGGCCGGTCCTGCGGGTCGCAGGACACCTGGTCCTGGTAGCCGGTGTCCTCGTCGAACTCAGTCGGCAGCTCCTCGTTCTGCGGCGGCTCGGGCACGGGGTATGCCGGGTCGGCCGGCAGCGGGGCGAAGGTCGCGGGCCCGGCGGGGGTTCCGCCGTGGCTGAACCCGGTGCCCCCCGGCGCGGGTGCGGGGGTGGTGCCGGCCCCGCCGTCGCCACCGGTCTGGTCCTGGCCGCCGGAGTCCCCGGCCTGACCGCCCGCAGGGTCGGAGGGCTGGGTCCCGGCGCGGCCGGGTCGACGCCCTGGTCCTCACCGTCGGCCAGCGCGGCGATCTGACCACCCGAGAGGACGAGCCCCCCGGTCAGCAGCGAGGCCGCCAGAAGTCGTGCTCCGCCGCGTCGTCGTGATCCCCCAGTGCGTGCCACCATCCGCCTGACAACCCCTTGTTCGTGCGGCGCTGCTGCGCCGGTGTGACCTGCCGACCCGCGAACGCCCCGGGGACGCCGCGCAGCGCCGAGCGACACCTCGGTGTGGTCTCTCGACGCTGGTGAGAAGCGTACGTCCTTCACGCGCGGCGCGATAGCCCCACCTGCGACTTCTTGACCAAGCCGTCACCTGGAGGATCACACTTGCCTCATCAGTCAGATCCGTCACCGAGCTGCCCGCTCCCGGTCCCCAGTCGTTCACCGCGGCGTGGTCCGTTCGTCGGGTGGGGCCGCTGGGGTATGGACTACGTTGCTGTCCAGGTGCTCAAGGCCGAGCCCTGAATCCCCCGTGAGGAGATCCGAACGCATGTCCCCCCGAAACCCCTCCGCACGCCGCGGCCTGGTGGCCGTCGGCGCCGCGATCGCCCTGGTGGGCAGCGGAGCCGCGGTCGCGTCCAGCGCGCCCGGCTCGCCCCTGCCGGGCGCACCGCTGCCGGCCGCCCCCGAGATCGAGGACCCGACGCAGGCGCAGCGCATCGCGGGCACCGACCGCTACGGCACGGCCGCCGAGATCGCGCGCGCCTTCCCCGCCGAAGCCACCGACACCGTCGTGGTCGCCTCCGGGCAGACCTTCCCCGACGCCCTGAGCGCCCAGCTCTCCTCCGCCGACGGCCTGCCCGGCCTCGACGTCGAAGGAGCCGGGCTGCCGGTCCCGATGCTCCTCACCAAGCAGGACCTGCTGCCCTCGGCCACCGCCGACGCGCTCGAGGACCTGGCGCCGAGCACCATCGTCATCGTCGGCGGTGAGGGCGCCGTGTCCGAGACGGTCGCGGAGGAGCTCGCGGGCTTCGGCGCCGAGGTCGAGCGGCTCGCCGGCGAGGACCGCTACGACACCAGCGCCGAGATCGCGGGCATGTTCCCGACCGGGCTGCCCGTCCTCTACCTCGCGACCGGCACCGACTACCCGGACGCCCTCACCGGTGGCGCCCGCGCCGGCCGTGACGGCGTGCCGATGCTGCTCACCGACCCGGCCGAGCTCCAGGACAGCACCGCCGAGGTGATCGAGACCCTGCAGCCCGCCTCGGTGGTCGTGCTCGGTGGCTCCGGCGCCGTGTCCGACGACGTCGTCGAGGCGGTCGCCGAGATCGTCCCGGACACCACCCGGCTCTTCGGCAAGGACCGCTACGGCACCGCCGTGGCGCTGGCGTCCTCCTACGAGTACGACTCGGTCGCCTACCTGGCCAGCGGCCAGGACTTCCCCGACGCCCTCACCGGCGGGGCCTTCGCGGCCTTCCACGAGGGCCCCCTGCTGCTCAGCAAGGCAGACGGGGTGCCGACGGTGACCGCGGCCGCCCTGGACCGGCTCTCCCCGCAGGGCCTGGTGCTCTTCGGCGGCGAGGTCGCGCTGCAGGAGGAGGAGGTCGAGGACGCGCTCAACGCGACGCTCCCCGTCTGGGTCGACGAGCTCGTGGTCCAGATGCTCTCCTTCAACGACTACCACGGCCACATCGAGGAGGAGGACGGCACGCTGGACGAGGAGCAGGACCCCGACCAGAACCTCGTCGGCGGAGCGGTCAACCTCGGCTCCACGCTGCAGGCGCTGCGCACGCGCTCCTTCGAGGAGCAGACGGTGACGGTCGCCGCGGGCGACCTCATCGGAGGCTCCACCTTCGTCTCCGGCCTCTTCCAGGACGAGCCGTCGGTCGAGACCCTCGAGGTCGCCGGGCTGGACATCTCCGGCGTCGGCAACCACGAGTTCGACGAGGGCGTCGAGGAGCTGCTGCGTATGCAGGACGGCGGCTGCCACCCCGAGCGCGGCTGCTTCGAGGAGGAGCCCTACGACGGTGCCGACTTCCAGTGGCTGGCGGCCAACGTCGTCGACACCGAGTCCGGTGAGCCGATCCTCCCGGCCACCGAGGTGCGGACCGTCGACGGTGTCGACGTCGGCTTCATCGGTATGACCCTCGAGGAGACCCCGACCCTGGTCAGCCCCGGTGGCGTGTCCACCGTCGACTTCCTCGACGAGGTCGAGACCGCCAACGCCCAAGCCGCGCAACTGCGCGAGGACGGTGTCGAGTCGATCGTCGTGCTGCTGCACGAGGGCGGCTACCAGACCGGTCTCTACGACGCCTGCGAGGGCGTCTCCGGCCCGGTCGTGGAGATCGCGGAGAACCTGGACCCGGCGATCGACGCCGTGGTCACCGGGCACACCCACCAGCCCTACGTCTGCAGCATCCCCGATCCGGACGGCGACCCCCGCCTCGTGACCAGCGCGAACCAGTATGGCCGCGTGGTGACCGAGACGGCGCTGACCATCTCCCGGGAGAGCGGCGACGTGACCCGGGACCGGGCCGACGCCGACAACCACCTCGTGCTGCAGTCCATCGCGGACGACCCGGAGATGACCTCGGTCGTCGAGAAGTGGGTCGCCCGGGCCGAGGTGCTCGCCGGCGAGGTCGTCGGCACGGTCGCCGAGGACATCACCGGCGACGCCGGTGGTGACCGCGGCGTCGAGACGCCGATGGCCGACCTGGTGGCCGACTCCATCCTCTTCGGCACCGACGGTGACGACGAGGGTGGTGCGCAGATCTCGTTCATGAACGTCGGCGGCGTGCGCGCCAGTCTGCTCGTGGACCAGATCAGCAACGAGGAGGCGGCCGGTGAGGTCACCTACCAGGAGGCCTACAACGTCATGCCGTTCGGCAACATCCTGGTGTCGATCGACATGACCGGAGAGCAGGTGAAGGCGGTCCTGGAGCAGCAGTACGACCCGGAGCGAGGCCGTCCGTACCTCGCGCTGGGCGTCTCCGAGGGCTTCACCTACACCTGGGACGACAGCCAGCCGCAGGGCAGCAAGGTGAGCGACATGCAGCTCGACGGCGTACCGCTGGAGATGGATCAGACCTACCGGGTCTCGACCCTGAACTTCCTGCAGCAGGGCGGTGACAGCTTCACCGCCTTCACCGAGGGCACCAACCTCGTCGGTGGTCCCGAGGACCTGGCCAACCTGGTCGACTACCTCCGGGCGAACCCCGACCTGTCTGCCCCCGAGGACCGCGTCAGCGGCCTCTGAGGCGCACCAGACGACGGGCCGCCACCCCGGGTTCACCCCCGGGGTGGCGGCCCGTCGGCGTCGGCGCGGTGGCTGTCTCTATCACCCCGCTCGGCCCGCGGGCGCTAGGCTGCCTGTCCAAGGACCGTCCCAGCTTTGTCCGATGACGTCAGGAGGCGCCCGGTGCCGGGGGTGCGCTACACCGTGAAGCAGGTCGCCGAGGCGACCGGCATCCCCGCGGCGACGCTGCGCGCCTGGGAGCGTCGCTACGGCGTCGTGGAGCCGCAGCGCTCCTCATCGCAGTACCGCCTCTACGACGAGGAGGACGTCCGGCGGTTGACGCACATGGCCGAGCTGGTCCGGCACGGCACACCCGCCTCCCTGGCCGCCACCCAGGTGCGCAGCGCCGACGCGGAGCGCGCACCGACCGAGGCCGAGCGTCGGACCGGGCTCGGTCCACCGGTGGCCGACCTCATCCGGGCGGCGCAGCGGTACGACGACACCGCGGTCAGCCAGGTGCTGGACCGGGCCCTCGCGGGGGTCTCCTTCGAGCAGGCGCTCGAGGGCTGGCTCATGCCGGCGTTGACCGAGCTGGGCCGCGCCTGGGAGCGCGGTGAGCTGGACGTCTCGGGGGAGCACTTCGTCTCCGCTGCGGTCCACCGACGGCTGGCCTCGGCCTTCGACGCCGCCGGCCCCAACTCCGGAGCTCCGGTCGCCCTCGTCGGACTGCCACCGGGTGCGCTCCACCTGTTCGGCACGATGGGCTTCGCCGTCTGCCTGCGGCGTCAGGGGATCGACGTCCGCTTCCTCGGGGCGGACGTGCCGCACGAGAGCTGGGAGCACTCGGTCGACGCGCTGCGACCGGGCGGCGTGGTCATCAGCGTGCCGATGCCCCGGGACACCGCGCCGGCGGCACGGCTGGTCGACTCACTGCACGCCGCCCACCCGCAGCTGCCGCTGTGGGTGGGCGGGCACGGTGCCGCGACCGAACGGCTGCGCGGTTCGCGCCGCCTGCCCGACTCGGTCGTCGAGGCAGCGCGCACCGTCGCCCGCAGGCTGCACCAGGGCTGACGCGGCTCAGAGCTCGTCGTCGACGAACTCCTGCGCGACCTCCTGCGGGTCGGCGCCGTCGGACAGCTCGACCATCATCTCGGTCAGCCGCTCGGTCGTGAGCGCGTCGGACACCTCGTTGAGCGCCTCCTCCACGTCGTCGCTGACGGCATCGGCACTGATGAGGGGCACGACGTTCTGCGCTGCGAAGAGCGACTCGGGGTCCTCCAGCACGACGAAGTCGTTGGCCTCCACGGCCGGGTCCGTGGTGAAGATGTTGGCGACGTCCACCTGGCCGCCCGCCAGCGACTCCACGGTCAGGGTCGAGCCCGCGGACAGCGAGCGGAACGAGGCGAACTCCAGGCCGTAGGTCTCCGCCAGCCCGTCGACGCCGTTGGGCCGGGTCTCGAACTCCGGCGGCCCGCCGAGGGTGAGGTCACCGGCATGCGGCTCCAGGTCACCGATCGCGGTGAGGTCGAGCTCTTCGGCGGTCTCCTGCGTGACGACCAGGGAGTCCTTGTTCTCCGCGTCGCTGATCTCGAGCACCTGCAACCCCTCGGGGAGGTTCTCCTGCAGGTCCGCCAGCACGTCCTCGGAGGAGGTGACGGTGATCTCGGAGTTGAAGTAGGTGGCCAGGCCACCGGTGTACTCCGGGATCACGTCGATCGAGCCGTCCTCGATCGCGGCGACATAGGTCTCCCGGCTGCCGATGTTGAGCTGGGTGTCGACCTCGACGTCGTACTCCTCGAGCGCGGCGGCGTAGATCTCGGCGAGCAGCTCATTCTCGGGGAAGTTGGCCGAGCCGACGGTGATAGCCCCGCCCGATCCGCCCTCGGACTCTCCTCCGCCCTCGGCCATGGGGTCATCCCCGCCACCGCAGGCGGCGAGGGCGAGGGTCGTGCCGAGGGCAAGGGTGAGCGCTGCGTTGCGTCGCATGTGGGTTGTCCTCCCAGTGGGGTTCGGTGTGGCTGTCAACGTCGGTGTGTCGCGGGGTATGCCGCGGGGCTGGTCACGATCAGGTCACGGGAGCGCGCGTCGGGTGACGTCATCGGGCCTCGTCCCTGCTCACGGGTCAGTGCTCCCGAGCGGCGACGAGGCCGGGGGAGACGACGAACCGCTGGATCCCGGCCATGGCCAGGTCGACCAGCAGGGCCAGGACGCGACCGCGATCGCCCCACCGGCCATCACCTCGTACTGCCGCGAGGCCTGGCCGTCGATGAGGTAGCGGCCCAGCCCGCCGATGCCCACGACCGCGGCGATGGTCGCCGTCGCGATGATCTGCAGCATCGCCGAGCGCAGCCCGGAGAGGACCAGCGGCAGCGCGGCCGGCACCTCCACCTGCCAGAGCACCTGCGAGCCGGTCATGCCCACGCCGCGGGCGGCGTCCCGGGCCGCCGGGTCCACGGACTCGACACCGGCATACGTCCCGGAGAGCACGGGCGGGATGGCGAGCAGCACCAGCACCAGCACCACCGGGAGCTCGAAGGCGAGGTCGCCGCTCAGCCGGGGCAGCAGCAGCAGCACACCGACGAAGAGGACACCCAGGCTGGGAATGGCGCGGAAGGCGCCGGCGAGGTTGATCGCCAACCAGCGACCCTTGCCGGTGTGCCCGATGTAGAGCCCCACGGGGACAGCCACGAGCGCGGCCAGCGCCAGGGCGATGAGCGAGATCCGCAGGTGGGTCACGCTCTGGGCCAGGATCCCCCCGGACCCGGTCCAGGTCTCGGGGTCGGTCAGCCACTGCCAGGTGAGCGAGATCATCGGGCCGCCCCCGCCCGCATCCAGGGTGTCAGCGCCCGGGACAGCAGCGCGATCCCTGCGTCCAGCGCGATCGCCAGCACCATGCAGGTGACGATGCCGACGAGGATCGGACCCATGTCGTTGCGGTTGAAGCCCTCGGTGAAGAGCTGACCGAGCTGGCTCACCCCGATGAGCGCCGCGACCGAGACGATCGACACGTTGCTCACCGCGGCCACACGCAGCCCCGCGGTGATGACGGGGACCGCGAGGGGCAGGTCCACGACGACGGTGCGGCGCAGCTCGCCGTAGCCCATCGCTGTCGCCGCCTGCCGGGTCGCCCCCGGCACGGAGCCGAGGCCGTCGGCGACGGTCCGGGTCAGCAGGGCGATGGTGTAGAGCGTCATCGCCACGAGCACGTTGGCGTCGTCGAGGATCTGGGTCCCGAGGAGCAGCGGCAGCAGGATGAAGAGCGCGAGCGAGGGGATGGTGTAGAGCAGGCTGGTCCCGGCGATCATGGGCGGCGCGAGCCAGCGGTAGCGGGTGGCCAGCCAGCCCAGCGGAAGGCTGATGAGCAGCCCGAGCAGCAACGGCACCCCTGCGAGGTAGAGGTGGCGGAGCAGGAGGTCACCGATCGTGGACCAGGCGACACCGCCGATCACGCGTGCTCCTCCTGCGGGTCGGTCGCCTGCACGTGCTCGCCCTGAGGCTCACCGTCCGGCTGCGCCACCGGGTCACCTGTGGGTCGCTCGGCGCGCTCCCGCTCGAGGGCCGTGATGACCTCGCGGGGCTCGACCGTGCCTACCACCCGGCCCTGCTCGACGACGACGCCCCGCCCGGACGGGGCGGACAGCGCGGCGTCCAGAAAGACCCGGGCGCTGTCGCCCACCTCGGCGAGGGAACCCATCCGGTGCAGCTCCTCCTCTCCCACCGGGCCGCCGCTGGTGTGCCGGTCGACCCAGCCCAGCGGCTCCCCCTCCTCGCTCACGGCGAGCACCCAGCCGCTCCCGGCGGGCACGTCCTGGCCGAGGGTGACCGTCTGCTCCGCCTAGGGCTCGACCACGGCGTCGGTGAAGCCGAGCTTGCGGTAGCCGCGGTCCTTGCCGACAAAGCTGGCGACGAAGTCGTCGGCGGGCTCGCGCAGCAGCTCACCCGGGCTTGCGAGCTGGGCGAGCCGACCACCCTGGCGCAGCACGGCGACGTGGTCGCCGAGCCCGATGGCCTCGTCGATGTCGTGGGTGACGAGCACCACGGTGATGCCGAGCTCGCGCTGCAGCCGCTTGACCTCGGCCTGCAGGTCCATCCGCACGAGCGGGTCGACCGCGCTGAACGGCTCGTCCATGAGCACGACCTCGGGGTCGCTGGCCAGGGCTCGGGCCACGCCCACGCGCTGCTGCTGACCCCCGGAGAGCTGCGCGGGATAGCGCTCGGCCTGGTCCGCGGTGAGCCCGACCTTCTCGATCGCCTCCATCGCGGCGTTGCGCGCCCGACCGGTGTCCCACCCGATGAGCTTCGGGACGGTCATGACGTTCTTGAGCACCGTGCGGTGCGGGAACAGCCCGGCGTGCTGGATGACGTAGCCGATCGAGCGGCGCAGCTGCGCCGGTTTGCGCTCCGCGATGTCCTGGTCGTCGATGAGGATGCGTCCCTCGGTCGGCTCCACCATCCGGTTGATCATCCGCAGACTGGTGGTCTTGCCACAGCCGGAGGGCCCGACGAAGACGGTGATCCCGCCCTGCGGGACCTCCAACGTCAGGTCGTCCACGGCCGTCACACCGTCGGCATACCTCTTGGTCACGCCCTCGAAGCGGATCATGCACCGACCCTACGGGGCACCACCGACGGCGGCATGTCCAAGCGCGGTGCGGCCTGTCGGGCTCCCCACCACGATCCCCGTGCTCGGTCTCGGTCGGCAGGTACCGCCCGGCCCAGGTCGCGTAGGCCTGCGCGTCCTCGAGGCAGACGTGCACCACCGGGTGGTGGGCGAGGCCCTCCAGGTCGGTGCCGGGACCCCGCGGGTGCCGCCAGCTGGCGCCGGGCACCCACCGCCACCACAGGTCCCAACGGTGTAGCGGCACCGGGCCCGCGGTCGGGGTGAAGACGAGCGAGCCGGGCACCAGCACGGAGGGGTCGACACCCGGGGGCAGCGTCGCGGGATCCGGCGCACGCTCGGCCGTGGTGCGGTATGCCGTCTCCCGGACGAAGGCGGCGAACTGTGCGTTGGTGACCGGGTGCCGCTCCATCGCGAACGGCCCGACGCGCACCTCACGCGTCGGCCCCTCCTCGGGGTAGCCGGGCCGAGCGCCCAGCACGAACTCGCCGCCCGGCAGCGGGACGAGCTCGGTCAGGTCGGCCATGGTGCCGCCGATGCTAGGGCCTCCGGGCCCGGCTGCGGGCCGGCCCGGCCTCAGTCGCCCTCGACCGCCCGCCGCACCGCCTCCCGGTAGGGCGTGGCCCCGCCGGCCGGACGACCGACCAGCTGGGCGAGGTCGTCCTCCTGGCACACCACCTCGTGCACGAGCGAGCCCACGAGCGGCTTGGCGACCCCGGCGTCGACCGGCGTCACCAGCCCCACCCAGTGCGAGGCCAGCCAGGGGGTCAGGACCGGCAGGGTCACGATGAGCCGGTGGGACAGGCCGGTCTCCATCGCGAAGCCCTGCATCATCTGCTTGTAGGTCAGGACGTCCGGGCCGCCGATGTCGAAGGTGCGGTTGACGTCGGCGGGCAGGTCCGCGGCCGCCACGAGGTAGTGCAGCACGTCGTCGATGCCGATGGGCTGGATGCGGTTTTTCAACCACTTCGGGGCCACCATGACCGGCAGCCGCTTGGTCAGGTGGCGCAGCATCTCGAAGCTCGCCGAGCCCGAACCGATGACAGTGGCCGCCTGCAGCACCGCCGTGGGGACGCCCGAGGCCATGAGGATCTCGCCCACCTCCACGCGGGAGGCCAGGTGCTTGGAGAGCTTCTCGTCCGGGATGTCAGGGTGCAGCCCGGACAGGTAGACGATCCGGCTCACCCCGGCGTCCCGCGCCGCGCGGCCGAACTCGCGGGCCAGCCGCCGGTCCCGCGCGACGAAGTCACCGGAGCCGTCCATCGAGTGGATGAAGTAGTAGGCGAGGTCGGCCCCGGCGAGCGCCTGCTCGAGGTCGGCGCGCTCGGTGGCGTCGCCCTCGCTCACCTCCACCCGGTCGGCCCACTCCCGCGGCAGCTTGTCGGCGGAGCGGGTGAGCACCCGGACGGTATGTCCCCGCTCCAGCAGCAGCGGGACCAGGAGCCCGCCGATGTAGCCGGTGGCGCCGGTGACCAGGGCCCGCCCACGCGGGTCGTGGCCGTCGGCGGGACCGGGTGTGTCGGTGGTGTCGGTCATGGTTCAGCTCACGATCTCGAGGAGGGGAGGGAGGAGGAGGAGCATGCCGGCCGACCACGTGATGTGGGTGATGGCCGGGCCCAGGATGCCGCCGGTCACCCGGCGCTGCAGCCCGCAGACCAGACCGATGAGGACGGCGGCGAAGACGAGGAGGGGCACGCCGGACCCGACGGTGACCAGGGCGTAGAGCGCCGTGGTCGCAAGCACCGTCCACCGCTGCGGGATCGCGGCGTAGAGCGCGCCGCGGAAGAAGATCTCCTCGGCGATGCCGTTCATCACCGTGATGACCAGGACGACGGGGACCGAGGCGAAGCGGACGTGGTCGAGCAGGTCGTTGACCGGCCCGGCCAGCCAAGGGATCCGACCCACGACGAGGGCACCGGCGAGGAAGACGGCGAGCAGCAGCAGGCCGAGGGCGAGGGACTGGACGACGGGTCGGGCATACTCACCGGCGCGGGTATGCCCCTGGCCGAGGTAGAGCCGCCCGGACAGGAACGCCCCGCCGACCCAGACCGCGGCCAGCGCCGTCGTCCAGACGTAGAACGACGGGTCGCCCGGCGGCAGCCGCAGCGACCACCACAGCATCACCGCTCCCACGACGAGCGTCACCGCCGAGACCAGCCGGCGGCGGCGCAGCACGTGCTCCTCGTCCCGGTGGTCACGCGGCACGGGCGTCACCAGCGCCGCTCGCAGGAACGAGCGCAGCTCCGAGACCGGGTTCACACCCTTCACCGTCCTACCTGCGCGCTCACGGCGCATCCTGAACCGGCAGCGACCGGGCCGCGCACCGGCCGGTCGAGGACGACCT
Organism: Serinicoccus sp. CUA-874; assembly: GCF_001942225.1. NCBI lineage: Bacteria > Bacillati > Actinomycetota > Actinomycetes > Micrococcales > Ornithinimicrobiaceae > Serinicoccus > Serinicoccus sp. CUA-874. The sequence goes on along the minus strand of NZ_MKJZ01000011.1, from coordinate 193,852 downwards.
GGTCGACGTCGATGGTCCCGGATGCGCTACGACGTCCTGGACGAAGCCATCGACGCCCAGATCTCTGATCACCAGGACCGCGGCGACGACGTCGATCTTCCGGGGTCGTTGCGCCGGGCTGGATGCCCTCAATTCGCCGACGTGGTTCTGGAACGCCGCCGCCTCATGGCCCTGCGTCGTGCCTGACTCACTCACCATCGACTCTCACCGCGCACGGTCGGGCATGTGCTGTGCGGCGGCCCGCAGTCCGAGAAAGGCGACCGCCACCGCGGTGAGCGCCGCGGCGATCCCGACCACCTCGGAGCGGAGGTCGCCGGTGAGACGGCCGGCCGCGACCCAGGCCGTCCCCCACACGACCGCAGCGGTGAGGCCGAGCTGGAAGAGCCGCTGGTCGGTGCGGCTCAGCAGCCAGAGAGCCAGGACCACGACGACGGCCAGCACCCCGACGGTGATCCAGGTGGAGACCGCGCTGTCCGCGTCCACGCCGAGACCCACCAGCCAGGACGCGATGTTGGCGCAGGTGGCCACGCAGATCCAGCCCAGGTAGAGCCCGAAGGTGGCGGAGACCCACACGTCGGCGCCCAGCCCCTGGCGCGGCAGCCCGCTGGTGGCCCGGAGCACGAGCCCGAGCGAGACCACGATGCCGAGCATGACCACGACCGAGAGCCAGACCCACCCGGCGAAGACGACCAGGAGCCACAGGCCGTTCAGCGCGATGGCCGCCGCCGCGGGCAGGCGGGTGGCGCGGGCCCAGCGCGAGTCGGCGACGCGGGGCAGCCACTGCCACACGACGTACCCCGCCAGACCGAGGTAGATCACCGACCAGATCGAGAAGGCGGGACCCTGGGGGGCGATGAGGGTGGCGCTGTCGGAGAAGAGCCCGCCGCCCTGCGACTCCACCCCGCCGCCGGCGACCACACCGGTCCCGACGAGCGTGCCGCCGATCCAGAGGACGGCCGCGAGGGTGACGACCACCTGCTGCGCGCGCACCGTCATCGGCGCCTCCCACGGACCACCGCGGTGGCGAGCGCTGCCGCCGCGCTGCTGGCCAGGGCCCCCCAGGCGAGGTCGAGCGGCACCACGTCGGCGGGGAAACCGTCGATGACGGCCAGGCTCGTCAGGTCGTAGGCGGCGTAGGCCACGAGACCCAGGGCCGCTCCCTGGCCCGCGGCGCGGCCGATGCTGCCCGCGGCGACCCCGGGAGCGGTGGCGAAGTGGGTGAGCCCGACCGTGTAGATCCCGTAGAACGCCGCGGCCGCGGGGATGTTGACCGGGTCGGCCATGAGCGAGCCGAAGCTGGAGGCGTACTTGTCCTTGGCCAGCACGCCGAGCCACAGCGCGTCGAGGGCGCCGAAGGCCACACCGGTCGCCGCCAACGAGGCCAGCCAGCGGCCGGCCCCGAGGCGGGGTGAGGTGCGGGCATCGCTCACGGCAGCTCCACGACGGTCGGCCCGGCATCCTCCTGGTCGCCCTTGCCGGTGACCATCTTCAGCGTGTCGACGGCTGTGCCGATGAGCGAGTCGCCGCCCCAGTACATGACGGTGTCGCCGTTGACCTTGAGCACCACGTTGTCCGGGTTCTCCGGGCCGCCTTCCATGAAGCGTCGGCACCCTTGGACCAGAGCTGCTGCACCAGGGCGCGGTCGTCGACCACGGTGGCGGTGCCGGCGAGCGACACCCACGCCTTCCTCGAGGAGTAGGCGACGTTGACGTGGGCGTTGGCCCGCACGTCGTCCGCCACGGCGCTGCTCGAGCGCACGAGGAAAAGGACGTCGCCGTCCTCCTCGTGCACCTGCGTGGACAGCGGGCGGCTGGTGAGCCGGCCGTCCGGCGAGCTGGAGTCGACCGTGGTGAGCATGGCGATGTCCATGCTGGACATCACCTCGTGGGCCTTCGCGACGGCGTCGGGGTCGGAGGTGACGGTCACCGGGTCGGCGGGGCTGGAGTCGTGGTGCTCGGTCATGCCTGGTCCTCTCGGAGGGTGGTGTGTCGAAGGTTGTGCACAACGTTTGCGGAGTTGAGGGACACGGGTGCGTCGTTTCCTGCCGAGGCCTGCCGCAGCTCACCGCGCACCAGGCTCTCCCCACCGTGGGTGGGGTCGCCGTCCAGGCGCTCGCGGGAGATGTCCACCACGGGGTACTCGGACAGCTCCACGCCGTCCGGCAGGCTGAACTCCGCCTGGGTGCCGGAGATGACCCCGATCGTCACCATGCCGCTGGTGTCGGGCCGCAGCAGCCAGACCTCGAGGTAGCCGTCCCCGGCGTCGGGTCGCTCGGCGAGCTCGACGCGCAGCCGTCGCCCACCGTCGACGTTCAGGACCTCGGCGCTGCCCTCGACGCTCTGCCCGGCGTCCGGCAGGTCGGCCAGGTCGGCGTCCGCCACGACGACGCCCGGGTCGTCGGTCACGTCACCCAGCACGGCCGTGCCCAGCCAGGCCACGAGCGCACCGACGGCGGCGGCAGCAAGCAGCGGCCAGCGGGCGGGGCGGGCCCGGTGCGCGCGGCGCTCCCGCCTGGCCTGGGACGGCGGCGGGGACGCCGTGCCAGACGAGCGGGACGGCGGCGGCGAGGTCTCGGAGGAGTCTGTCCGGACCTCGGCCCGGATGCGGTCCCAGGTGGCGGGTGAAGGGGTGCTGTCCAGCGCGCCGGCGCGCCGGAGCAGCGCCTCGGCACGCTCGTGGCGTGCGGCCTCAGAGCGGTCCGCGTTCATCCTTCACCTCCGAGAAGTGTTCGGAGCCGAGCCAGGGTTCGGTTCGTATGCGTCTTGACCGTGCCCAGCGGAAGGTCCAGACGCTCGGCGATCTCCCGCTGGGTGAGGTCCTCCACGTAGGCGAGCAGGATGATCCGCCGCTGCGGGTCGCCGATGCGCTCCAGCTCCTCGTAGATCGTGAGCAGGTCGGCGCTGTCCGCCTGGGACCAGCCGTCGCTGTCGACCCCCTCGTCGGGAGACGGCTCCGCGACCGGGTGCCGTCGGCGCGTCCGGAGGTGGTCGGCGATCCGCCTGCGGGTGATCCCCACCAGCCAGGCCCCCAGCGGGCCGGCCTGCGGGTCGTAGGTGGCGCGTCCACGCCAGGCGGAGACGAACACCGCCTGGGTGACGTCGTCGGCGTCGTCCGGTCCGACCGCCCGTCGGGAGAGTCCGTGCACCAGACCTGACCAGCGGCGGTAGGCGCGCTCGAGCGCGTCCTGCTCGCCCTGGACCCAGTCGGCGGCGATTCCCTCGTCATCGTCGGCACCGCCACTCATGCCGCAACCCTAGGCGACCCCACGCGCCCAGGCAGCCCCGTGTAACTAGGGTCGGCGGCATGCCGACCCCGGTGGCCCCACGCCTGCACGACCTTCTCGCCCCGTGGGCAGGAGGTCCCCTGCCCGTCCATCTGACCGCCTGGGACGGCTCCGCCGCCGGCGCCGACCCCGCGCAGGCCCCCACCGTCCGGCTCACCTCGCCGCAGGCGCTGCGCCGTCTGCTGTGGTCCCCCGGTTAGCTCGGAGCGGCGCAGGCCTTCGTGCCCGGTGAGGTCGAGGTCAACGGAGACCTCGGGTCCGCTCTCGCGCAGGTGCGGGAGGAGCTGGCGCGCCGCGCTCCCAGCCCGGCGCCGGCGACCGGGCCCGGGCCGTCGCCGGGCTCGGGCTGCTCGCCCGGGAGCTGGACCTGCTCGGAGCCCGACCGGCACCGCCGGCCTCGCAGGCGGTGGTCCGCGGCCGGCTGCACAGCCTGGGGCGCGACCGGGCCGCCATCAGCCACCACTACGACCTGTCCAACGACTTCTACGAGCTCATCCTCGACGCGCAGATGGCCTACTCCTGCGCCTACGTCACCCAGCCGGGAGCCGACCTGACCACCGGGCGGGAGAGCGCGGCATACCCCCTGGAGCAGGCGCAGTTCGACAAGCTCGAGCTGGTCAGCACCAAGCTGGGCCTGGACGACCGCCCGGACCAGCGCGTCGTCGACGTCGGGTGCGGTTGGGGCTCCCTGACCCTGCACGCCGCGCGCGAGCACGGCGCCCGCGTGGTGGCGGTGACGATCAGCCGGGAGCAGCAGGCCTTCGTGCAACGACGGGCGCAGGAGCAGGGCGTGGCCGACCGGGTCGACGTGCGGCTCCAGGACTACCGCGAGGTGCCGGAGACCGACTTCGACGCGGTCGCCTCCCTCGAGATGAGCGAGCACGTCGGCGACAAGAACTACCGCGCCTACGCCGCCACGCTGCACCGGCTGGCGGCCCCGGGGGCGCACGTCCTGGTGCAGCAGATGAGCCGCCCGGGCAAGCACCCCGGCGGAGGCCCCTTCATCGAGTCCTTCATCGCCCCCGACATGTCCATGCGGCCGGTCGGCGCCACCATCGCCCTCCTCGAGCGGGCCGGGCTGGAGCTGCGCGGCGTGCAGGCGTTGCGAGAGCACTACGCGTGGACGATCCGCTCCTGGGAGGAGCGGCTGCGGCAGCGGCGTGCCGACGTGGTCGCGCTGGTCGGCGAGGAGGTCACCCGGGTCTGGGAGCTCTACCCCGCTGCTGGGGCGTGGACCTTCGCCGCCGGGCGGATGGGCGTCGACCAGCTCCTGCTGCGCCGGCCCTCCTGAGAGTGAGGGAGCGCCGTCACCCGACGGGTGTCGCGGTGAGACGAGGTTGTCACGGTAGCTCCCTGCGCGCTCCGACCAGGGGCCGGTGCAGGTGACGAGCTGCAGCAGGGGCGGACCGTCGCGGTCGAAGAGATCATCGACGGGCAGCTCCTTCTTGTCGGTGGTGCGGCGGGCGGTGACGGTGTAGTCGATGCGCGAGCCGTCCTCGTGCTCGACGACGACCCGCATGTCCTCCTGCGCCCCGGTCAGCGCCATGAAAGCACCGGGGCCCTGCCGGTCGTCGACGTGGCCCGCGAGGACGGCGGACCCCGTGTCGTCACCCGGCGAGGGACCGAAGCGGTACCAGCCCGCCCGGTCGGCGTCCTCCGGGACCTCCATGAGGCCGTCATCCGTGACGCCGACGGCGTCCAGCGGCACGTCCAGCCCGAGGTCGGGGACGAGGAGCCGGACGGGCGGGGACGTCGCGGCGTTGGGCTCGTCGGGGATCGAGGCGTCCCTGGTGCCCGGTCGCTGCTCCACGACCGCGCCACCGTCCTGCGGGGGCGCCGCGGTGGGGACAGGGTCCACCGCGGCGCCTGCTGCCTCCGACCCACCCGCCGGTGAGGGGGCCGCAGGGGTGGGCGACCCGAAGTCGGCGGCAGCGGGGAGCGGATCGCGCTGCAAGCCCCAGAGGGCGAGTGCGACGACCGCGAGACTGCTGAGCAGGGCCACCGCCGCGACCGGCGAGAACCGGCCGCGGCGGGGCTGGGTCCGGGGCAAGGGTCAGGCGACCTCGCGACGGACCAGGCGGCTGCCGGCGAGCACCGCACCGGCAGCGCCGGCCATGAGGAGCACCGCGAGGACCGGCCCCGAGGTGGCCAGGCCACCCTGGCCCGAGGGGACGCCGCCCGGGTCACCGTGCAGGCCGTCGATGGTCTGCACCGCGAGGTCGAGCGTGCCGTCCTCGGCGGAGCCCCACGCGTAGACGATGGTGTTGGTGCCCTCGGCGAGGTCGAGGTCGGCCGGGCCGATCACGACGTCCTCGGTGCCCGCGAGCACCACGTCGGCCGACACCATGGCGGCCTCGAGGTTGAGGATCCCCTCGTTGGGGTTGGTGAGCCCCTCCACCACGGGGCTGCCCCCGGCGCGCACGTCGACCGCCGGGGCCGCTGCCGCGTGCCGGACGGTCAGCCGGGCCTGGCCGGCGTCGAGCGCGGAGGTGTCGTTGGCGAAGGCGGACAGCGTCGGGGTGCCGTCCTCCATCAGGTGCGCGGCGAGGGTGACGTTGGCGCCTCCCGGCACCTCGACGCCCTCGGCGGAGATGGCCGGCTCGGCCGACTCGGGGTCGTCGCCGTCGGCATACACCTCGATGTCGTAGCTGCCCTCGGGGAGCATCATCGGGTCGGTCAGCGTGCCGGGCTCGAAGTCGGGGACGGTCTCCTCACCGTTGACGTAGACGTCGACGGTGAGACCGGGGACACCGTGCAGGACCGAGACCGTGGCCTCGTGGTTGTCGGCCATCGCCGGACCGGCGAGGGCGACCGTGCTGGCGCCGGCCAGCAGGGCGACGGCGCTCGTGGCTGTGATCTTCCGCATGAGGGGTGCTCCTTCATCGCAGCTGGGGTGGACTGGTTCCACCCTCACTCACCATTACGAGCCGACAACCCCAGGCGGATTCATCCTTTGTCAAAAGTTTTTGTCGAGTATGTCTCACCCACTTCCCCTTGTGCCGCGCGGTTCGAAGGAGGAGACTGCCCTACATAGGACAAGGGTTGGACACACCGGTCCGGCCCTGACGAGCACCAGGAGGGTGACGATGAGCGAGCACCAGGGACAGATGACCGGCACGGACGGGCAGCAGGTGTCGTGGACCGACCTCGGCAAGGAGATGTGGAACTACCTCACCGGCCAGGGCGCGGCGATCAACTACACCTTCCAGGACATGGCCGTGGAGGTGCCGCGCGACACCGGCGCGGACGCACCGCGCGCGACGTGGAAGCTGGACGGCACGCTGCGGATCACCACCGAGGACCGCGAGCACGGCGCGAGCTGAGCGCGGGATGACGCAGCAGCTGCACATCGACGCCGACCTGCGGCTGACGATCACGGTCCCGTCGAAGGGGGACGGGTCGGACGAGCAGGTGACGGCGACCGTCCGGGGCTCGGGCACGCAGATCGAGGTCCAGCTCGACCAGCTCGGCGGCATCCCGCTCGGCCTGGGGCGTCGCGCTGCCTCGGACCTCGTCTCCGACGTCGGGAGCGCGGCCGCGGACGCGGGCCTGACCATCTCGGTGGCCGGTCCCGACGGGCCGGTGCTCGCCCTGGGTCAGGTGCGCTCGCGCTTCCTCGACCGGGTCGTGACCGGGTCGCGTCATGTCGAGGTGCGCGACCGGCGTGGTGCGCTGCGCATGTTGCGGGACGCCCGGGGGGGCGGTCCCTCGCTGGCCGAGCTGGCGCCGCCGGCGACCCCGTGGCCGATCGTCCCGACGGGCGCCCGTCCGCGGCGGCGCCGGGTCACGACGACCCACGACCCGCTGGGCGGCGGCAACCCGCGGCTCGTCTATTACCCCGCTCCCGGTCCGGAGCAGGGGGCGCCGCGGCTGGTGGCACCGCTGCGCCGCGGGACGACCACCATCGGCTCCGAGGAGGAGTGCGACATCGTCGTCCCCGGGCTCGATCCGCAGCACGCCGAGATCCGGCGCGACCCGACCACCGACGAGTACCTCCTGCACGCCTCGCCGGGCAGCTACGCCGGGGTCGGTGGGCAGCCCGCCGACGCCGACGGGACCGTGCTGCGCACCGGGGCGACGGTGGTCTGTGGTGACCAGACCTTCGTCTACCAGCGCGAGGAGTATGCCGACCACGGGCGACCCTACGGCGGTCGCGAGGGCGGCGAGTTCAGCCGCCAGCGACCGCAGCGCCCACCGCGGCACTACCAGCGCTGAGGCGCAGACCTGGCCGTCGAGGACGGCTGCGACAGACCCCACCGGGCGTCGCGGACCCAGAGCGCGGGGCTCGTGTCCGCGACGTCCGGTGGTCAGACCGAGAAGCCGCGCAGCAGTGCGGCGGTGCCCTCGAGGTGGTCGCGCATGGCTTCCTCCGCCGGCCCCGGCGCGCCCCCGAGCACCGCCGCGACCACGGCCTCGTGCTGCCGGGTCGAGTGCGCGAGGTTGGGCGGGATGAGCGGGATGCGGTCGAGCATGGCATTCGTCCGGTCGCGCACGTCGGCCACGACGCCCGCCAGGCTGGGCGATCCGCTCAGCTCGGCGAGCACGAGGTGCAGCCGGGCGTCGAACGGGCGGTACTGCTCCACCCCCGCTGCCGCGCAGTCTTGCGAGGCCTGACGCAGCCGCCCCTGCTCCGCCGGTGACAGCTCGCGGACGGCCGCGAGCGCCGCGGCAGCCGGCTCGACGATCCTCCGCAGCGTCAGCACGTCCTCCACCTGCGCCGCCACCAGGCCGCCCTCGGCCCCGCTCGCCGGCACCGGTCCCGAGACGTAGGTGCCGCCGTAGCGGCCCCGGCGCACGCTGACGTAGCCCGCCGCGCGCAGCTCGCCGATGACCTCCCGCAGCGTCGTCCGGGAGACCTGGAGCGAGGTCGCCAGCTCACGCTCCGGGGGCAGCTTGGACCCGGGCGGGAAGGTCCCGAGGCGCAGCAGGCGCAGCACCCGCTCCATCGTCTCCTCGAAGGCGTTGCCGCGCCGGACCGGCACCACCCGTGGATCGCGACCCTCCTGCATACCCGACACCGTAGGCCCTGGTCGGGCCTTGACGGCTTCCGGCAATAGCGCCAGACTCGCCCCTGACGCTCAATGGACCAATAGTGATCCATTGACGAGGAAGGGACGACATGGCGCGCAGGGTCGACTACCAGCAGGTCGCGGACGACTACCACCAGCACCGACAGCTCAAGAAGGGCGCCGCGGGGTGGGTGCTGCTCGCCGGGCTCGGCGTCAGCTACGTCATCTCCGGCGACTTCGCGGGCTGGAACTTCGGTCTCGACGAGGGTGGCTGGGGAGGTCTGCTCATCGCCACCGTGCTCATGGCGGTCATGTACACCTGCATGGTGCTCGGCCTGGCCGAGATGTCCTCCACCCTCCCGACCGCCGGGGCGGGCTACGGTTTCGCCCGCCGGGCGCTGGGTCCGCTGGGCGGCTACGCGACCGGGGTCGCGGTGCTCATCGAGTATGCCGTCGCCCCCGCCGCGATCGCGGTCTTCATCGGCGGCTACGTCGAGGCGCTCGGCCTGTTCGGGCTGACGAACTCGTGGCCGGTCTACCTCGTCGCCTACCTCGTCTTCATCGGCCTGCACATCTGGGGCGTCGGCGAGGCGCTCAAGGTGATGTTCGCGATCACCGCCGTCGCGTCGTGGCTCTCGTCGCCACCGTCGTCGGGCTGGTGCCGTACTTCGACCCCGCGAACCTCACCGACATCGCGGTCAGCGACGCCGCGGGCGCCAGCGACCTGCTGCCCTACGGCTTCGCGGGAGCAGTCGCGGCGCTGGTCTACGGCATCTGGTTCTTCCTCGCCGTCGAGGGCGTGCCGCTGGCTGCCGAGGAGACCGCCGACCCCAAGCGCGACATGCCGCGCGGCATCATCGTCGCGATGGGCGTGCTGCTCGTCTTCGCCGCGCTCATGCTGCTGCTCGTCCCCGGCTCGGCCGGCGCCGAGACCGTCCGCACCTCCGACAACCCCCTGCCCGAGGCGCTGCGCGCGGCCCGCGGCGACGACGACTGGATCGCGGGCTTCGTCAACTACGCCGGCCTGGCCGGCCTGATCGCCAGCTTCTTCTCGATCATCTACGCCTACTCCCGGCAGCTGTTCGCGCTGTCGCGGGCCGGCTACCTGCCACGCTTCCTGTCCCTGACCGGCTCCCGGCAGACGCCGTGGGTGGCGCTCGTCGTCCCCGGCACGATCGGCTTCCTGCTGGCGGCGCTCACCCAGAACGGCGCGCTGCTCATCAACATCGCCGTCTTCGGTGCCACCGTGTCCTACGTCCTGCTCAACCTCTCCCACATCGTGCTGCGCCGTCGCGAGCCCGACCTGGAGCGCGGCTACCGCACGCCCGGCGGGGTCGTCACGACGGGCATCGCGCTCGTGCTCAGCGTCGTGGCGGTCATCGCCACGTTCTTCGTCGACACGACCGCCGCCTGGATCACCGCGGGTGTCTTCGGTGCCTTCGTCGCCTACTTCTGGTTCTACAGCCGTCACCACCTGGTCTCCTCCGCCCCGGAGGAGGAGTTCGACCAGCTCACCGAGGCAGAAGGGGGCCTGCGATGACCCACCCGCGCAGCGAGCGGATGCTCACCGTCGACCAGCTCCGGGCGGGGGTGGCCGACGCCAGCATCGAGACCGTCGTCGTCGCCTTCACCGACATGCAGGGCCGGCTGCAGGGCAAGTACCTCCACGCCGCCTACTTCGTCGAGCACGCGCTCGGGCACGGCGTCGAGGGGTGCAACTACCTGCTCGCCGTGGACACCGAGATGAACACCGTCGACGGCTACGCCATCTCCTCCTGGGAGGCGGGCTACGGCGACATGGAGTTCACCCTGGACCTGGACACGATCCGCTGGGTCCCGTGGCTGGAGCGCACGGTGATGATCCAGTGCGACCTGGCGCTCACCGACGGCACCCCGGTGCCGATGTCGCCGCGCGCCATGCTCGCCTCGCAGGTCGAGCGGGCGGCGGGGCACGGCTGGTCCGCGGTCGCCGGCACCGAGCTGGAGTTCGTCGTCTACCGCGACTCTTTCGAGGAGGCCTGGACCAAGGGGTATACCGGTCTCACCCCCGCGAACCAGTACAACGTGGACTACTCGATCGTGGGCTCGGGCCGGGTCGAGCCGCTGCTGCGCCGGATCCGGTCGGACATGTGGACGGCCGGCATGACGGTGGAGTCGGCCAAGGGCGAGTGCAATCTCGGCCAGCACGAGATCGGCTTCCTCTTCGACGACGTCGTGACCACCTGCGACAACCACAGCGTCTACAAGACCGGCGCGAAGATGATCGCGGCCGACATGGGCCAGTCGCTGACCTTCATGGCCAAGCCCAACGAGCGAGAGGGCAACTCCTGTCACATCCACCTGTCGCTGCGCGGCCTGGACGGGTCGACGATCTTCTGGGAGGACGGCGGACGCACCGCGCTCTACGACCACTTCATCGCCGGGGTGCTGGCGACGATGCGCGAGTTCACCCTCTTCTACGCTCCCAACATCAACTCTTACAAGCGCTTCGCGCAGGGCTCTTTCGCCCCGACCGCCGTCGCCTGGGGCCAGGACAACCGGACCTGCTCGGTGCGCACCGTCGGGGAGGGCTCGTCGGCGCGGATGGAGAACCGGGTGCCCGGCGGTGACTGCAACCCCTACCTCGCGGTGGCCGCGATGATGGCCGGTGGCCTGCACGGCATCGAGCAGGAGCTCGAGCTGGAACCCATGATGACCGGCAACGCCTACGAGTCCGACGCCCCGCTGGTGCCGCACACCCTGCGCGAGGCCCGGGATCTCTTCGCGGCCTCCGAGGTCGCGCGGCAGGCCTTCGGGGAGGACGTCGTGGACCACTACGTCAACATGGCGGACGTGGAGATCACCGCCTTCGACGCGGCCGTGACCGACTGGGAGCTGAGGCGGGGGTTCGAGCGTCTGTGAGCCGACCGCGGATCGGGCTGACCACCTACTACAAGGAGGCGGCCTGGGGAGTCTGGCGACGGGAGGCAGCCGTCGTGCCCGGCGTCTACGTCGAGGCAGTCGCCGCGGCAGGAGGGGCGCCACTGCTGCTGCCACCGGTGGGGCTGGACCCCGCCGTCCTCGACGTCCTGGACGCCCTCGTGCTCGTCGGGGGGGCGGACGTCGACGCGGCGCAGTATGCCGCCGCCCCCCACCCGAGCACCGCGCCGGAGCCGGTGCGCGACGCCCCGGAGCTGGCGCTGGCCCGGGCGGCGCTGGAGCGCGAGGTCCCGCTGCTGGCGATCTGCCGCGGGGTGCAGGTGCTCAACGTCGCCCTGGGCGGCACGCTGGAGCAGCACCTGCCCGACCGGCTGGGGCACACGGCATACCAGCCGAGCCCGGGGGTCTTCGGCGAGGTGACCTTCCGCACCGAGCCGGGGTCACGGATCGCTGCGGTGCTCGGGGCGGAGGCCGCCTCGCCGTGCTACCACCACCAGGGCATCGACCGGGTCGCCGACGGGCTGGTCGTCACCGCCCGATCCGCGGACGGCGTGGTCCAGGCGCTCGAGCCGGCGGACCACGCGGGGTGGGCGATCGGCGTGCAGTTCCACCCGGAGGAGAACCCCGCCGACCGGCGGCTCTTCCACGCACTGGTCCACCAGGCCGCCACAGGAGAGGAGAGACCGACCGGATGAGCACCACCACCCCCAGCACCACCGACGTCATCAACCCGGCGACCGAGGAGGTCATCACCACCCTCGAGCTCGCGACGTGGCGCAGACCGACCGCGCGATCGAGACCGCCCAGCGGGCCTTCCAGGGCTGGCGCGAAGTCTCCCCCGCCGACCGTGCGCGACTGCTGCGGCGCTTCGCGGCGGTGGTCGACGAGCACGTCGAGGAGCTGGCGCAGCTCGAGGTCGCGAATGCCGGGCACACGATCGGCAACGCCCGCTGGGAGGCGGGCAACGTCCGGGACGTCCTCAACTACTACGCCGGTGCGCCGGAGCGGCCCGGTGGCGAGACGATCCCGGTCGACGGGGGCGTCGCGATGACCTTCGCCGAGCCGCTGGGCGTGGTGGGTGTCATCGTCCCGTGGAACTTCCCGATGCCCATCGCCGGGTGGGCGATCGGCCCGGCGCTGGCGGCCGGCAACACCGTCGTGCTCAAGCCGGCCGAGCTGACCCCGCTGACCGCGCTGCGGCTGGCCGACCTGGCGCTGGAGGCAGGGATCCCCGAGGGGGTGCTGCAGGTCGTTCCTGGCGCCGGGTCGGTCGTCGGCGAGCGCCTCGTCACCCACCCGCTGGTGCGCAAGGTGGTCTTCACCGGCTCCACCGCGGTCGGCAAGCGGGTGATGGCCAGGTGCGCCGACCAGGTCAAGCGGGTGACCCTCGAGCTCGGCGGCAAGAACGCCAGCATCGTCTTCGCCGACGCCGACCTCGACGCGGCGGCTGCGGCGGCCCCGGGCGGGGCCTTCGACAACGCGGGGCAGGACTGCTGCGCCCGGTCCCGGCTGCTGGTGCAGTCGGACGTGCTCGACGCCTTCCTGGAGCGGCTGGAGCCGGTGGTGCGCGGCTTCGTGTGCGGCGACCCGGCCGAGGAGAGCAGCGGTATGGGGCCGCTGATCTCCGCGGCGCAGCGAGACGTGGTGGCGGGCTACGTCGCCGACGCGGAGGTGCTCCTCGCCGGTGACGCCCCGCAGGGACCCGGCTACTGGCACCCGGCGACGGTGCTGCATACCCGAACGGAGCAGGACCCGGCCTTCACCGACGAGATCTTCGGGCCGGTGATCTCGGTGCTGCCGTTCCGCGACGAGGCGGACGCGCTACGGATCGCCAACGACACGGCCTACGGGCTGTCCGGGTCGATCTGGACCCGCGACGTGGGCCGGGCGCTGCGGGTGGCGCGGCGGCTGGAGGCGGGCAACCTCGCCGTCAACAGCCACAGCTCGGTGCGCTACAACACCCCCTTCGGCGGGTTCAAGCAGTCCGGCCTCGGGCGCGAGCTCGGGCCGCACGCGCTGGACGCCTTCTCCGAGACCAAGACCATCTTCATCGCCACCGGCGAGTGACCCGAGAGGACTGACGTGACCACAGGCAGCGCACCGAGGACGGACCTCACCCAGCGGCTCGCGGGACGGGTCGCCGTCGTGACCGGGGCGGCGAGCGGCATCGGGCTGGCCAGCGCCCGCCGGCTCGCCGCGGAAGGAGCCACGGTCGTGCTCGCGGACATCTGCGAGGACGCCGCGGGGAGCGCGCTCGCGGAGGAGCTGGACGGGATGTTCGTGCCCACCGACGTCACCGACCCCGACCAGGTGGAGCGGCTCTTCGCCACGGCGAGGCAGACCTACGGCAGCGTGGACGTCGCCTTCAACAACGCCGGGATCTCCCCGCCGGACGACGACTCCATCCTGGAGACCGGGCTGGAGGCGTGGCGCCGGGTGCAGGAGGTCAACCTCACCAGCGTCTACCTCTGCTGCAAGGCGGCGCTGCCGCACATGATCGAGCAGGGCCGCGGCTCGATCATCAACACCGCGTCCTTTGTGGCGGTCATGGGCGCGGCGACCTCGCAGATCTCCTACTCGGCGTCCAAGGGCGGGGTGCTGTCCATGACGCGCGAGCTGGGGGTGCAGTTCGCGCGGCAGGGGATCCGGGTCAACGCCCTGTGCCCCGGGCCGGTGAACACGCCGCTGCTGCAGGAGCTCTTCGCCTCCGACCCGGAGCGGGCGCAGCGGCGCCTGGTGCACGTGCCGATGGGGCGTTTCGGTGAGCCGGAGGAGATGGCCGCGGCGGTGGCCTTCCTGGCCAGCGACGACAGCTCGTTCATGACGGCGGCGGAGTTCCTCGTCGACGGTGGGATCAGCTCGGCCTACGTCACTCCGCTGGACGGCTGACCTCGTCGCCGCAGGCCGACGACCGCTGTCTCACGGCCTCCCGGTCTCCCGGTCTGACGGCGCTCCGCACCGGCTGCGCCTCCTGGGCCAGACTCCTACCCGGATCACCCGAGGGCGCGGCGGGCCCCGGCTCCGTAGGGTCAGGTCATGGCTGAGGGTCACGCCGTCCACGGGATGGCCGGGCGGGTGCGTCGGCTGCGGGGACAGCCGGGCCGCTCCAGCGGGCCCGTCACCGAGGACTTCGACCCTGGCCTGCTGGACGGTCTCGTCGTCGCCGACGCCGAGGCCCACGGCAAGCACCTGCTGGTGCACGTCGAGGGCACCGCGTGGTCCGGGCACTTCCACCTGGGCATGCACGGGGCTGTGTCCGTGCGCCGCCACCGGCGTGCGCTGGGCGAGGACGGGCTGCCGCGCACCGATCCGCCGGTCCCGGCCGGGCTGGCCTGGCGCTTCCTCACCGCGACCTACCTGCTCCAGATCACCCGGCCGACGATCTGCGAGCTGCTCGATCCCGCGGGTGTCTCCACCCTGCACCAGCGGCTCGGCCCGGACCCGCTCCGGGACGACGCCGACCCCGAGGTGGCGGTCGCGCGGCTGCACCGGTCGCGCCGCGCGATCGGGCTGCTGCTGCTCGACCAGTCCGTCGTGTCCGGGATCGGCAACGTCTATCGCGCCGAGCTGCTCTGGCGGGCGCGGATCGACCCCCACTCTCCGGGCAGCGCCATCCCGGTGGACGCGCTGCGCGCACTCTGGCAGGACGCGATCGACCTCATGACCGTCGGGCTGGGGGCCGGGTGGATCGTCACCCACCCGGATCAGCTCGTCGCCGCACGGGACCTGCTGGTCCGGGAGGAGCCGGTCCCGCGCTGGCGCAAGAACTACGCGGTCTACCTGCGCCGCGGCCGACCGTGCCCGCGCTGCGGCGCTGCGGTCGAGGCCGAACGGATGGGCCTGCAGACGGCCTACTGGTGCCCCGGCTGCCAGGTGCTCCACCGCTGACGGCCGCATCGGGGAGTCCTCAGAACGGCGGCGCGTCGCCCTCGGGCGGGGTGTCGACCTCGTCACGGAGAGAGCCGTCTCGATCAGTGTCGCTGTCCTCGTCGAGACCCAGCACCCGGTCCACGGTCGGGGTGCCCGGGTCCGCGCCGCTGCGGCGCTGCCCCGAGGAGGTCGTCCGGGTGGCCCACATCCAGCCGGCGAGCGGGCCGCCGTGCTCGCCGGAGCCCGGATGGTCGTCACGATCCTCGAGGAAGGCGCCGGGACCACGGTGGGCGAGGGCCGCGTAGAAGGCCCGGGCGAGCAGGTCGCGTCGATCCTCCAGGTCGGCGCGCTCCCCGGGAGGCTCTCCGACGAGGGCGGGGTCGAGCGGCGCGAGGCGGTCCACCGCCGCCAGCAGCTCCTCGTGCCGAGAGGCCGGCGATCCCACTCCACCACGGCCGGACCGGTCAGCACCGGCGCGCGGGTCACCCGCCGTGCCGTCCCCCGTGGCTGCGCCGATGCCCCGCGCCTGCCCGGATCTGAAGCTTCCGCCCTGAGCCGACTCGGATCCGGACCCGTCGCCCACGGCTGCGTCGGCTGGGCGTGCTCCACGTGACTGCTGGGCGTACTGACGGTAGTCGTGGACCCTGGTCGTCTCGACCTGACCGAGCAGCGAGATCCACGTCAGGTCCCGCACGTCGTTGATCTCGCTGAACGCCCACCCGCGGGTCTTGAGCTCGTGCGGCCGCTTCGCGAGCGCCACGAGGTTGGTCTCCGCGGTCGCCCCGCCGGTGCTGTCCTCGGACCAGGGCTGCACATGGTCCAGCTCGCAGACCGCCCCCGGTTGTCGAGAGCCCGGGGACCGCGAGTGCAGGTCGGCGGCCAGCACCTGGCGCCGCATCGCCGCGTCCGGCCGGTAGGAGGCCGTGCTCCGCTCGACCAGCCGACCGTCGGCCGGGTCGATCAGGAGCCGGGACAGAGTCGTCCCCGGGGTCAGCGCGAGCTCACGCAGGTGCCCCGGCGCCACGTAGGCAGGTTGGCGACCGAGGAGCATCCCGACCTCGCCACCCCCGACCTGACCGGTGCCTCGTCGATCCCCACCGGGGGCCCGTCGGGTCACGTCCTCAACCGCGCCTGCGGGGGTGTGACTCGAGGGACCCGGGCGGCCAGCAGCGCCTCGGCTGTCCGATGGGCTGACCCGGCTGCTTGCATCTCGATCTCCATCTCGACGCCTGCACCCGGTGCAGGCAGCCTGCCCCGCCAGGGCGCCCCAGGGCACCACGACCTGGAGCTCGACCGCCGGCATACCGGTGACGGCCCGGGCGATCGAGGCGCGGTCTGGCGTCACGAGGTGGTCCTCGTCGTCCGGCTGGCCGTCGTCTCCGCGTTCGGGCTCGGGCACCTGGCCGTGGACGAGCAGAGTCGCGGCGACGTCGGCCCGCAGCTGGTCCAGCGTGCGTGGATCGCCCTGCTTGCGCAGCAGTCGCGCGGCCCGCTCGATCCGGGTGTGCGCCGCGACGATCGACACCACCGAGCTGGTCACCGACAGCGTGGCCGTCCCGTCGTCGTCGACCTGCACGCTGGCTCGGCGGGCACGGTAGGCGGCGCGCCGCCGCTCTCGCTCGGCCACGACGTCCTCGCCCTCGGCCCGCCGCGCCTCACGCTCCAGCGCGGCCACGTAGTCCGCCGCGTGCCAGGGACGCTCGCGCACCGCACCATCGGCGTCGAGGCGTTCGGAGACCACCGTCTCCGGGTCGTCGCCGAAGAGCCCCTCGACCACGAGCCCGGCGCCCTCCGCGGGCAGGCTGCCGCACCGCCGCCAGAAGGAGCGCACCATCGGCCAGGTCACCTCTCCCCGGTCCAGGCCCCCAGCACCGCCGAGCGCACCCCGGCCGGGGCACAGGCGAGGGCCACGAGGTGTCTCGCTTCCGTCACCCCCATCCCGAGCTTGAGCTCCACCTCGGCGCAGGCGGCCCGCTTGGTCTCGGTGCGCCACTTCGCCCGCTGCCCCTGCGTCAGCTCCTCGACGCTGGTGAACCCTTTCTGCGCCAGCACCGCCGCCCCGGTGACCGCCACGACCAGCCGGGCTGCCTCGACGAGCCTCGCGTCGAGGCCCGCCCGCGCCGCGGCGATCGTGCCGAGCGCGTCCAGCGCAGCGGACTCCGGCGTCGCCCGCTGCTCCATCGCCGCTGTCGCCATGCCCTGCCTCCCCCTGGAGATCCGGCGCCAGGATCCGGTGCCGTCCACCCATCATACTCGAACATGTGTTCGAGTGCAAGGCTCATCCACACCCCAGCAGACGGGACTCCTGTGACCCAGCACGCACCCCGGCACCTCGACGCCGTCGCGACCGCGCGCGGCTACGCCGACGGCTCGCTCGCCCCTGCCGAGGTCGTCGCCGAGATCCAGTCGGTCATCGACGCGCGGGAGCCCGAGCTCAACGCGCTGGCCTTCCGCGACGACGTCGCGGACACGCTGCACCAGGCGCGCGCGTCGGCGCACCGCTGGGAGCAAGGGCGACCGCTGAGCCCCGTCGACGGGCTGACGGTGACCCTCAAGGAGAACGTCGCCCGCGCCGGCGTGCCGATGACGATGGGCTGCGCGGGCGTCCAGCCGGTCGTGCCCGAGGTCGACTCCCCCGTCGCCCGACGCTGCCGCGAGGCCGGTCTCGTCGTGCTCGGCTCCACGGTCATGCCCGACTGGGGCATGCTCTCCTCCGGCGTGTCCAGCCGCCACGGCATCACCCGCTCGCCGCTGGACCCGGCCTGGACCACGGGCGGCTCCAGCTCCGGCGCCGGCGCCGCGGCGGCAGGCGGCTACGGACCGCTCCACGTCGGCACCGACATCGGTGGCTCGATCCGGCTGCCGGGCACCTGGCTGGGTCTGGCCACGCTGAAGCCGAGCGCGGGGCGCATACCCCTGCACGCGCCGTATCTCGGCCGCGTCGCCGGGCCGATGGCCCGCACCGCCGCCGACTGCGCCCTGCTCATGTCGGTGCTCGCCGGACCGGACCCGGTGGACTGGACCTCGCTGCCCGACCAACGGATCGACTGGACCGACCTCGACCTCGATCTCACCGGGATGCGGGTCGGCCTGTGGACCGAGGCGGGGTATGGCGTCGAGCCGGACCCCGACGTCGTCGCCGCGGTCGAGGCCGCCGCGGCGGAGCTCGAGCGCACCGGCGCGCGGGTCGAGCCGGTCGGACCCTGGCTCACGCAGGACCTGCTCGACGGGATCGACCGGTTCTGGCAGGCCCGTTCGTGGGCCGACTACTCCCGGCTCGCGCCGGAGCAGCAGGCCCGGGTGCTCCCCTACATCACCGAGTGGGTGTCCCGAGCAGCCGACCTCACCGGCACCGAGGTGATGGACGCCTACCACGCCTTCGGGCAGGTCCAGGCGCGCACGAGCGCGGCGTGGGCCGCCGCCGGCGACCCCGAGGTGCTCCTCTCCCCCGTCGCCCCGGGAGTCGCCTTCCCGGCCGTGCAGCCCATGCCCTACCCGGACGACGGGCGCGGCCTGTGGCACATCAACTTCACGATGCCGTGGAACATGACCGGCCAGCCCGCCGGGACCGTCGACGCGGGCCGGACCGCCGACGGCCGGCCGATCGGGGTGCAGGTGGTCGGGCGCCCCTTCGACGACCGCGGGGTGCTGCGCGTCCTGCACGCGCTGGAGCGTCGCTGACGCGGCCCGGAGACGGTCCTCGCCACAACAGGACGTCCGCCCTTCCTGGTCCTAGGGTGAAGAGCATGTCCACCTCAGCCGATGTCGTCGTCGTCGGGGCCGGGCTGGCCGGCCTCACCTGTGCCCGCACCCTGCAGGATGAGGGCGTCGAGGTGCGGGTCCTGGAGGCCGCCGACGCCGTCGGTGGTCGCGTGCGCACCGACGAGGTGGACGGCTTCCTGCTCGATCGCGGCTTCCAGCTGCTCAACCCGGCCTACCCCATGGTCCAGGCGCACGTCGACGTGGCGGCCCTCGGGCTGCAGCCCTTCCGCGCCGGCCTCGCCGCGCGGTCGGACCGCACCGACACCCTCCTGGTCATGGCCGACCCCCGGCGCGAGCCCCAGCTCATCGGCCAGACCATGCGCTCGGGCAAGCTGCACCCCTCCAGCCTGGCCTCCCTGGCCCGCTGGGCGGCTCCTGCGATGCGCGCCGAGTGGGCCCTGGCGAGCGGGCAGGACGACGTGTCGCGCCGCGAGTCGATGGACGCGGCCGGTCTGCACGGGCCGCTGCGCCGGGTGGTCGACACCTTCCTCAGCGGGGTGCTGCTGGAGGACGACGGCAGCACCTCCACCGCCTTCACCCATCTGCTGAGCCGCATGTTCGCGCTCGGTCGTCCGGCACTGCCGGAGCGCGGGATGCAGGCGCTCCCCGAGCAGCTCGCCGCCGGGCTGCGCACGCCGGTCGAGCTCGGCACCGAGGTCACCTCGGTCGGACCACGCAGCGTGCGCACCGCCGGCGGGGAGGAGATCTCGGCCGAGCTCGTCGTCGTCGCCACGGGCGCCGAGGCGGCCGCCGAGCTCACCGGGCATACCGCACCGGAGGCCAAGGGGGTCACCACCCACTGGTATGCCGTGCCCGAGGCACCCATGGACCAGGCGCTGCTCGTCATCGACCAGCGCGAGGCGCGCGGGCCGGTCATCAACACCGCGGTGATGAGCAACGCCGCACCCTCCTACGCCCCGCCCGGTCGTCACCTCGTGCAGGCCAGCAGCCTGCTACGTCCGGGCCAGGAGCCGGTGTCCGACCAGACGGTCCTCACCCAGGTCGGCGGCATCTACGGCGTCCCGACCGGGGACTGGGAGCTGCTGCGGCGCGACGACATCCGGTATGCCCTGCCGGCCCAGCCGGCGCCGCTGCAGGAGCGCACGGCGCTAGAGGTCGAGCCGGGCCTCATCCTGGCCGGGGACCACGTGGACACCGGGTCCATCCAGGGCGCCATGGTGAGCGGGCAGCGGGCCGCCGAGGGCTACCTGCAGCGCCGCTCCGCCTGATCCTGCCCGCAGATCCGGGTTGGTGCTGTTCCGGTGGTCGCGTCGCCGGGGGCGGACGGTGCCAAGAAGGTGTGGGGGTCGCTGTTCGGATGAGCATCGAGGACCTCACCTTCTCCTGGCCACTGCTGCTGCTGGCGCTCGGGCTGCTGGCCATCGGTCTCCACGCCTGGTCGGGTCGGATCCGCGCCGTCCTGCTGCGGTCCTGGCCCAGCCAGACCCTGCACCTCGCCCCGCTCTACCTCGGCGCCGCCCTGCTCCTGACCCAGCTCGCGGCCCTCGCCCCGCTCGCGCTCGGTGCCGTGCTCCTCGTCCTGGCGCTGGTGTCCTTCGCCCTGGGCGTCCTGGCGGTGCTCTGGCTCCCCCGACCGCTGACACCCCGGTGGCTGCAGGAGGCCCCTCGATGGAAGGACCCGGTATGACGCCGCCCGACCTAGACATCCACGTCGAGCCGCCGCCCGGCTGGGCACAGATCCAGCAGGAGCCGGACGACGACGGATCCGTGCTCCTGGCCATCGCCCCGCAGAGCTGGGCCGAGGAACTGGGTCTGCGGCCCAACCTCGTGATCGGCCTGGGCGCACCGACGCAGGAGAGCGTCCGGGCGGTCGCCACGCAGACCGCCGCCACCCTGCTCGCCATGGGGCCCGGGCACCGGATGATCGCCTGGGACCTGTGGCAGGACGACGCCGGTCGCCGGTTGCTGTCGACCTGGCCCAGCGGTGATGCCCTGGTCTGCACGACGACGTGGCTGCGACTGGAGGGAGACCGGCCGCTGTCCCTCACCGCCACGGTCGACTCCGACCGCTACCTCCGGGTCATGCCGCTGATCTCCGCCTGCGTCGACAGCCTGCGCGTGCAGCGCCCTCCGTCCCCGGAGGCCAAGAATGCCTGAACCGCGACTCGACGACTTCTGGCGTGCCAGGGGAGAGGCCCTGGAGGACCTGTCCCGGCTGCACGGCTCGCAGCACTGGGAGCCGGACGGGGTGCGGCTGTCCCGCGACGCCTTCGTCGCCCTGGCCCAGGTCGGCCGCCGGCGGGTCGGGGCGGCGCGCGTCAAGGACGAGGCAGCCGCGACCGAGCTGGAGTCCGTCGGGCTGGTGGACGGAGCAGGGCGGCTGACCGACGACGGCATGACCACCCATGCGGTGCTGAGCACCGCTGACAGGCGTATCCGGGTGGAGAGCACCGCGTCCGGCGTGCCCGGCACCTACGAGGCCGCACGGCGCCAGGGAGCGGTCGTGGTCTGGGCCACGGATTCCCCGGCGTCGTGGGACGGGCGGACGACGCTGGGGCGCGACCGGCTGGCCTCGGCGACGTCCGGGACGCTGCTCTGGTTGCCCACGATGCAGCTGCAGACGGACCTGGCGGCCTGGCTGCAGGTCGGACCCTCCTGGCCGATGGACCTGCCCCCCGACGCGATCGCGACCGACCTGGTCACCGCCCGGATGGACGACCCCCGTGCCCCGGCACCAGACGGCGCCGGCGAGTTCCTACGTGAGGTGTGGGCCCAGCCATGGTTCACCTGGACCATCACCACGGACACCGAGCACCGGCTCGCCGGCATCCACGCCGGCCGGCACGGTCATCTCCGGCTCCAGGACCACGGCAGCTCCTTGGTGACCCTCGGCGCCCTCCCGTCCGAGGCCTTCTTCTCCATCCTCGTCGGGATGAGCCTGCTGTGACCACACCGGAGGAGAAGCGCAGGCGCGCAGGCTGATGCGTGAGGTGGCCGGCACGAGCACCACCAAGGGTGGGTTGCTGGACGACGACCTCGACACGCTGCTGCAGCGCTACCCGGAGTCACCCGACGGTGTGTGGTGGGGCAGCGCCGCGACGGACTTCTACGACGGGGTCCGCGACGTGCGGCGCGAGGTCCGCACGCTGCGGGACGACGTCCTCGACCACGCAGAGCGGTGCCGCACCCGGGCACGGGAGCTGGAGGACGAGGCGGACGCACAGGAAGCGGCTCAGTCGGCTGACTGAGCGCGTCCCGCCGCGGGAGAGCCGCGGAGCCGGCGTCAGGCGTCGCGCAGCTCTCGCTTGAGGATCTTGCCGGTCGCGCCCTTGGGCAGCTCCTCGATCGTCGTGACCGTGCGGGGGTACTTGTAGGGCGCCACCTGGCTCTTGACGTGCTCGATCAGCTCGGCCTCGGTCGCCTCGGCGTCCGGCGCCAGCACGACGTAGGCGGCGACCTCCTCACCGAGCTCCTCGTGCGGGATGCCGATGACCGCCGCCTCGGCGACCGCCGGGTGCTCGTAGAGCAGCTCCTCGATCTCGCGCGGGTAGATGTTGAGCCCGCCGCGGATGATCATGTCCTTCTTGCGGTCGACGATGAAGAAGAAGCCGTCCTCGTCGACGCGGGCGAGGTCGCCGGAGTGGAACCAGCCGTCGGCGTCGATGGCCTCGGCCGTGGCGTCCGGCCGGTTCCAGTAGCCCTTCATGATGTTCTCGCCACGGATGCAGATCTCCCCCACCGCGTCGGGGTCGCCCGAAGCGGCCACCCCGACGTCCGCCCCGTCCGGCCCGGCGAGCTTCATCTCCACCCCACGGATCGGTATACCGATCGAGCCCGCCTTGCGCTCGCGGTCCGGGTGGTTGAAGGAGGCGACCGGTGAGGTCTCGGACAGGCCGTATCCCTCGAGGATGGTGGCGTCGAAGGTCTCCTCGAACTTCTTCATCACCTCCAGCGGCAGGCTGGCGCCGCCGGAGATCGCGGTGCGCAGCGTCGTGAGGTCCGGGGCCGTGTCGGCGGCGGCCGCGGCGGCGAGCATCGCGCCGTACATCGTCGGGACGCCCTCGAAGACGGTGACCTTGTCCCGGGCGATGACCTCCAGCGCCTTGGCCGGGTCGAAGCGCGGGATCATCGTCAGCGCCGCGCCGGCGTGGAAGGCGGTGTTCATGCCGCAGGTCATGCCGAAGACGTGGAAGAGCGGCAGGCAGCCCATGACGACGTCGTCACCGTCGAGGTGGATGAGCGTCTCGGTGGTCGCGAGCTGGTTGGTCTGGAGGTTGTCGCACGTGAGCTCGGCGCCCTTGGGACGCCCCGTGGTGCCGGAGGTGTAGAGGATCACGGCGGTGTCGCCGCCGTCGCGGGGGACGATCTGCTCCACCGGATCCACCGCCTCCTCGCCGTCCACGTAGCGGCTCAGCCCCTCCGGGCCGACGGTGAGCAACCGGGTGCCCGTCGCCTCGGCCGCCGCGGTGGCGTCCTCGCCCGGCATGGCCGCGAGCAGCGCTGCACCGGAGTCCTCGAGGTAGAACTGGATCTCCCGCTTCTTGAAGAGCGGGTTCATCGGCACCACGACCCCGCCGAGCCGGAGCGTCGCGTAGTAGAGGATCGGGAAGGCGGGGACGTTGGGCAGCATCAGCGCCACCCGGTCACCCTCGCCCACGCCCTGCGCCCGCAACCATCCCGCCAGCCGCCCGGCGGACTCCTCGACGTCGGCATACGTGAGGACTGTGTCGTCGAGGATCACCGCCCGCGCGTCGGGGTGGGCCTGCGCCGTGGCGGCGAGGTTGTGGGCGAGGTTGGCGCTGGTCATCGGTGACCCTCCCTGCGAGCGGTATGCGTGTCCCGATCCTGCCAAAGGTCGGCACCCACCGCTAGGCTGCGCCCGCGGGAGGGAGGACCGTGCCACAGATCGACATCGCCGCCACGAAGGCGGCCGCGAAGGATCTGAGCGAGGGCGGCGACGCGCTGGACGGCGCCGCCGGCTCCGTCGCCGTCGCCGACCTCACGGGTCAGCTGCGCGGGTCGTCCACGGCCGGGGTGCTCGCCGACCTGCAGACCACCGGGCGCCTGCGGTTGTCGGACGCCGCACGGGAGCTCGGGACGCTGGCCGAGGGCATGACGACCTTGGCCGACAACACCGGCGACGCCACGGGTGAGCGATGAGCCTCGACATCCCCGACTGGATGGTCAGCGACGACGGTCCCGTCCGGACCGCCGCACGGGGCCTGCGCGATGCGGCCGACGTCGTCGACGACGAGCGCGCTGGACCAGCACACGCCGACGCTGCGCGACATCCAGCGGGACTGGGACGCCCTCCACGCCGACCGGCCACGCACCGAGGTGCGTGGCGACGTGGGCGAGGACGTGAGCGTCATCGACTGGGCCGAGGTGCGACGTCGGGAGGACGCCCTGCGTGACCGCACCGAGCACCCGAAGGAGATGCTGCGCACCGCCGACCGGGGCTGTCGGGACACCCTCGCGCAGGTCCGGTCCTCGCTGGCCGGTCTGCAGCCCGGCTCCTCCACCGCCAGCTTCACCCGGTCGCAGGCACCCGAGGGGGCGTGGCAGGTCTTCCGGGATCACGGCCTGGCCAACACGCGCGCCGACGAGGCCCTGCTCGCCCGGATCGCGCAGGCGGAGGACCCCAACGCCGTGCGCGCCCTGCTGGACGAGCTCGACCAGGAGCGGCTGGCCGGCTTCCTGCAGCGCAACCCGCACGTGATGGCGGCGCTCGCCACGGACTACGAGCCGCGCAACGCCGACGACGCCGTGCTCTCCGGGCTCTGGAACGCCATCGGTGAGCTCGAGAACGGTCAGGTGACCGACCCCCGCGCGATCGCGGACATCCGCGACTACTGGGCCGGGCTCACCCCGCAGGAGCAGCAGCGCATGCGGCTGCTCTACCCGACCCTGATCGGCAGCCTCGACGGCATACCGGTGGAGCACCGAGCGGCCGCCAACCGGTTGCTCGTCGAGAGCGCGATCGACATCGAGCAGCAGCGGCTGGCGATCCTGCAGGCGATGCCGGACAACGCCGCCACCCGCGAGGACGTGCTGCAGACCGTGCCAGGGTGGTACCCGGACTGGGTCGCCGAGAAGATCGTGGACGGCCTCATGCACGACAAGGCGCAGAGGCTGCTCCACGACTTCCGGCTGCGGGACCAAGAGGTGGAGCGGTCCCGGAAGCGGCTGGCGTTCTACAACAACCTCCTCGCGCCGAAGTCCGGGCTGCGTTTCTCCGATGTCACGGACGACTCTGGGCTCGTGCTGTCCGGCGACCACCGCGCGATCCTCCTCTTCGATCCACGGGGAGACGGACGGTATGCCGAGTGGCAGGGCGAGTTCGACACCGAGAACGTCGGGATCTTCGTACCGGGAACGACGACGGACATGGCCAACATCGCCAAGTACCGCGACAACATGGCGAAGGTCGCACGACGTGGGACGAGCACCATCACCTGGATGGGCATCGACCTGCCCAACTCGGTGGCCTCTGACGCGACGCAGACGCGCTACTCCGAGGATGGTGGTCAGGCGCTGCTCCGCTTCGTGGAAGGGCTAGGCATGCCCGAGCGGGCCATCACAGCGGTGGGCCACTCGGCGGGGGGTGGCATCGTCGGCTTCGCCGACGTCTACGGCATGGACGTCGACCGCACTCTCCTCATCGCGCCCTCGGGATCGGGGCTGGGGCTGCACCGCCCTCTGCCCTGGCCGCTCGACCCGTGGGGCGCGAAGCCGAGCACCCCTGAGTCTTACCCGGCGCACACCTGGGACGATGAGGCCCGCGACGTGCAGCGGTTCACCATGACCGCCCCGGGCGACACCGTCCGCCTTGCGCAGGAGTCCGAGAACGTCCGCTGGTGGGTGGGCCTGCCGGAGGACTGGGGGCACGGCAACGACCCGATCGACACCGACCAGTTCACCCGTCTGGAGACGGGACGGTGGCTCGAGCCCCCTCCCACGCTCCGACTACCGGAGGGGATCGAGGTCGGTGACCGGCTCGAAGGGGCGGACGCCCACACTTGGGTCGTGACCCGCTTCACAGATTCCTGGACCAACCTCGTCGGGGTGATGACTGGGGGTGAGGTCATCCCCTACCGCGAGGACGGAGACTGGATCAACCCGGACAACCTCTACGACGACCCCGGCTACCCTGGCACCGACCCAGTGCCCATCGACGATCTGGAGTCTCCGTGGGAGCAGAGCCAGCCCGAGATCATGGCCCCGGGCCCTGTCGACGGGAGCTTCGGCAGCGGTGGCGGCTCGACGTGAGGCGGGCGGGCACCGGATTGGCCCTCGTGGCAACCATGCTCACGGGGTGTGCGGTCGATCGCGGCGACGATCCCTCCACCTCCTCGTCAGCCCCCACGACAGAAGGAACCACCATGAGCGGAACCGCCGAGGATGCCGCACGCGCGCAGCAACCCCCGGTGCGGGAGATCCTGCAGGCTTTGTGGGACCAGTTCGACCTGCCGAACAAGCCCGGCCTCGACGAGCACAAGGATCCAGGTGGCCTCCGCGCTTGTCTCTTCACTGCGTCTTCCGACAGCACGTCATGGGCTGAGACAGCACGACTTCGGGTATCTGAGGTCAAGGACCCGGCACTCGAGGCGCGGCAGGCTCAGCTCGCCCGCGACTGGTTGGAGGAGAATGGGTGGGAGGAACTCGACAACCCCGCACCTGAGGGAGACCTGGTGAGCTACCACCGGAACGCCGAAGGGTTCACCGTCACTCTCACTCCGTGGGGAGATGCCCGTGTGCAGGTGGACGTGCAGTCGCCCTGCTTCGACGAACAGGGTCGTCAGGTGGGATGACGCTGCCTGAGTGGTCGCGATGCACGAGAATCCATCCACCTGTCGGTCACACCGGGGTGCCGCGCAGGTTGGTGCACTGGCGCTCACCGCTCTCGGTGGCTGTTCGCTGCTGGCCGAGGACGATACCCGCATCACCACCCCCGGTGGCGCCGTGGTGACGGCCCGCGCCGCCGAGGCAGCGGCGGGGGAGCAGCAGCCCCGCGTGCGGGAGATCCTGCAGGATCTGTGGGACCAGTTCGACCTGCCGAACTCGGTCGCCTCCGAGGCCACCCAGACCCGCTACTCCGAGGACGGCGGGCAAGCGTCGCTGCGCTTCGTCGAGGGCCTGGGCATGTCGGAACGGACGGTGACAGCGGTCGGCCACTCCGCCGGCGGTGGCATCGTCGGTTTCGCCGACGTCTACGGCATCGATGTCGATCGCACCCTGCTCGTCGCCCCCTCCGGCTCCGGGCTGGGGCTGCACCGGCCGCTGCCCTGGCCGCTCGACCCGTGGGGCGCGCAGCCGTCGACTCCCGACGAGTACCCACCGCAGACCTGGGACGGCCACGACCGGGACGTCCAGCGCTTCACCCAGACCGCGCCCGGCGACAGCATCGCCGTGGCCCAGGCCTCGGAGGACGTGCGCTGGTGGGTGGGTCTGCCCGAGGACTGGGGGCACGGCGACAACCCGAACTCCTCGGACCAGTTCATCCGTCTCGAGACGGGCCGGTGGACCGAGGGTGCGGATGCCGGTCAGCGGCTGGAGGGTCGCGAGTCGCACAGACACGTGGTCAAGCCCGGGACCGTTGCCTGGGCCAACACGGTGGGCATCATCACCGGCGGCGACGTCATTCCGTACCGCGAGGACGGCGACTGGATCGGCCCCGACAACGTCTACGACGACCCGGACTACCCTGGCACCCACCCCGTGCCCATCGACGATCTGGAGTCCCCGTGGGAGCAGTCCCAGCCCGAGATCATGGCACCCGGTCCGCTCGACGGCAGCTTCGGGCAGGGAGGCGAGCCCGCGTGAGGCTCCTGACCTCTGCACTCGCGCTCGCCGCGGTGGCACTGGCCGGATGTCAGACCATCGACGGTGCGACGAGCCCCGAGGGATCCACGACGACGGAGGGAACGAGCGTGAGCCGACGCGCCGACGAGGCAGCGGCGCGGGAGCAGCAACCCCGCGTACGCGAGATTCTGCGGGACCTGTGGGACCAGTTCGACCTCGAGGACAAGCCACCGCTGGAGGACAAGCCCGGGGAGGGAGACCTTGTGGCCTGCTCCTTCGACACGACCGCTCAGAGCAGCTCCTGGGCCGAGACTGCCCGGTTGCGCGTCGCGGAGGAGGAGAACCCCGAGCTCGAGGCCGAGCAGGCAGAGCTCGTGCGTGCCTGGCTGGACGACAACGGCTGGGAACGCATCGACAACCCCGCCCCCGAGTCGAGCCCGGTCACCTACCACCGCAACGACGACGGCTTCACGGTCACCGTGGCACCCCAGCTCGACGCCCGCGTCATCCTGGATGTGGAGTCGCCGTGCTTCGACGACCAGGGCCCACAGGTGGGATGAGGCCGGCCGGAGCGGGGTGCTCCGCGAGGGCACCATCACCTCGGTCACGCCGGGGTGCCGCGCTGGTCGGTGCACTGGCGCTCACCGCTCTCGGTGGCTGTTCGCTGCTGGCCGAGGACGATACCCGCATCACCACCCCCGGCGGCGTGGTGACGGCCCGCGCCGCCGAGGCAGCGGCGGGGGAGCAGCAGCCCCGCGTGCGGGAGATCCTGCAGGATCTGTGGGACCAGTTCGACCTGCCGGACAAACCGAAGCTCGAGGAGCAGATGGCGCCGGGTGGTCTCAGGGCCCGCACCTTCGACACGATGTCCGAGATCTCGGCCTGGGCCGAGACGATCACGCCCTGGATGGATGCACGAGTTCAGGTGGACGTCCGGTCTCCCTGCTTCGACGACCAGGGACGGCGGGTCTCCTGAGCCACCCTGGTCATGCTCGGCGGGGCACGAGCGACCACCCGCGGCGCCCGCCGGCGGTGGTCAGCGCAACGAGTCCACCGTGTCGATCTCCTCGACCGGCTTGTCGTCGCGGTAGCGCAGCACCCGGGCGAAGCGCAGCGCGACGCCACCGGGATAGCGTCGCGACGTCTGCACCGCGTCGTAGGCGATCTCGACGACCTGCTCGGGCCTGACGTGCACCACGTGCCCCTCGCGCGAGGTCTCCAGCCCCAGGAACCGCTCGGTCTGCCAGGCCAGCAGCTCGTCGGTCATGCCCTTGAAGGTCTTGCCCACCATGACGAGCTCGCCGTCGGCGCCGCGCGCCGCCAGGTGGATGTTGGACAACCAGCCCTCCCGCCGGCCGCTGCCCCACTCGACCCCGGTGACGACCAGATCGGCGGTGCGCCTCGGCTTGACCTTGACCCAGCCCGCGCCCCGGCGCCCCGCCGCGTAGGCGCCTGGGGGTCCTTGACCACGACGCCCTCGTGCCCCTGCGCCACCACCCGGTCGAAGAAGTCCTGCGCCGCGCCGACGTCGCCGGTGCTCAGCCGCTCCACCACGAGGTCGGGGGCGAGATCGGACAGCGCCGCCCAGCGCTCGCGCGCCGGCTCGTCGACGAGGTCCCGGCCGTCGAGGTGCAGCAGGTCGAAGAGGTAGGTCGTCACCGGGGTCGTGCGCGCGAGCTCGGCCGGGTCGGTGCGGGAGGCGGTGCGGGCCCCGGTGACCTGGAACGGCTCGGGGCGACCCTCGGCGTCGAGCGCGATCACCTCGCCGTCCAGCACCGCCGAGCGGGCCGGGAGCGCCTCGACCGCCGCGACGACCTCGGGCAGCCGGTCGGTGATCTCCTCCAGGCTCCGGGTGAACAGCCGGACGGTCGCGCCGCCGTCGCCGCGCTCGCCCTCCCGGTCGAGATGGGCCTGCAGCCGTATGCCGTCGAGCTTGAGGTCCAGCGCCACCTCGCGCGAGCCGTCCACCGCGGAGGCGATGTCCGGCTCGGAGCCGGCGAGCATGGGCCGCAGCGGTCGACCCACCTCGAGCCGCA
Source organism: Serinicoccus sp. CUA-874 (assembly GCF_001942225.1). Lineage (NCBI taxonomy): Bacteria > Bacillati > Actinomycetota > Actinomycetes > Micrococcales > Ornithinimicrobiaceae > Serinicoccus > Serinicoccus sp. CUA-874. Next base: position 164,210 of record NZ_MKJZ01000011.1, on the reverse strand, counting down.
CCTGCTCCAGCGCAGCCGCGCCACCGGCCAGCGCGGCCCGCGCCACGGGCCCGGGGAAGCCGGCGAGCATGACCGCCCGCCGCACCAGCGGCTCCGGCACGTCGGCGGCCTGCGCGACGGCCGGGAGCAGCACCCCGTCGCCGGCACCCTGGCGCAACTCCCCGGTGAGGAGCCCGACGAGCCACTGCTGCTGCTGTGCGGTGGCCCGACCGAGCAGGTCGGCCAGCGCGGTCGCCCGGGCCGCGGTCGACCCGGCTCCGGACAGCGCCTTGAGCTCGCTCAGCGCATCGTCCACCTCCAGCACGGACAGCGTCGCCTCGTCCGCCGGCGCGGGCCGGTCGCGCAGGCTGCGCCACCCCACCCCGACGGTGCGCTGCGGGAGGGTCCCGGCGAGGTAGTCCGCCACGACCTCGACCTCGCGCTCGTCACCGCCCTGGGCTGCCTCGGCCAGGGCCTCGGCGAGCAGGGCGGTCTTCGCGGTGCGCGACCCCGTCGCCGCCACCGCCGCGGACGTCTCGGTCACCCGGGCCAGCTGCATACCGGCAGTCTGACGCACACCGGTGACAGACGTCGCGGTCGGCAGCCCGGCACGCGGCCCGCCGAGATTTGACCAACTCCTTACCTGGCTTATACCCACCCTTTGCCGATCCGGGCCTAGCGTGGGTGATGTCGATCGACGTGGGGCGTTGCTCTGGTGACGCACCTGCTGCGATCGGCCGGACACGTCCACGACGATGTGGACCGGACGCGGGCTTCACCCCCTGCGCGTCCGCCCCGGTCCCAGACCGTCGGGGTGGGTGATGTGTCCGTCGAGGAGGGCGCGTCGGCTGTCACGGGACCGACGCGCCCTCCCTCATTCCCCCTGACGCCACCACCGCCGAGCCACGTCCGGGATGCACTGTCCGCGCTCGCACGGGGGCTAACCCCCCACCGGATCGGGGGAGCACACCCTCCCCGACGGGCCGCGTCCTGACTACGTTGGGGTGGTATGAGCGCAGACACCGCCCACCCGGACGGGCCCCCGGACCTCGAGCCGGTCGGCATGGCCCGCCTCGTGCGCAGCCCGGGGGACGATCCGAGGGTCGCACCCGTCGAGGACACGCCGGCCACGGCACCCGTGCTCCCCCGCGCCCGAGAGGGCGGACCGGTCGGCTGGGTGCTCGAGGCCTGGTGGACCATCTGCTACGTCGTCACCGGCCTGTTCACCGCGGTCTTCGCGCTCACCCTGGCCGGCGTCGCCATCGGCGGCTTCGCCGCGCTCCTCGGCATGGGCGCCGGGGTGCTCATCCTCGTCCCCGCGATCTGGGGCTCCTTCGCCCTGTCCCGGCTGGAGCGGCACCGCATCGCCGCCTTCCTGGGGGTCGACATCGGCGAGCGGGGCCCGTCGACCGCCCCCGCCTGGCGCCGCGTGCTCGGCCTGGACGAGGCCCGGCTCCGGGCCCTCGGGTGGGCCGGGCTGCACGGTCTGTGGGGGCTCATCTCCAGCTCGCTGGGGCTCGTGCTCCTCGTCAACGGGGTGCTCCTGGCGACGATGCCGTTGTGGGCGTGGCTCGGCGACGGCGTCTCGATCATGGGCCTGCTCCGGGTCGGCTCGACCTTGGAGCTGACGGTGGCCTGGCTCGTCGGGGTCGCGCTCGTCCTGGGTATGCCGTGGATCGCGCGGGGCCTGGCCAGCGTCGACGTCGTGCTGGCCCGCTGGCTCATCGGCGAGGACGCGCAGGCGCGGCTGCGCGAGATGAGCGAGCGCGTCGACACCCTGACGACCACCCGTGAGGACACCCTCGACTCGGTCGAGGCGGAGCGCCGGCGGATCGAGCGCGACCTGCACGACGGGCCCCAGCAGCGCCTGGTCTCCATCGCCATGAGCCTGGGTCTGGCCCGGGACGCGCTGGATCGCGACAGCGACGGCGCCGACCCGGAAGCGGCCCGACGGGTGCGCGAGCTGCTCGACGAGGCGCACTCCTCCAGCAAGGACGCCATCACCGAGATGCGGCAGGTCGCACGCGGCATCGTGCCGCCGATCCTCACCGACCGCGGGCTGGACGCCGCCGTGTCGGCCCTGGCGGCCCGGAGCCCGGTGCCGGTCGCGGTCAGCAGCCGGCTGCCGGCCGGCCGGCTCGACCCGACGGTCGAGGCCATCGCCTACTTCTCGGTCTCGGAGGCCCTGACCAACATCGCCAAGCACGCGCGGGCGGACCGGGCCACCGTCGAGCTGGGCACCGCCCGCGGCCTCACCGGCGACCTGCTGGCCATCACCGTGACCGATGATGGGGACGGAGGTGCCGTCGTCGGCGGCGGCAGCGGCCTCACCGGTCTGCGGCAACGCGTCGGCGCGGTGGACGGGCAGCTCCACGTGCACTCGCCCGTGGGCTCCGGGACCACGGTCGCCATCACCCTCCCCCTGCGCGAGAGGACCACCCGATGAGCACCAGCACCGAGCGCGCCTCCGACACCCCCCTGCGGGTCGTCCTCGCCGAGGACTCGGTGCTCCTGCGCGACGGCATCGTGCGCCTGCTGACCGCCACCGGCTTCGAAGTCGTCGACGCCTGCCCGGACGCCAAGAGCTTCCTCACCGCCGTCCGCGAGCACCGGCCCGACCTCGTGGTCGTCGACGTGCGGATGCCCCCGACCTTCACCGCCGAGGGCCTCATGGCGGCGCTGGAGGTGCGCTCCGAGCTGCCCGATGTGGCCGTCGTCGTGCTGAGCCAGTACGTCGAGGAGCGCTACGCCACCGAGCTGCTGGCCGGTCGCCCGCGCGGGGTGGGCTACCTGCTCAAGGACCGGGTCGCCGACACCAGCGACTTCGTCGCCGCCCTGCACACCGTGGCCGCCGGCGGCACCGCGCTCGACCCGGAGGTCGTCTCCCAGCTGATGTCCCGCGCCCGCAACATCGACCCGTTGGAGCGGCTCACCGCGCGCGAGCGCGACGTCATGCGGCTCATGGCGCAGGGCCGCACCAACAGCGCGATCAGCCGCGAGCTGTTCATCGGCGAGGGCGCGGTGGAGAAGAACGTCTCCTCGATCTTCGGCAAGCTCGACCTCCCGCCGACCGACGACGACCACCGCCGCGTGCTCGCCGTGCTCCAGTGGCTCGAGCACGGGGAGGACGCGGGGTGACCGGGCAGCAGCCGGCCCGCACGTCGGCACGAGGCATCCGCACCGGCCGCGGCGGCTACACCGGCCTGCGGGTCGTGGGCGGCGTCGTCACCGCCGTGCTGGTCGGGGGCGCGACGGTCAGCTCGGTGCCGAGCATGCTCCGTCAGTCCGACACCGCTGCGCTGACCCTGCCGCACGGCCTGGACCGCGTGATCATCCAGTCGCCCCGCGGTGACGTCGACGTGCGGGAGGCGCGCGAGGGCGAGCAGGCCCGGGTCGAGGCCGACCTCCACTGGTCCCTCGCCAAGCCCGAGCTCGGCCTGCTCCGGGACTCCCCGGACGACGGGTCGGTCGTGGTGCAGGCTCCGTGCAGCGGCGGCAACCTGGGGCAGTGCGCGGCCGGCTTCTCGGTCACCGTCCCGCCCGGCACCGACGTCGAGGTGACCGGCGGCTTCGGCGACATCGACGTCACCACCACCGGCGCCGTGTCGGCGAGCGGCACCGGCGGAGACATGACGATCAACGGCGAGCCGTCCCGGGTCGAGCTGGACTCCACGATGGGGGACGTCACGATCGAGGGCCTCGGCGAGCCGCCGGAGCTCGTCCGGGTGACCAGCACCATGGGCGATGTCACGGTGACCCTGCCCGGAGAGGTGTCCTACGCCGTGACCACGAGCACCGACATGGGCGCCGACCCCCGGGTCACGGTCGACCGCGCCAGCGACTCCCCCTACGTCGTGGACCTCGAGACGACGATGGGCAGCATCGAGGTCCTCACCCCGGAGTCGGCGAGCTCCGGCTGATCGGGCGGGATCGCCCGTACCCGGGTGCTCGGAAGCGCAACACGTGACGCATGGGGCTGTTGGGGCTGGCGCGGGGAGGCTAGGCTCAGGGTCGTCACCACCCTGCCCAGGGCTCACCGTCAACGGAGACCGTCATGAACTCGCTCGTGCTTGCCCTCGTCGGGGTCGCGATGATCCTCGCGGGCTACTTCCTCTACTCACGCTTCCTGGCGAGCAAGATCTACGCCCTGGACGACTCGCGCGCCACCCCGGCGCACGAGCTCGAGGACGGGGTCGACTACGTCCCGACCAACAGGTACGTCCTGTGGGGCCACCACTTCACCTCGGTCGCGGGCGCGGCCCCGATCGTGGGCCCGGCGGTCGCGGTCATCTGGGGCTGGCTGCCTGCCTTCCTCTGGGTGACCATCGGTACCGTCTTCTTCGCCGGGATGCACGACCTCGGCGCGCTGTGGGCCTCGGTCCGCAACAAGGGCCAGTCAATCGGTGCGCTGTCCGGCCGCTACATCGGTGCTCGGGGCCGCAACCTCTTCCTCGTCGTCATCTTCCTGCTCCTGCTCATGGTCAACGCCGCCTTCGCGGTGGTCATCGCCAGGCTCCTCATCTCCACCCCCACCGCCGTCATCCCGACCTGGGGCGCGCTGCTGGTGGCCCTCCTCGTGGGCCAGGCGATCTACCGCCTGCGGTGGAGCCTGCCGGTCGTCTCCGTCGTCGGCGTGGTCGCGCTCTACACCCTCATCTGGATCGGCGACCAGGTCCCGCTGGCGCTCCCCGAGACGGTACTGGGGCTGCCCACCATGGCGGTGTGGATCATCCTGCTCTTCGTGTATGCCGGCATCGCCTCGATGCTGCCGGTGTGGGTCCTGCTCCAGCCGCGTGACTACATCAATGGCCTGCAGCTGTTCATCGCCCTGGGCATCCTCTACGGCTCGGTGCTGCTGGCCCGCCCCGGGCTCGTGGCCCCGGCCGTCAACCAGGACGTGCCCGAGGGCACCCCGTCGCTGGTGCCGCTGCTCTTCGTCACCATCGCGTGCGGCGCGATCTCCGGCTTCCACGGCATGGTCAGCTCGGGCACCAGCTCCAAACAGCTGGACAAGGAGAGTGACGCCCGTTTCGTCGGATACTTCGGTGCCGTCGGGGAGGGGCTGCTCGCGCTCGGCGCGATCATCGCCACCACGGCCGGCTTCCGGACGCTCGCCGACTGGGAGGGCGTCTACCAGGCCTTCAACGACGGCGGGGTCGCCGCCTTCGTCGAGGGTGGTGGCGCCATCGTCAACGCCGGGCTGGGCCTGCCCACCTCGCTCGCCGCGACGGTCATGGCGACCACCGCGATCCTCTTCGCCGCCACGACCATGGACACCGGGGTCCGGCTGCAGCGCTTCGTGGTGCAGGAGATCGGCGAGATCGCGGGGGTGCGCCTGGGCAAGCTGGTCGCCACCGTCATCGCCGTCGGCATCGCCCTGGCGCTCACCTTCGGCGCCGGCGCCGACGGTTCGGGCGGCATGCTCATCTGGCCGCTCTTCGGCACGACCAACCAGCTCATGGCCGCGCTCACGCTGTCGATCATCGCCATCATGCTGCTGCGCCGGGGACGGACGCCGCTGCCCGCGCTGATCCCCCTCGCCTTCGTCGGGCTCATGACGATCTACGCGCTCTTCATCCAGCTCGGCACCTTCTGGGAGGCGCAGAACTGGGTTGCTGCTCGGGCTCGACGTCGTCATCCTCGTGGCTGCCCTGTGGGTCCTCGTCGAGGCGATCGGCGCGATGCGCAAGGCCAAGGACTACCGCGGCGACGACGACGCGGAGCTCGCCGAGCTCTCCGCCGCCGAGGTCACCGGCCGGTCCGCGCCGGCGGACGACGCCCCCGAGCACCGTCGGGACTGAGGACGCCGAGGAGGAGCAGGCATACCCTGGATCGATGAGCGACACCTCGGCCCCGGGTCGGCGGCTGCGCGCCGCAGCCGGGGTCGTGCGCGACATCCTCGTCGGCCCGTATGCCCGGACCTTCGCGCGGGCCCGGCGCGACGAGGACGACCTCTTCATGGTCATCGTCATGGCCGAGGCGCTCGGCGTCCCCAACCCGGCGAGCTACTACACCGTCGAGCTGCTGCCGGTCGTCTACGACCAGGTGCACGACTGGCACCGGCGGATGGGCCTGGACCGCAGCCCGCTGGAGCACGTCTCGTGCTGCTGAGGACGGACCCGCGGTGCTGAGTCGGCTGGCCGCGAGCCGCGAGGTTCTCTTCGTCGGTGGCAAGGGTGGTGTCGGCAAGACCGCCGTCGCCTCGGCGCTCGCTCTCGCGCTGGCCCGGGCGGGCCGTCAGGTGCTCCTGGTGTCCACCGACCCGGCGCACAACCTCGGCCACCTGTGGGAGCGTCGCGTCGGGGACGAGCCCACCGAGCTGGCGCCGCTGCTGCGCGGCCTCGAGATCGACCCGGCACGCACCACCGACGAGCACCTCGCGGCGGTCCGCTCGACGATGGAGCGACTCATGCCCGAGCACCTTCAGGGTGAGGTCCGACGTCACCTGGAGCTCGCCCGGGACGCGCCGGGCACGCACGAGGCCGCCGTGCTGGAGCGCATCGCCGAGGTGGTGGAGCAGCGCCACCCGGACGAGCTCGTGATCTTCGACACCGCCCCCTCGGGCCACACCTCCCGCCTCGTCGCGCTGCCCGAGCTCATGCAGGCGTGGACCGGCGGCTGGTGCGGCGGCAGCAGCGCTCGGCCCGCTTCGGGGAGGCCCTGCGGGGCCTGCAGTCACGTGGGTCGCGCGACGCCGGCGACCGGGCTGCCGCGGACGTGGTGGGCAGCTCGGCGCCGGTCGACCGACGAGGACGGCGCGACGCCGAGATCCGGCGGATCCTGGACCGCCGGCAGAGCCGGTTCACCGCGCTGCGCACGCTGCTGCAGGACGACACCCGCAGCTCCTTCGTCATCGTGCTCGCGGCCGAGCGGCTGCCGGTCCTGGAGTCCGTGGACCTGCACGGGCAGCTCGCCCGCGCCGGTATGGCCGTCGGTGCCCTGGTCGTCAACAAGCGCTCCCCCGCCGACGCCGGTCCGCTGCTGGCCGATCGTCGTGAGGTGGAGCAACGCTACGTCGACCAGGTGCGCTCGGAGCTGCCCGGCCTGCCCCTCGTCGAGGTGCCGCTGCTCCCGGGGGAGCTCGTCGGGGAGCAGGCGCTGCTGCGGGTCGCGCGGGACCTCGGCTAGACGCGAGAGGCCCCCGGCACGCGATGCGCGCCGGGGGACTTCGTCGATGCTCCGTCAGGCCAGGGGCCTCACGGGTAGACGACCTCCTCGAGGGTCTCCTGGATCCCGAGGCTGACCGCGCCGTAGCCGCCGACGATGTGCACGAGCTGGGCCCGCATCTGCGTCATCGCGTCCACCGTGTCACCGGGCAGGGCATCGGTCCGGGTGAGCAGCACCGCCATGTTGTTCATCGCCGCCACCGGGGCCGCCGCGAGGGCGTCCGGGAACTCCGCGCCGGTCGCCAGGAAGGCGCCGGGCCCGGGGTCGGGAAGAACTCTGCCGCGACCGAGGCCGCGGTGCCGTAGCGGTTGGTGCCGCCGAGACGGACGACCTCACCGGCGCTGGCGCCGGCCGCCGTCGCGACCTCGTCGGACACCGCACCGTCGCCACCGATGACGTAGACCGTCTCCGGCGACAGGCGGGACAGCTCCGCGGACGTCGCGCTCGGCAGCAGGTCGGGGCGCGTCAGCAGCACCGCCGCGTCCTCCATACCGGCCGCCGCGGCCGCCGCGAGCGCGTCCGGGTAGTCCTTGCCGCTGGCGAGGAAGACGATGTCGGCGTCCTCCGCGTGCGACTGACTGACCTGGACCGCGGTCTCGTAGCGGTTCGCCCCGGCGAGCCGCTCGGTGTCGGCATACTCGCCCAGCGCGCTCACCACGCCGTCCTCGACCGCGCCGTCGCCACCGAGGACGACGATGCTGTCCGGGTCGAGCTGCTGCAACGCCATCCGCGTCGCAGGGGGCAGCTCGTCCGGGCGTGTCAGCAGGACCGGCGCCTCGACCGAGCCTGCCAGGGCACCGCCGGCGAGCGCGTCGGGGAAGGCGCGACCGCTGGCGACGTAGACCGTCTCGGAGCCCTGGGGGAAGGCCTCGACCGCCAGCTCGGAGGCGGTGGAGTACCGGTCCTGACCCAGCGTGCGCTCGACGCCCGGACGGTCCTCGTTGCCGTAGTCGGAGCCCTCGAAGGCGATACCGAAGACGGGGCTGTCCCACGTCTCGGTCTGCGCCTCGCGGTCGTCGTTCCACGCCGAGGCCTTCGTGACCGTCAGCTCGAGGATGTAGTCGCCGTCCGGCACCCGGACCTTCGCGCCGTTCTCGTCGATCATCATGCCGTCCCACGGGTATGCCGTGAAGCCGTTCCGGCTGGCGGACCGGGCGAGGTAGTCGAGCTCGGCGACGGTGCCCAGGGACTCACCCTTGCTGCCGTCGTCCTCGGCCGCGAAGACCTCCCACTCCATGCGCCGCGCCTGGTGCTCGAAGTGCACGAGGACCTGCGGGGCGTCGTCCTGCTCCATGGAGAAGGTCGTGCCCTCCCCGACCAGGTCGTAGCTGCCCTCCGGGTCGACGCAGTCGTAGCCCTGCCAGATCGTGCAGGTGTTGACCACCCCGAGGGCCGGCAGCTCGACGGTGACGTCGCCCTCCGCGTCGACCATGTCGGCGAGCACCTCGGTCTCCTGCAGGTCGGCCGCGTGACCGCCGTAGGCGACCGAGTAGCTGTCGGCCTCCTCGCCCTCACCGGTGCTGAAGGTGACGTAGCCGCCGAAGATCGGACCCATCTCGCCGTCGATCGACGGCGACGTGATGGTCACGGGGACCTCCACGCTGGCGCCTGCGGGCACCACCACGCTCGGCGCGACGGCGACGTCGGCCGGGGCCAGGTAGTAGCCGAAGTCGTTCGCCGTGCCGGAGGTCGCCACGGCCGGGGTGTGCTCCACCGCGTAGACCTGCTCGGCGTCGCTGGTGTTGGTCAGCGTCACCGTCTGGGTGCTGGTCTCGCCGGCGAGCTGCTGGCCCAGCTGGACCAGACCGGGCTCGATCGTCGCCTGGGCGAGGATCGAGTCGTCGACCTGGATCATGCCGGCGCCCTGCCGGTGCACGAGCTCCAGGCCGGCCGCCGGCGCGATGTTCAGCGGCAGCTGCATCGAGCTGTTCTGCAGCTTGAGCTTGGCCTCCTCGACGCCGAGGTCCGGGTCCGCCTCGAGCATGAGGGCGGCCGCCCCCGCGACGTGGGGGGACGCCATCGAGGTGCCGGACAGGGTGGCGTAGGGCTGGGCCTCCAGCGGGTAGGTGGAGTAGATCTGGCCACCCGGGGCGGACAGGTCCGGCTTGACGGTGGTGTCCGCCATCGTGCCGATGGAGCTGAACGAGCTGATGAGCCCACCGGTCGGGTTCGGCACCGAGGTCGAGCCCTCGGTCCAGGTGACGACGTGGCCCTCGGTCGCGAGAGCGTCGGCGGCCAGCCGCTCACCGTCGGCCTGGGTCACCATCACGACGGGGACCTCGATGTCTTCCTCACCGGCGAGGCTGGGGTTGATGCTGCCACCGACGTTGTTGTAGAGCATGACACCGGTCGCGCCGGCCTCCTGGCCGTTGAGCGCCTTCTCGTAGAAGCTGCAGCTGCCGCGCTGGATCATCACCCAGTTGCCCTCGATGACGGCCTGCTCCTCCGCGCTGAAGGGGTCGGTGCCGCAGGCCTGGGCCTCGGTCGTGCCGGGCGCGTGGACGGCCACGACGGTGTCCTCACCGGAGGTCGGCGGCTCGGGGGCCGGCGAGCCGACGGTGTAGGGGACCTCGTTGTCCTCCTCGTCGAGGAAGAAGTTGGCCTCGTAGGACGTGTTGTCCACCGAGCCGACACCGATGGTGTCCTCGCCGACGCCGGGGGCGCCGATCGAGTGCAGGCCGCTGGCACCGGAGTTGCCGATGGAGGCGACGACGACGACACCCTCGCGGGCGAGCGCGTCGGTGGCCTGGGCGGTCGGGTACTCCTTCCACGCGGAGAAGGCCGAGCCGATGGACAGGTTGACGACGTCCATCTCGTCGGTGAGCGTCTGCTCCATCGCGTGCAGCATGATGTCGGCGTCGGTCGAGCCGTCACAACCGAAGACGCGGTAGGCGCCCAGCGTCACACCGGGGGCGACACCGGTCACCTCGCCGTCGGCACCGGTGATGCCGGCGACGTGGGTGCCGTGGCCCTGGCAGTCGTCAGGGTCCGCGTCCGGGAACGGCGTGGGCTGGTAAGCGTCGCCAGCGCCGGGGTCGGCGTTGTAGTCGTCGCCGACGAAGTCGTGACCGAAGGCGACCCGCTCAGTCGGGAAGGTGGTGCTCCCGGGGCTGCCGTTGCCGCCGAAGTCAGGGTGGTCGTAGTCGATGCCGGTGTCGATGATGCCGACCTTGACGCCGGTGCCGTCGTAGCCGAGCTCGCTCTGCACGATGTCGGCGCCGGTCATCGAGATGGCGGTGAACAGCTCGGGGTCGATCTGGGTGTCCTCCGGCCTCTCGGGGGCGTCGATGACCTCGACCGGGAAGATCGCCTCGACCGCGTCGGAGGCGGCCAGCTCGAGCAGCGACTCCTCGTCGGCCTTGACCGACAGGCCGTTCCACAGGGTGCCGAACTCCGAGCGCACCTCCAGCTCCACGCCGGTGGCGTCCACGTCCGCGAGGAAGCGGTCGCGCTGGGACTCGATCGAGGCCAGCGAACCGCCGGCGCTCGTGCTGGGTCCAGCGAGCTGGACGAAGTAGGAGTCGGGCACCAGCTCTGCGCCGGTGACTCCGTCGTCCTGGATCTTGCTCTCCGGCGCCGGGGAACCCGGTGCGACGAATGCGTCGTCGTCCGCCGCCGCCGACAGCGGCGCCAGCACGGCACCGGTCAGCGACAGGACGGCGATCGCGGAGAGAGCGCGGCGGGGACGTCCCCCAGGCCTGGCACTGCTCACGAATGATCTCCTTCGATGATTTCGGCCGCACGGGGCACGTGGGCCGCCTTCGACCCTACGGGCCGCCCCGCCGCGCGCGCCCGGGTCGACGTCACGATCGGATCACGATCGGGTCACGGAGTCGGGTTACCCGACCCCACGTAAACTGCGCTTGACCTGCGCTGACGTTCTTGACCATGGCTCGTGACGCCTCGGCCGGAGGATCACGCCGCGCCAGGGTGCACAATCAGGTGGTGCTCCTTCGACTCCTGCGACGACAGCTGCGTCCCTACGCTCGGCTGGTCGTCGCCGTCCTGCTCCTGCAGCTCCTCGCCACGGCGGCCAGCCTCTACCTGCCGAGCCTCAACGCCGCCATCATCGACCAGGGGATCGTGCAGACGGACCTGCCCTACATCTGGCGCGTCGGAGCCTCATGCTCGGCGTCAGCGCGGTCCAGGCCATGGCCCAGATCGGGGCCACGTGGGCCGCCGCCCGGACCGCCATGGGTGTCGGTCGGGACGTCCGGGCCGGGCTGGTCGAGCACGTCCTGGGCTTCTCCTCCCGCGAGCTCGGCGAGTTCGGGGCCCCGTCACTCATCACCCGGAGCACCAACGACGTGCAGCAGGTGCAGCAGGTGACCTTCATGACCCTGGTCATGCTCGTGGCAGCGCCGATCACCGCCGTCGGTGGGGTGGTCATGGCGATCCGGCAGGACGTCGGCCTGTCCCCGCTCATCGCCGTGGCGGTCGCGATCCTGCTCCTCGGCATGGGCCTGGTCATCGCCCGGATGGTGCCGCTGTTCCGCGCCAACCAACGTCAGCTCGACGCGGTGAACCGGGTGATGCGCGAGCAGATCACCGGTATACGCGTGATCCGCGCCTTCACCCGGGAGCCGCAGGAGCGGGACCGTTTCGCCCGCACCAACGCCGAGCTGACGGGCATCGGGCTGCAGCTGGGCGACCTCATGGCGCTGATGTTCCCCTTCGTCATGCTGGTGATGAACCTGTCCAGCGTCGGCGTGATCTGGTTCGGCGCCCAGCGGGTGGAGGCCGGCGCCATGGAGGTGGGGGCACTGACCGCCTACATCAGCTATCTCATCCAGATCCTCATGTCCATCATGATGGCGACGATGGTCGCGACGATGATCCCGCGCGCCACCGTGTCGGCCGAGCGCATCGAGGCCGTGCTCGGCACCGCCACCAGCCTGGTCTCCCCGACCGAGCCGCGCAGCCCCGGCGGCGGGGTCCGCGGCGAGGTCACGCTGCGGGACGTCAGCTACTCCTACCCGGGTGCGGAGGCGCCGGTGCTGTGCGACATCGACCTCGTCGCCCGTCCCGGCACCACCACGGCGATCGTGGGAGCGACCGGCTCGGGCAAGACGACGCTGCTGCGGCTCGTGCCGCGGCTCGCGGACGTCAGCGGCGGCGTCGTCCTCATCGACGGCATCGACGTCCGGGACCTGGCGCCCGAGGAGCTGTGGTCGATGGTCGGGCTCGTCCCGCAGCGGCCCTACCTCTTCTCCGGCACCGTGGCCAGCAACCTGCGCTTCGGTCGGCCCGAGGCCACCGACGCCGAGCTGTGGGACGCCCTCCGGGTGGCCCAGGCCGACGACTTCGTCGCGGCGACCGAGCTGGGGCTGGACCACCCCATCGCCCAAGGAGGCGGCAACGTCTCCGGCGGGCAGCGGCAGCGGCTCTGCATCGCCCGGGCGCTCGTCGCCAGGCCCCGTGTCTACCTCTTCGACGACTCCTTCTCGGCCCTGGACGTCGCGACCGACGCCAGGTTGCGGCAGGCGCTGCGACCGTGGACCCGCGAGGCGACGGTCGTCGTCGTGGCCCAGCGCGTCTCGACGATCATCGACGCGACCAGATCGTCGTGCTCGACCAGGGTCGGATCGTCGGCGTGGGCACACATACCGGGCTCCTCGAGAGCTGCTCGACCTACGCGGAGATCGCCCGCTCGCAGGAGCAGGGAGCGGCCGCATGACCGCGCGCTCCGTCGACCGCGGCAGCGCCCCCGCGCCGCGTCGTGGGCCTGGTGGCCCGCACGGGGCGGCCGTGCCCGTCGAGCGTGCCAGCGACTTCGCCGCGTCAGCCCGACGGCTGGCGGGCCGGCTCGCGCCCTACCGCGTGCTCATCGGGCTGTCCGTCCTGCTCACGCTCGTCGCCGTCGTCCTCAGCGTCCTGGGGCCGCGCGTGCTCGGACGGGCGACCGACTACGTCTTCGCCGGCTTCCTCGCGCCCGGCTCCCAGCCGGGGCGGACGTGGCGGAGGTGGTGGCCGGGCTGCGTGCCGACGGGCAGGACACCCAGGCGGACCTGGTCGAGGGGACGCCGTTCCTCGTGCCGGGGCAGGGCATCGACTTCGGCGCGGTGGGTCGCACGGTCGCGGTGGTGGTCGCGCTCTACCTCACCTCCGCCCTCCTCATGTGGATCTCGACCCGGTTGGTCAACCGGATCTCGATGCGGACCGTGCGGGATCTGCGCGCCGACGCCGAGGAGCAGCTGCACGAGCTCCCCCTGGCCTACTTCGACGCGCAGCCCCGGGGCGAGATCCTCTCCCGCGTCACCAACGACCTGGACAACCTCCAGCAGACGCTGCAGCAGACCTTCGGGCAGCTGCTCAACGCCCTGGTGACGGTGGTGGCCATCCTCGCCATGATGCTGTGGGTCTCCCCGACGCTCACCCTCATCGCGGTCCTGACGATCCCGCTGTCGGTCGTGGTCACCGTCCTGATCGCCCGGCAGAGCCAGAAGCTGTTCAAGGCCCAGTGGGCGCACACCGGCACGCTCAACGGGCAGATCGAGGAGGCGTTCACCGGGCACGAGCTGGTGACGGTCTTCGGTCGACGCGAGCAGGTCACCGGCCGGGCGCGGGAGATCAACGACCAGCTCTACGACGTGACCTGGCGGGCGCAGTTCATGAGCGGCGTGATCATGCCGGCCATGTTCCTCATCGGCAACCTCGGCTACGTCCTGGTGGCCGTCGTCGGGGCGCTCCGGGTCACCTCGGGGACCCTCTCGCTCGGCAGCGTGCAGGCCTTCATCCAGTACTCCCGCCAGTTCACCCAGCCGGTGACCCAGGTGGCCTCGATGGCCAACCTGCTCCAGTCCGGCGTGGCCTCGGCGGAGCGTACCTTCGAGCTCCTCGACGCGCAGCGACAGGTGCCCGAGACCCCCGACCCGGCATCCCCTCCGCAGGACCGCGGTGGGCGCATCGCCTTCGAGGACGTGAGCTTCTCCTACGGGTCGGAGCCGCTCATCGAGGACCTGTCGCTCGTCGCCGAGCCGGGGCAGACCGTGGCCATCGTGGGACCCACCGGCGCGGGTAAGACCACGCTGGTCAACCTGGTGCTGCGCTTCTACGAGCTGGACGCCGGACGCATCACCCTCGACGGGCAGGACATCACGACCATGACGCGGGCCGACCTGCGCTCCCGGGTCGGGATGGTCCTCCAGGACACCTGGCTCTTCGAGGGCAGCATCCGCGACAACATCGCCTACGGCCGACCGGGGGCGAAGGAGGAAGAGATCCGCGCGGCCGCCGAAGCGGCCTTCGTCGACCGCTTCGTGCAGCACCTGCCCGACGGTTACGACACCGTGCTCGACGACGATGCCGCAGCCGTGTCGGTCGGCGAGAAGCAGCTCATCACCATCGCGCGGGCCGTCCTCTCCCAGCCCTCGCTGCTCATCCTCGACGAGGCCACCAGCTCGGTCGACACCCGCACCGAGCTGCTCATCCAGGAGGCCATGGCGCGGCTACGAGCGCGCCGCACCAGCTTCGTCATCGCGCACCGGCTCTCGACGATCCGTGACGCCGACCTCATCCTCGTGATGGAGTCGGGCCAGATCGTGGAGCAGGGCACCCATGAGGAGCTGGTGGACGCGGGCGGGCCCTACGCCCGGCTGCACGCGGCCCAGTTCAGCGGGGCCGCGGTGGCGGGTGAGGACCTGGACGTCAGCCCTGCGAGCCCATGAGCTCCTCGATCGGGACCGCGTCCTGCGGGGCCTCGACCTGCGGCGCGTCGTTCCAGTCGCGGATGTTCATCTCGAGGTCGTCGCCGGCTTCGGCGCCCTCGGCGATGACGACGCGGAGCAGGTTGTCCTCCCCGTCGGCGGACACCCAGATCTCGGCCTCGTCGTTCTCGACGACGTAGTGGTAGGCCTCCATCCCGTCGACCTCGCCCATCTCGGCGGTCGAGGTCTGCAGGTCGTTGGCGTCCGTCGGGACCTCCCCGAAGAACTCCTCCCACAGGGTCGACAGCGAGAAGCTGTCACCGATTCCCATCTCCGGCGGTGCCTCGATCCACTGCCCGGCCAGGGTGCCCGCCTGGGCCTCGCCACCGGCCATCATCCAGAAGGACTCGTCACCGTTGAGGTAGTAGGTCTCCTCCACGGCGATGATCGACACCTCGCCGCCGTCGATGGTGGCCTCCACCTGGAAGTTGGAGTCGTCGAGCTGCCCGGTGAGGGTGGCGTCGATCGTCATCTCCCCGTCGGAGCCCGCGATGGTCGTCGTCATCGACTCGGCCGAGTTGGCGTTGTCGATGACGGTCGGCCACAGCTCCTCCAGCGGCGGCACGCCGGAGGCCTCGCCGCCGGACTCCTCGCTCGTCTCCTCCGGCGAGCTCTCCTGCGTCGTCTCCTCGGTGGCGGACTCCTCCTCCGAGGACCCGGTCTCCTGCGCGCTGCTCTCCTGCGCCGACTCCGTCTCGGTGGCAGCCGGCTCGTCCCCACCACCGAAGGCGGTCAGGCCGCCGACCAGGAGGCCGGAGAGCGCGAGCGTGGTGATGTGGCGGTGCCTGGACATGATGGTGCTCCCTCTCGTCGATGATCCGCGCCCTTGCCCCACTCGGCCGTGACCCGGCGGACGGACCCCTCGTGCTCGTCCGTGGCGCACCGCCACCCTACAGGGATCGACCGCCGGCCCCGGGCCCTCGCGCCTCACATTGCCCGGGCCAGGCTCCGTCGCAGCAGGAGCGTGGCCAGGCTGAGCACGAGCAGGGCCATGGCGACCAGGACGCCCAGCTCGAGGAGGACGTCCGCCACGGCCGCCCCGCGCCGCTGGATGTCGGCGAGCGCGTCGTAGGCCCACGCGTGCGGGGTGAGGTGCGCCAGCGCGCGCAACCGGTCGGGGTAGAGCTCGAGGGGCACCATGCACCCACCGATCGCGCCGATCACCAGCCCGGCACCGACCGACAGCCCGCTGGCCGCACCCTCGGAGTCGACCAGGACGCCGATGACGAGGGCCACCCCCGCGGCGACCACGGCGAAGACGAGCATGACCAGCAGGGCGGACCAGAGGTGTCCCCAGTCCACGCCGAAGAGGAGCGAGCTGGCGACCATGATGTAGCCGCCCTGCGTCAGCGCGATCGCCACCCGCCCGAGGGCCAGGCCGGCGACCACCTCCGTCCCGGTCAGCGGAGCGCTCATCGTGCGGCGGACGACGCCGTCGCGTCGCGCCTTGATGAGGGTGGCCGACGCGCTGAGCGTGCTGAGGAAGACGAAGAGCAGCAGCTGTCCCGCCGCCCCGGTGCCGAAGCGTCCCGCTCCGGCGAACTCCTGGGCCCGCGGGTCCTCCGGCTCCTGCACCAGCAGCCGCGGCGCCGGCAGTGCCTGGGTCGCGACCTGCAGCGCCTCCTGAGCCGCGTCGCGTTCGGCGACCCGGGAGACGAGGGCGACCTGGGCCGCCTCGACCGCCACCGTCTCCGCCTGGGTGCGCACCACCTCGGCGACGGCCGGGGCCGCGGACGACGTGCCCTGCACGATCTCCAGGGACATCGGCTCTCCCCGGTCGTAGGCCTCGGCCGCCGCGGCCGGGACGAGCACACCGACCTCGACGTCACCGGCCGCCACCTGCTGCCGCAGCTGCGCGCCGTCGTCCAGCAGCGTGACCTCGAGGTCGGCCTCCTCCCACCGGTCGACCAGGGCCGCGCGGGCGGGGGTGTCCCCGGCGTGCACCGCGACCGCCCCGCCACGGCTCTCGCCGCCGAACTGCCAGCCGATGACGGCCACCATCGCGAGCGGGAAGATGAAGACGAAGAAGAGGTTGGAGCGGTCGGCGAAGAACCGCCGGAGCTCGACGGCCGCAATCGTGAGCACCCTCATACCAGCTCCCTCCGTCCGGGCAGGACCCGTGCGAGCAGCAGCATCACCACGGTGAACACGAGCAGCGTGAGCAGGGTGGGCCCGAGCGCCGTCACCCCACCGCCGCCGGCCGTGATTCCCAGACCCCGCCCCAGCGCGGCTACCGGGTTGAGCTGGAGCAGCTGCCCGAGGGTGCCGGTCGAGGGCACCCGGAAGAAGGCGCCACCGCTCATCCCCAGCGTGATCGCGACGATGGTCTGCGCGATCCCGGCCTGCTCCGCGGTGCGGGCGACCCGGACGACGACGAAGCTGATCGAGGTGGCGGCGGCCACCACCGCCGCCACGAGCACGGCCACGACGGGCGGTGAGCCGAGGTCCACGTCGTCGAGGAGCAGCGACCCGGCCGTGAGGAGGGCGAGCGTGGCGACCACCCCGAGCACCCAGCTCGACAACCCCTTGGAGAGCGGCACCCACCAGCGGGGTATCGGCGTCGAGAGGACACGCGCCAGCGTCCCCCACTCCCGCTCCACGACGATCCCGAGCACGCCGAAGCCGACGGTGAAGAGCAGGAAGAAGCCGGCCTGCCCCGCCACGATCGAGCCTCCCGGGCTGAGCTGCTCGGCGGCCGTGCGGCCGGGGGTCCAGACCACCGCGGGACCGCTCGTGCCCCGCAGCTCGCCCGCCAGACGCTCCGGGTCGACCCCGAGCTCGTCCGCGGCCCGCGCCGACCGGGCGGTGGCGGTGAGCTGGTCCAGCACCCCGTCGACGACGCTGGTGATAACGTCTGCCTCGAGGCCGGCGCCCGACGGCCGGTGCACCACCACCTCCGGCGCCCGACCCTCCTGGAGGGACCGGCCGAAGCCGTCCGGCAGGACGACGGCCGCACCCGCGTGCCCGTCGGCCACGAGCTCGGTGGCCTCCTCGGGGCCGACGTCACGCACCGTCACCTCCAGCTGCTCGGGGTCGATCCCCTCCAGCGTCCTGGGGACGACCGCGGCCAGGTCGTCACCGGCGGGCGCGCTGACCGCCACCGTGACGGGGTCGAGGTCGTCGGCGAGCGGGGTGAAGATCAGGGAGAACACCCACATGAGGGCCAGCGGGACCGCCAGACCGAAGATGAAGAAGGACTTGTCGAGCACCTGCTGCCGCAGGTCGCTCGCGACCATGACGAGGAGTCGGCGCATGGTCAGTCCCGCAGGGCCTTGCCGGTGAGGTGGAGGAAGACCGACTCGAGGTCGGGACGGGTGATCTCGACGTCGGACAGCGTCATCCCCGCCTCGCTCCCCGCGGCCACGATGTCGCTGATCGACCCCGGCTCCCGCCGCACCACGAGACGCAGCGCGGTGGGGCTCTCGTGCACCTGGTCGACGACGGGCAGCGAGGCGAGCGCGAGCGCGGCCTCCCCGAGCTGCCCGCTCCCGGTCAAGATCACCGTGTCGGTTCCGCCGACCAGGTCGACCAGCTCCTGCCGCGTGCCCTCGGCCCGCACCGCACCGTCGTCGACGATCGCGATCCGGTCGCAGAGCCGCTCTGCCTCCTCCATGTAGTGCGTCGTGTACAGGACTGCCATCCCCGCGGTGGACAGCTGCTCCACGGAGGTGAGGATCGCGTGCCGCGACTGCGGGTCGACGCCCACGGTCGGCTCGTCCAGCACGAGCAGCGCCGGCTCGTGCAGGAGCCCGACGGCGATGTTGAGCCGGCGCTTCATGCCCCCGGAGAAGGTCTTGCTCGGCCCCCGCGAGCGGTCGCCGAGACCCACCACCTCCAGGACGTGGGCCACGCGCTCCTTGAGGCGGGCGCCGGACAACCCCTGGAGCCGACCGAAGTAGAGCAGGTTGTCGCGCGCGGACAGCTCGGGATAGATCGCCAGGTCCTGGGGCACCAACCCGATGCTCCGCTTGGCCCGGATGGGGTGCCCGCCCATGCTCACGCCGGCCACCTCGACCGAACCCGCGTCCGGGACGAGGAGCCCGACGATCATCGAGATGGTGGTCGTCTTGCCGGCGCCGTTCGGGCCGAGCAGCCCCAAGGTCTCACCGGGCCTGATGTCGAGGCTGATGTCGTCGACCGCGACGTGCGTGCCGAAGCAGCGTCGCAGGCCGGTCACGCGGAGCACGGGATCGATCATGGCGCCACGCTAGGGCGCGACCCTCCGGAGGCGCCATGACATCTGTCCCCTGCTGGTCAGGACCTACCCTCACCTACGCTGGTGCTGTGGACCGCCTCAACGACCCGCCCTCGCCCAGCGTCACCGGCAGCCCGACGTCACCGCAGGAGGATGAGGTCGACCAGCTCGACGAGGCCTTCGACCGGGCGGCCCCGCGCTACGACCTGCTGACCCGGCTCAACCCGGGCTACCACCGTGCCCTACGGCTCGCGGCCCGTGGGCTCGTCTCGCGGCTCGAGGTCCCCGGCACCACGCTCAGCAGCGCCGACCAGGCGCCCCTGACCCTGTGGGACCTCGGCTGCGGCTCGGGCCTGTCCACGCAGGCCCTCCTTCGCTCCACCGGCCCGCAGGTCAGGATCGTCGGGCTGGACGCCTCGGCTGGCATGCTGCGGCAGGCGCGGGAGAAGGACTGGCCCGCCGGGGTGAGTTTCGTGCACGCCACCGCGCAGCAGCTGCCCGCCATCGCCGCCCAGGAGCTAGGTCGCCCGGCGGACGGCGCCTTCGCGGCATACCTCCTGCGCAACGTGCCCGAGGAGCAGCGGGACGCGGTGCTGCGCTCGGTCCTGGAGCAGGTGCGTCCCGGCGGATGGGTCGCGCTCCAGGACTACCACGTGGCCGGGGACGCCCGGGCCGAACGCACCTGGACCGCTGTCTGCCGAGGGGCGGTGACGCCGCTCGCGACCGTGACACGTGGTCATCCGGCCATCTACCGCTACCTGTGGCGCAGCGTGCTCGACAACGACAGCACCGCCGTCCTGGAGGACCGGGTCCGGCGCGCGGGCTTCGTGGACCTGTCCTGGAGCACGGCCGGTGGCTGGCAGCGCGGGATCCTGCACACCCTGCTGGCCCGTCGCCCGCAGCAGGAGGGAGGGCTCTCGTGAGCGGCACGCGCCCGGGCCTCGTGCCGGGACGGGACCGCCGCGCTCAGCTGCACCGCGCCGCCCCGGGTGCGGCCCGGCTGACGACGGACCAGGACGTGGTCGTCGTGGGCGGCGGCATCGCCGGGATCGCCGCCGCCGTGACGCTCGTCGAGCGCGGCGCGCGGGTCACCCTGGTCGAGGCGCAGGAGAGCCTCGGCGGACGGGTCAGGTCCTGGCCGGTGGGCGGCGGGCGCACCATGTCGCGCGGCTTCCACGCCTTCTTCCGGCAGTACTACACCCTGCGGGCGCTGCTGCGGCGGGTCGACCCGCGGGGTGAGCGGCTCGTGCCCGTACCCGACTACCCGCTGCGCCGCGGCGACGGGCTCACCGACAGCTTCGCCGCCCTGCCGGCCTCACCCCCCGCCAACCTGGCGGCCTTCGTGCTGCGCAGCCCCACCTTCCCCGTCACCGGGCTCGCCGACGTGCACCTGCCGAGCGCGCTGGAGCTCATCAGCACGTCCTACCCGGAGAGCCACGAGCGCTACGACGGTGAGTCCGCGGCCGACTTCCTGGACCGGCTGCGCTTCCCGGAGGGCGCCCGCCACCTCGCGCTGGAGGTCTTCGCGCGGTCCTTCTTCGCCCACCCCTCGGAGTTCGGCGCCGGCGAGCTCGTCGGGATGTTCCACACCTACTTCACCGGCTCCTCCGAGGGCCTGATCTTCGACGTGCCCGACGACGACTACGACACCGCCCTCTGGGCCCCCCTGCGCCGCTACCTCGAGCAGCACGGTGCGCAGGTGCGGACCGGCGAGCGGGTGGAGGCGCTGGAGCAGCGGCCGGAAGGCGGCTGGGACGTCGAGGTGGCGGGCGAGCGGCATACCGCCGACGCGGTCGTGCTCGCGACCGACCCCCGCGCGACCCGGCACCTGGTGCAGCCGTGGGCCGCGTCGGCGGCGACGACGGACGAGGCGACCCGTTCCTGGCACGAGCGCGTCGCGGCCGGGCGCAACGCGCCACCCTTCGCCGTGCTGCGGCTGTGGCTGGACCGCCCGGTCGAGGCCGGTCGCGAGGCCTTCCTCGGGACCAGCGGCTACGACCTGCTGGACAACATCACGGTCCTGGAGCGTTTCGAGCGCGGCGCGGAGGTCTGGGCGCAGGAGCACGCCGGCTCGGTCGTGGAGCTGCACGGGTATGCCGTCGACCCGGCACGGGACGAGGGTGTCGCCGGGCAGGGACGCTGCGGGCTGGACGAGCAGGCCGTCCGGGAGCGGCTGGTCAGCTCCCTGCACCAGGTCTACCCCGAGACCGCGGACGCGGTCGTGCTGCACGAGGAGCTCCTGGTCGAGGACGACTGCGGGCTGGTCGGCACCGGGCCGTGGCGGGACCGGCTCACGGTGGACACCCCCTACCCCGGGCTCGTGCTCGCCGGTGACGGCCTGCGCACCGCGTGGCCCATCGCCCTCATGGAGCGCGCGGCGGTCACCGGGGTGCTGGCGGCGAACGAGCTGCTCTCCGGGTGGGGCGTCCGGGGCGAGGACCTCTGGACCGTGCCGCTCCAGGGACTGCTGAGACGCCGGCCGGGCCGGACGGTGGCGTGAGGTGAGCCCGGGGCCGGACGCCCGCCGGGCGCAGCGGCCCGACGAGGCCACCCGCCCGCGGGTCGAGCGGGTCGACGCCGGCGGACAGCAGGGTGTCAGCACCGTCTGGCGGCTGCGCGCGCTGGGGCCGGCCCGCCAGCTGCTGCGGGCACGCCACCGCACCACGCAGGCGGGCTTCACGGCCGAGGCGATCCCGCGCGGCCGCCTGGAGCACCACCCGATCCTCGTCTCCGACGGGCCGCAGCACGACGAGCAACGCCGCAAGGTCGCCCGGTTCCTGGCCCCTGCGGTGGTCGCCGACCGCTACGGCGCCACGATGGCCCGGTGCGCCGACCGGCTCGTGGCGACCTTCCTCGAGGAGGGTCGGGTGCGGCTGGACGAGGCCGCACTGCACTACACCGTCGAGGTGACGGCCGAGCTGGTCGGCCTGACCGAGTCCCCGGTCCCCGCGATGTCACGCCGCCTGGTGAGCTTCTTCAACCAGCCGCCCTTCGACATCACCCGGGCCGACCTGGGCCGCTCCCGCCGGGACTGGGCCCGGGCCGCGCGCAACGGGTTGTGGCCCGTGCTGCGCTTCTGGTGGTCCGACGTGCGGCCGGCCGTGCGGTCCCGGCGCCGCACCCCCCGGACCGACATCGTCAGCCACCTGCTGGCGGAGGGCTACAGCCCCGCCAGCATCCTCGTGGAGTGCGTCACCTACGGGACGGCGGGGATGGTCACCACGCGGGAGTTCATCGTCATGGCCGCCTGGCACCTGCTGGAGGACCCCGACCTGCTGGAGACCTATCTCGCCGCCGACCAGCCCGCCCGGCTCGAGATGCTCGAGGAGATCATCCGGCTGGAGCCGGTGGTGGGCCACCTCTACCGCCGGGTGCAGCAGCCGGTCGAGATCCGTGACGGGGACGACACCTGGACGATCCCGGCCGGCGACCTCGTCGACGTCTGCGTCCGCGCCACCAACACCGACGAAGAGGCCGTCGGTGCGGCACCGATGGGCCTGTGCCCGGGCCGGGCGATGCCCCGCGGCACGGGCGGGTCGGGACTGGCCTTCGGTGACGGCGAGCACAAGTGCCCTGGTCAGCCGCTGGCCCTGCTCGAGACGGACGCGCTGCTGGTGCGGCTCCTGGCGCACCGGCCCCGCATCGCGCAGCAGCCCGAGCTCGGCTGGGACCACCTCATCGAGGGCTACTGGCTGCGCGGGCTCGACCTGTCGACCGGGTCGGCCTCAGCGTCCGGCAGCGAGTGACGATACGTCCAGGAGGTGAGCGCGGTCGCCACCATGGCGATGAGCACCCCCAGGAAGATGTGCGCCGAGGCGGCCCCGGCACGTCCCAGCGTGACCTGCACGATCACCGCGAGCGCCAGGAGCAGGGCGAGGGAGAGGTTGACCGGACCGGCTGACCGCCGCAGCACCAGGTAGCCGACCGCCGTCCCCACCACGACGCCTGCGGTCACCCAGGCCCCGACGCGGTGGTAAGCGACGTACTGACCCTGCCCGCCGAGGAAGGCCGCTGCCCAGCCGGCCTGGGCGACGACGGCGCTCAGCGCCAGCGTCGCGAGCGTGCGCAGCACGACGAGGTGCGGGTGCGGCATCCCTGCGGGCAGGCGCAGCGCCATCCGGCTCACGCCCCCACCGGGCCGGGGAGGCGGTGCAGCGGACCGCGGGCCAGCACGTCTGTCAGGATCGCCACCTTCGTCCGCCGGGGCACCCGGCGGCGCGCGGTGAAGACGTCGTAGTCGGCCGCCTCGATCCGGTCCAGGATGAGGGAGTACATCCGCAGCGCGGTGGCCACGCACCGGGCGCCCCGGGGCGGCAGCATGGCGACGCCGCGGGAGGCGTCGGCGTAGAGCTCCCGGTTGCGGGCGATCTGCTCGGCCATCATCGCCCGCCAGGCCGGCGTCACGGCTCGCTGGTGCGGGTCGGCGCCGTGCCGCGCGAGATCGTCCTGGGGGAGGTAGACCCTCCCGCGGTCGAGGTCCTCGCCGACGTCGCGCAGGAAGTTGGTGAGCTGGAAGGCGAGCCCCAGGGAGCGCGCGGGGGCCTTCGCCGCCGGGGTGGTGGGCTCGAGGACCGGCAGCATCATCTCGCCGATGACCGCGGCCGAGCCCTCCATGTAGCCGTCCCGCAGCTCCTCCCAGCTGGCCCACGTCTCGCGGGTGAGGTCGAGCTCCATCGCCCGGAAGAAACGGTCGAAGCACTCGGGGTCGGTGCCGCGCCGGCGCAGGCTGTCCACCACGGCCGCCATCACCGGGTCGCTCGATCCCCCCTGCGCCAGCGCCGAGGTGAACAGCTCCTCGAAGCGGCGCAGCCTGACCCCCGGGTCGGGGTCGGGTGGCACCGGGACCCGGACCGTCTCGGGCTCGTCGACGATGTCGTCGGCCAGCCGGCACAGGGCATACACGGCGTAGACGTCGACGCGTTGCCCGGTCGGCAGCAGGCGGGCACCCCAGTAGTAGGTCGTGCCGTGTCGACGGGTGAGCCGCTCGCACTCCGCGTAGCCCTCCGCCAGGACCGGGTCCGCAGCCTCCGTGCCCCGTCGCGCCATGTCCTCAGCCTACCGGCGGATAGGCTCGGGGACGGAGGTGAGGCGGTGCACGACGTCGCGATCGTCGGCCTGGGGCCGGCCGGGCGCGCGCTCGCGTCCCACTGCGTGGACCGGGGGCTGGACGTGCTGGCGGTCGACCCCCGCCCCGATGCGGTGTGGCGTCCGACCTACGGCGTCTGGGAGGACGAGCTGAGCCACCTCCCCCCGGCGGTCGTCCGGCACCGCGTCGCGCAGCCCGAGCTGCGCAGCCGGGGCCGGCACCGGTTGGACCGGGCCTACGTGGTGCTGGACAACGCCGAGCTGCAGCGGACCCTGCCGCTGGAAGGAGCCACCGTCGAGCGGGCCCGTCTGACGGATGTGGAGATGACGGGTCTGCGCGGGCGGGCCCGGGTGGTGGTCGACGCCCGGGGCGCTCGGCCCGCGGGTCACGTGCCGGACGACCCCGCCGCCGCGCAGACGGCCTACGGCGTCGTGGTCCCGAGTGAGGTGGCCGTCCCGGCCCTGGACGGGGCCGAGGCGCTGCTCATGGACTGGCGCACCGACTGGTCGCCCCACCCCCGCCCCGGCGGGTCCCGACCTTCCTCTACGCCATCCCGCTCGGGCCGCAGGAGGTGCTGCTGGAGGAGACCTGCCTGGCGGCAGCACCCGGTATGCCCGTCGCCCAGCTCCGGGACCGGCTGCAGCACCGGCTGCGGGCCCGGGGCGTCGCGATGGACGCGCTGGACGAACCGCGGAGCCGCGAGGTGGTGCGTATCCCGATGCGCGGCCGTGACGCGCCAGCCCCCGAGGGCACGGTGGCCCTGGGCGTGGCGGGACGCGGGGGGCACCCGGTCACCGGCTACTCGGTCGCGTCCTCGCTGGCCCGCGCCCGCACCCTCGCCACGCAGCTCGCCGCCGGGGAGCGACCGCACCAGGTCGACGTGGCCGGGCCGGCCGACGTGGTGCGCGAGCTCGGGTTGCGGGCACTGCTGCGGCTGGACACCGCCGGCACGCTCGAGCTCTTCGAGGCCTTCGGCCGGCTCGAGCCGCACCGGCAGCGCGCCTTCATGTCCCGCACCAGCGGTGCCCCGGAGCTGCTGGGCGCCATGTGGCAGATGTTCTCCGCGATGCCCGGGCACGGCCGCGTCGAGCTGGTGCGCGCCACCTTCGGCGCACCGTGGGAGGGCCTGCGCCTCGGCCGGTGACGACTGCTGTCAGCCGACGAGTTGACGCACCCGCTCGGCCGCGAGCCGGCCGGAGGGCAGCACCATCGGCACCCCGACACCGGGCACCGTGCCGGAGCCGGCGAAGACGAGGCCGGGCACCCGCCGATCGATGTTGTTCGGCCGGAACGGTCCGGTCTGCGGGAAGGTGTGGGCCAGCGCGAATGGCGTGCCGGCGGCCATGCCTTGCGCCTGCCAGTCCGCCGGGGTGACGAGCTGCTCGGTGACGACACCGGTGGGGTAGCCCGCCTCGTCGAGGAAGGTCAGCAGCCGCTCGCGCATCATGTCGCGGGTCGACTCCCGCTCCCAGTCGACCGAGCCGACCTCGAGGTTGGGCGTCGGCTCCAGGACGTAGAGCGTGCTGTGGCCCTCCGGGGCGGCCTCCTCGTCGTCGAGCGAGTGCACGGTCACCAGCCGGGAGGGGTCGCCCATGAGGGTGCCCCGCTTCAGCAGGTCGTCGAAGGCGCCGGACCACTCGTGCCCGAAGTGGATGTTGTGGTGCCCCTTGCCCTCGGGCACGCCCTCGACCCCGACGTGCCACACCACGCAGGAGGGCGAGTAGCGCCCGCCCAGCAGCCCGCTCACGGCACGCGGTGGGCGCACGTCCGGGAGCCACCAGCGGTAGACGCTGGGCAGGTCCACGGTGGCCACCACCGCGTCGGCGGCGACGTGCTGGCCGTCGTCGGTGGCCACGCCGCGCACCCGACCCGCCGAGTCGCGCAGCAGCGAGGTCACCGAGGTGCCGTAGCGGAACTGCGCACCGGCGTCGGCCGCGGCCCCGGCGAGCGCGTCGGGGACCGCGCGCATCCCGCCGCGCGGGAAGAAGACGCCCTCGATGGAGTCCATGTAGGTGATGACCGCGTAGATCGACAGCGCGTCGTCCGGGGCGAGCCCGGCATACATCGCCTGGAAGGAGAAGAGCCGGTGCAGCCGCTCGTCGGAGAAGCGGCGGCGGATCATCGGGCCGAGCCGGCCGAAGCCACCCATGCCCAGCAGCTGCGCGGCGGCGCGGGGGCGGGCCAGCAGGTCGGTGGGGCGGTCGAAGTTGCGGTCGATGAAGTGCGGCATCTCGGCGAGGTAGAGCCGGCGCAGCCAGCCGACGAACTCGTCGAAGGCCGCGGCGTCGACGCTGCCACACTCGCGGTGGATCTCCTCGCGCATCCCGGCGTGGCCGTGGCGGACGTCGAGCGTGGACCCGTCGGCGAAGAAGCCGCGGTATGCCGGGTCCAGGAGCCTCAGCTCCAGCCGCTCCGCGAGGCTCGACCCGGCGGCACGCAGGGGTCGGTCGATGAGGTCCGGCATCGTCAGCACGGTCGGCCCGGTGTCGAAGGTGAAGCCGTCCTGGGTGAGCCGGCCGGCCCGCCCGCCCGGGACGTCCTCGCGCTCGACGACGGTGACCCGGTGCCCGTCCCCGACCAGGTGGCAGGCGGCGGCCAGACCGGCGAGGCCTGCCCCGACGATGACGACGTGACTCATGCGTCCCTCCAGGCGATCGCGCGGGCCTCGTCGCGCAGACCGGCGATGCCCTCCTCGGTGAGCAGGCCCGGCCGGAGCGCCGCCTCGGCGGCCTCGACCTCCTCGCGGATCCTCGTCTCCAGGTCCTGCCGGACGCCG
This sequence comes from Serinicoccus sp. CUA-874, assembly GCF_001942225.1. NCBI lineage: Bacteria > Bacillati > Actinomycetota > Actinomycetes > Micrococcales > Ornithinimicrobiaceae > Serinicoccus > Serinicoccus sp. CUA-874. The sequence continues at coordinate 137,301 of NZ_MKJZ01000011.1, read as the reverse complement.
GCCGACTCCAGGGCGTCCTGCAGCACCGCGACGTCCTCGGCGCGGGCCTGGTCGGTGCCGACCCGGGCCATCGCGTCGGCCGCCGCACCGGTCAGCCGCTCCGACCCCAGCACCCAGATGAGCGTGGTCTTGCCCTCGCGCAGGTCGTCGCCGCTGGGCTTGCCCGTCCGCTCCGGCTCGCCCCACACCCCGAGGATGTCGTCGCGCCAGGCGAAGGCGCGGCCCAGGTGCCGACCGTAGGCCGAGAGCGCCTCGCGCTGCTCCCCGTCGGCGACGGCGGCCAGCGAGCCGAGCTGCAGCGGTCGCTCGATGGTGTAGGCGCCGGACTTCAGGGCCGCGACGGCCTCGGCGTGGGCCAGGTCCCGCCGGCCCGCCGCGGAGCCGGTCAGGTCGCCGCGCTGCCCGGCGATGAGCTCCAGGTTCAGCTCGTACCAGTAGTCGCGCATCGTGCTCGGGAGGGGGTTCACGAGGCGGTCGGCCAGGGAGTGCGCAAGGTCACCGAGGAGGATCGCGATGTTCTCGCCGAACCGCTCCGCGCGCCCCTGACCACCGCCCTGCCGGTGCCTCTTCGCCGCCACGACGTGGGCGGCAGGCGCGCCCCGCCGGGTGGACGACTGGTCCATGACGTCGTCGTGGATGAGCGCGAAGGCGTGGAGCATCTCCAGGGCGGCGGCCGCCCGCACGAGGTCGTCGTGGCAGCGGGAGCCGAGGCGCCCCCCGGCGGCGACGAAGCCCCAGTGGCCCATGCGCGGCCGCAGCCGCTTGCCGCCGTGGGTGAGCACGGCGCGCAGCCAGCTCGGCAGGTCACCCGGCTCGTCGGCGATCAGGTCGACCGGCCCGCTCGGGGCGAGGGTCGACCACATCTGGTCGGTCCAGGAGCACTCGTCCCCGATGAGCGCCTCGACCCGGTCGAGGGTGCCGCGCGCTTCCGCGCCACCCGTGGCCCGAGCATCCGTCGAGGAGCCCGGTCGCAGCGGCAGCCGGAGCCGCTCGGACTCCAGCAGGGGCACCTGCTCGGCCGCCCACGGGCTGTAGACCCCGGGGAGGGCGCGCACGCCCGCGACCAGGTCGTCCCACTCGACCCAGAGGTGCTCGGCCACCTCCGCCGGGTCCGGGAGGAGCTCGCCGCTCACCCGTCCGGCGAAGACCGGGCAGACCTCGTTCTCGACGATGCCGCTCGCGTCCGTCGCGCGGTAGGCGAACGTGGGCAGGGCGAGCTGGAGGTCGGTGACGTCGACGCCCAGCTCCTCCTGCAGCCGCCGGCGCACCGCGGCCCCGTCGGGCTCGTCCGGCCGGGGGTGGCCGCAGCAGGCGTTGGTCCAGACGCCCGGCCAGGTCCGCTTGGACAGCGCCCGCCGGGTGAGCAGCACCCGCCCCCGCTCGTCGAAGAGGTAGAGCGAGAAGGCGCGGTGCCGTGGGGTCGTCGCGGTATGCACGTCCTGCCGCGGGGCCGTGCCGAGGGCGCGGCCGTCCTCGTCCACGAGCACGACCAGGTCCTGGACCACGTCGGTCATCTGAGCTCCCTTGCGGTCGGTGAATCCCAGAGGACAAGCGTAGGCGGCGCCTCCTCCGGGCGCGCGTCGCGGGTCCTCAGCAGGCTCACAGCCCGGGCACGGGTGGGTGCTACGAGGCGTCCCTAGCGTGGACGCCACCCCACACCGAGGAGAGCGCCGTGACCCCCAGGACCCAGCCACGCACCTACGAGGGGCGCGCCCTGCCCCGCCCCGACGACGACCTCGAGGACCAGGGCCTGGCCTTCGACGTCGGCACGCTGCTCAGCCGCCGCCGGGCGCTGGGCCTGCTCGGGCTCGGTGCGGCCGGCACGCTGGCCGCCTGCGCCCCGGCGGGCACCGGCTCGACCGCGGCCTCCTCGAGCGCCACCTCGGAGGCCGCGGCGGCCACCTCCGCCGCCACCGGGGACGACGCGGCCGCGACCAGCACCGCCGACCTCACCGAGATCCCCGACGAGACCGCGGGTCCCTACCCCGGCGACGGCTCCAACGGCGCCGACGTGCTCGAACAGAGCGGCGTCGTCCGCTCCGACCTGACCAGCAGCTTCGGCGACTCCGCCGGGGGCACGGCCACGGGCATACCCATGACGCTGGAGCTGACCCTGCTCGACATCGCCGCCGGCGGCGGCCCCATGACCGGCGCCGCGGTCTACGTCTGGCACTGCACCGACAGCGGGCTCTACTCGATGTATTCCTCCGGCGTGGAGGACGAGAACTTCCTGCGCGGTGTGCAGGTCACCGACGACGCGGGTGTGGTGACCTTCACCAGCATCGTGCCCGGGTGCTACGCCGGCCGGTGGCCGCATATCCACGTCGAGGTCTATCCGGACGAGGCGAGCATCGTCGACTCCACGACCAACATCTGCACCTCGCAGGTGGCGCTGCCCCAGGGCATGTCGGAGGCGGTCTACGCGACCAGCGGCTACGACGGGTCGACCGAGAACCTCGGGCAGCTCACCCTGGCCAGCGACAACGTCTTCGGCGACGACGGGGGCGTGCACCAGCTCGCCACGGTCTCCGGCGACACGGACGCGGGGTATGTCGTGCGCCTCACCGTCCCCATCGACACGACCACTGCCGCGAGCAGTGGGGAGATGGGCGGCGGTGGCGGCCAGGGCGGCGAGCCGCCCGAGCCCCCGGCGGGGGGCTGAGCCCCAGGAGACTGAGCCCGCCCCGCTGGCTCAGCGCTGCGGAAGCTCCCGCTTCTGCGCCCCGACGTACTCGCTCAGCGGGCGGATGAGGGCGTTGGCGCCCTGCTGCTCGCGGATGTGCGCCGTCCACCCGGTGATCCGGGCCATGACGAACAGCGGCGTGAACATCGGGATGTCGAAGCCCATGAGGTGGTAGGTCGGCCCCGCCGGGTAGTCGAGGTTGGGGTGGATGTTCTTGCGCTCGAGCATGGCGTCCTTGAGCCGGTCATAGGTCGCCAGCAGGCCCGGGTGGTCCTCGCCGGCGAAGGTGCGCAGCGCGGCGTCCATCGTCGGCACCCGCGAGTCACCGGTCTTGTAGACCCGGTGGCCGAAGCCCATGATCTTGCGCTTCTCCGCCAGCGCGGTGTCCAGCCACGCCTCGGCGTTGTCGGCGTCGCCGACCTCGGCGAGCATGTGCATGACCGCCTCGTTGGCGCCGCCGTGCAACGGACCCTTGAGCGCGCCGATGGCCGCGGTGACGGCGCTGTAGACGTCGGAGAGGGTCGAGGTGACGACCCGCGCGGTGAACGTCGAGGCGTTGAAGGAGTGCTCGGCATACAGCGTCATCGAGGTCTCGAAGGCGGTGACCGTGGCCTCGTCGGGGGCCTCGCCGAAGGTCATCGCCAGGAAGTTCTCCGAGTAGCCCAGCGACGGGTCGGGCGCGATCGGCTCCTGGCCCCGGCGGCGGCGCTGCTCGATCGCGACGATGGTGGGGAGCTGGGCGAAGAGCGCCACGGACACCGCCAGGGTGTCCTCCGGGTCGTCGGACTCCGAGCGCGGGTCACGCGCCCCGAGCCAGCTCACGGCCGTGCGCACCGTGTCCATCGGATGGCAGTCCTCGGGGAGCCCGCGCAGGACCTCGACCAGCTCGTCCGGGACGGCGCGCAGGCCGCGCTCGGTCTCCGTGAAGGTGGCCAGCTCGTCCTCGGTCGGCAGCTCGCCGTGCCACAGCAGCCAGGCCACCTCCTCGAAGGAGCACTGCGCCGCGAGGTCCTGCACCGGGTAGCCGCGGTAGATGAGGGTGCTGGTCTCCGCGTCGACCTTGGAGACGGAGGTCTCGTCGACGACGACGCCGGCGAGGCCGCGGTGGATGGTGGTCTCGGTCATGGTGGGTCCTTCCTCACTGCTCGCCGGGGACGGCGAAGTCGAAGATGTCGGCGTCGAAGCTGCTGTAGTCGGCATACCGCAGCACCTCGTAGAGGCGCGCGCGGGTCTGCATCTGCGGGACGAGGTCGCTCTGGGTGCCCTCGTGCGCGATCGTGGCGAGCGAGGCCTCGATCGCCCCCATCGCCAGGCGCTGCAGGGTCACCGGGTAGATGACCATGGACACGCCGGCGTCCGCGAGCTGGGTCGTGGTGAACAGCTCGCTCTGCCCGAACTCGGTCATGTTGGCCAGGATGGGCACGTCGAGGGCCTGCGCGAAGGCCTCGAACTCCGAGAGGTCCTTGAGGGCCTCGGGGAAGATGAGGTCGGCCCCGGCGTCGGCGTAGGCCCTCGCCCGATCCAGCGCGGCGTCGAAGCCCTCGACCGCGCGGGCGTCGGTGCGGGCGCACAGGACGAACTCCGGGTCGGTGCGCGCCACCACGGCGGCCCGGACGCGCCGCAGCATCTCCTCGGTGCTCACGACCTGCTTGCCGTCGAGGTGGCCGCAGCGCTTGGGGTTGACCTGGTCCTCCAGGTGCGCCCCGGCCAGGCCCGCGCGCTCCAGGCCGGTGATGGTGCGGGCGACGTTGCTGGGCTCGCCGAAGCCGGTGTCGGCGTCGATCATGGCCGGCAGCGAGGTCATGCCCGCGATCTCCTGGCCGCGGTCGATCACCTCGCTGGCCGTGGTCAGCCCGATGTCGGGCAGCCCGCGCTCGGCCGCGAGGACCGAGCCAGAGATGTAGACGCCCTCGAAGCCGGCCTGCTCGATGAGCGGCACGGACAGCGGCGTGAACGCGCCGACATACCGCTGGATCCGCCCGGAGGAGAGACCGGCACGGAAGGCCTGGCGGCGCCGGGTCGGGGCGAGCACGCCCTCGGTGGCCTGGTCGCCGCTCACCGGAAGATCCCCTGCGGCCCGACCTCGAGGGTGAGGGCGTCGGCGACGACGTTGAGCTCATGCAGCCGCCCCGCGGGCAGGTCCGCCAGCCCGGAGACGACCTCGAGGAAGCGGTCCTGCTCGGCCTTGCTGGCCACGCCCTCGGCGAGGGTGCGGAACTTCGCGACGTACTGGTCCCGGGCGAAGGGCCGTGCCCCCGCCGGGTGCGCGTCCGCGACCGCGAGCTCGTCGGCGACGACCGTGCCGTCCTGGAGCGTGATCTCGACCCGACCGCCGAAGGCCGGCTCGGCCGCGTGGTAGGCCTCGGTCCAGCGGGGGTCCTCCACCGTGCTGATCTTGTGCCATAGCTCGACGGTCGAGGGCCGGCCGGCGCGCTCGGGGGTGTAGGAGTCGACGTGGTGCCAGGTCCCGTCCTCGAGGGCCACCGCGAAGATGTACATGATCGAGTGGTCCAGGGTCTCCCGCGACGCCTTCGGGTCCATCTTCTGCGGGTCGTTGGCGCCGGTGCCGATGACGTAGTGCGTGTGGTGGCTGGTCTGGATGAGGACCGACTCGACCTGCGACAGGTCCGGCACCTGCTCGCGCAGCCGCACCGCGAGGTCGATGAGCGCCTGGCTCTGGTACTCCGCGGAGTACTCCTTGGTGTAGGTCCGCAGGATCGCCCGCTTGGGCTCGCCCGGGCCGGGCAGCGGCACCTGGTAGTGCGCCTCCTTGCCGTCCAGCATCCAGGCGATGACGCCGTCCTCGCCCTCGTAGATCGGCGCCGGCGCACCCTCACCCCGCACCGCCCGGTCGAAGGCCTCGATCGCGGCCTTGCCGGCGTAGGCCGGGGCATACGCCTTCCAGCTGGAGATCTCGCCCTTGCGCGACTGCCGGGTCGCGGTCGTCGTGTGCAACGCCTGGCCGATCGCCTGGTAGGTCACCTCGGTCGGCGCCCCGAGCAGGGTCCCGAGGCCGGCCGCTGCGGACGGGCCGAGGTGGGCGACGTGGTCGATCTTGTGCGCGTGCAAGCTGATCGCACGGACCAGGTCGACCTGGATCTCGTATCCGGTCGCGAGCGCCCGCAGCAGGCTCGCACCGTCGGCGCGACGTGCTGGGCTACCGCCAGGATCGGCGGGATGTTGTCGCCGGGATGGGAGTACTCCGCGGCGAGGAAGGTGTCGTGGTAGTCCAGCTCGCGGACCGCGGTGCCGTTGGCCCAGGCCGCCCACTCCGGGGAGACCCGCGCCTCCGGGTCCCCGAAGATCGCCGCACCCTGCGCGCCGTCGGCAGGGGTGTGCCGGTGGGCGAGCGCCTGGTCTCGCGCCACGACCGCGGGGCGCCGGTTGACCGAGGCGAGCGCGACCGAGGCGTTGTCGATGACCCGGTTGATCACCATGTCGGCGACCTCGGCCTCCACGGCGACCGGGTCGGCGGCGACCTCCGCGATCTTCCAGGCGAGCTGGTCCTCGCGGGCCAGCTCGTCGGCGCTGGGGTGGACGCGCACGTCGTGCGTGATCATCGGGTCTCCTCCGTGGGGCTGGACGTCGGTGTCGGACCGGGCGCGGCGCGGGCGTGCGACCACACGGCCGGTGGATCGGTCCCCAGGCTAGCCACCCGCAGTCGGTGCCGTGGGGTCAAGGCAGCAGGACGGCCGGCGCGGCACCGACCTCGACGGGGGCCGTCCGCCGGGCGTGGGGGAGAATGAGCCGGTGGAGATCGCCATCCTGCTCGTGCTGCTCGCGGTCGTCGTGATCGCGGGCGAGGCGTTGTCCGAGCGCCTGGGCGCCCCGGCGCCGCTGCTGCTGACCGTCGTCGGGATCGCGCTGTCCTTCGTGCCGGGGGTGCCGGAGATCCCCCTCGAGCCTGAGATCGTGCTCATCGGGCTGCTGCCGCCGCTGCTCTACACCGCCTCGCTGTCGACCTCGCTGGTCGACATGAAGGCCAACCTTCGACCGATCATGCTGCTCTCGGTCGCCGCCGTGCTGGTGACGATGGTGGCGGTCGCCGTCGTCGTCCGGGCGCTGCTGCCGGACGTCGGCTGGCCGGTCGCGCTCGCGATCGGCGCGGTCGTCGCGCCCCCCGACGCCGTGGCGGCGACCGCCGTGGGCCGACGGATCGGCCTGCCCCGCCGGGTCGTCTCGGTGCTCGAGGGCGAGTCGCTGCTCAACGACGCGACCGCCCTCGTGGCCCTGCGCACCTCGATCGCCGCGATGGCCGGAGGCGTGAGCGCCGGCGGGGTCGCCGGCGACTTCCTGCTGGCGGCCGGGGGCGGCGTGCTCGTCGGGCTGCTCGTCTACTGGGTCGTCGCCTGGGTGCGGCGACGGCTGCACGACCCGCTGCTCGACACGGCGGTCTCCTTCGTCACCCCGTTCGCGGCCTACCTGCTGGCCGAGGAGATCCACGCCTCCGGCGTCATCGGCGTCGTCGTCGCCGGGCTGCTGCTGAGCCACCGGTCCTCGACCCTGCAGAGCGCGCAGGGGCGCATCACCGAGAGCACGACCTGGCGCACCATCTCCTTCCTGCTGGAGAACGTCGTCTTCCTCCTCATCGGGCTCCAGGCGCGGTGGATCGTGGAGGACCTCTCGGGCAGCGACCTGTCCGTCGGGACGATCGTCCTCGTGCCGGTCGCGGTGCTCGCCACGGTCATCGCGGTGCGGCTCGCCTGGGTGCACCTCACCCGGCCGCTGCTGGGCAGCCGGCTCGGGGACCGGCACGAGCCCGCCGGCGCGGCACAGACCACGCTCATCGGCTGGGCCGGTATGCGTGGCGTCGTCACCTTGGCGGCGGCCTTCATCCTCCCCGTCGACACGCCCTATCGCGACCTGCTGCTGCTCGTCGCCCTCACCGTGGTGGCGGGCACGCTGCTGCTGCAGGGGCTGACCCTGCCGGCCCTGACCCGCCTGCTCGGGGTGCGCCCGCCGGACCCGGCCGACGATGCCCTGGCCCGGGCCACGCTGCTGCAGCAGGCGGCGACCGCCGGGCTGGCGCGGCTGGAGGAGCTGGAGACGACGGACACCGTGGAGGTGGCCCGCACGATCCGCCAGCGCCTGGACCAACGCACCTTCGCGGCCTGGGAGCAGCTCTCGACGACCGAGGGTCGGCAGACGCCCTCGGACGCCTACGCCGCGCTGCGCCGGGCGATGATCGAGGCCGAGCGCGAGCGCATCCTGCACATCCGCGCCAAGGGGAAGGTCCCCTCGCCCGTGGTGCGTCAGGTGCTGGGCATGCTCGACCTGGAGGAGTCGATGATCGACTCCTCGGCCAGCGCCCGGGAGGACATCCGGGCCACCGGCAGCGACGGGCACCTGCAGTGTCCCGAGCTGCGGGCCTACCCGATCGGACCGGCCGCCCCGGAGCCGCGCTGCGAGCTCTGCGCACAGGAGGGGCTGGAGGTCGTGGCCCTGCGCCAGTGCCGGGAGTGCGGCCACGTCGGCTGCTGCGACAGCTCCGCCGGCCAGCACGCCAGCGCCCACTTCCACGAGACCGGGCACCCGGTCATGCAGTCCGCCGAGCCGGGCGAGAGCTGGCGCTGGTGCTACGTGCACCACCTCGCGACCTGACTAGTCTGGCCGGGTGACCCACACTCCCTCCATCGTCGTGCTCTCGGAGAGCCACCTCGACACGCTGCTGTCGCAGTTCGCGCGCTACAGCGGCGAGTACGCCGTCATCCCCACCAGCACCCCGCTCGCCGCGAAGCAGCTGCTCGGCACGATGGTGGCCGACGGCATACCGGTGGCGCTGCTCGTCGTCGACCACCCGGTCTCCGGGGTCGAGACCGAGCACGTGCTGGCCAAGCTGCGCCTCCTGGTGCCCACCGCGCGGCGGATGGCGGTCTCGCACTGGGACCACTTCCGGCAGGGCGCGGTGGAGATGCGGACGCCGGTCGCCAACGGGGCCATCGACGCCTTCATGCTGCTGCCGCGGGGCAAGCGGGACGAGGAGTTCCACGTCGCCGTCGGCGAGCTGCTCAACGACTGGAACGCCACGGTCGCGACGCCCGAGGTGGAGTCGACGCAGATCATCACCCCCGAGCGGGACGCGCTCACCAACCAGCTGCTGGAGTACCTCACCCGGGTCGGGGCACCGACCGGGGTGCACGCGCCGGACAGCGAGGTCGGGCAGCAGGTGCTCGCCCGGATGGAGGCCGACGGGACCCCGGCGTGGCCCGTCGTCGCGACCTTCGACCAGGTCGGCCCGGTCTCCTCCGTCCGCGACATGGCGACCCGGCTCTACGGCCGCCCCGACGAGATCGAGCAGGACCAGGTCGCCGATGTCGTGGTCGTGGGCGCCGGACCCGCCGGGCTCGCGGCGGCGGTCTACGCCTCCAGCGAGGGGCTGCGGACCGTGGTGCTGGAGTCCGAGGCCATCGGCGGCCAGGCGGGGACGAGCTCGATGATCCGCAACTACCTCGGCTTCCCCCGGGGCATCTCCGGTATGCGCCTCGGGCAGCGCGCGCGGCTGCAGGCGATCCGCTTCGGCACGCAGTTCTACACCGGGTGGCCGGCCGTCGAGCTGGTGCCGGGCGCCGACGGGGCGCCGCACCGGGTGGTCACCGAGGGCGGCGACGTCCTCGCGCGGGCCGTCGTCATCGCGACCGGGGTGGAGTACCGCCGCCTCGGCATCGAGTCGCTGGAGGAGCTCGTCGGTCGCGGGGTCCACTACGGGGCGGCCATGGCGGCCGCCCGCGAGATGGAAGGCCGGGACGTCGTGGTCGTGGGCGGCGGCAACTCGGCCGGCCAGGCGGCCGTGCACCTGGCCCGCTTCGCCCGGTCGGTGAGCGTCGTGGTCCGGCGCGACGACCTCAGCTCGACGATGTCGGCATACCTGACCCAGGAGCTGGACGCGAACCCCCGGATCACTGTCTACGGCCGGGCACAGGTCGTCGACGGAGGGGGTGATGACCGGTTGGAGTGGCTGGAGCTCGAGCACACGGACACAGAGCACCGCCAGCGGATCGAGGTCGGCGGGCTCTTCCTGCTCATCGGCGCCGAGCCGCACTGCGACTGGCTGCCGCCGGAGCTGGCCCTCGACGAGCGCGGCTTCGTGCTCACCGGGCGACAGGTGCCGCAGGAGCAGTGGCTCGAGGACCTGCCGCCGGCGCCGCAGACCACCAGCGTGCCCGGGATCTTCGCCGCCGGGGACGTCCGGGCCGGCAGCATGAAGCGGGTCGCCTCCGCCACCGGCGAAGGCGCCTCGGTCGTCTCGCTGGTCCACGGTTACCTGGACGAGCAGCGGCGCTGAGGCACGCCGTCGTCCGGGGTGCTCGACCACCGCGCCCGCCAGGATGATGACCGACGTCCGTCGCCGTCGCCGTCGTCGCCACGGCCGCGCTCGCGCTGGCGGCTGGCGGCCTGGCGCTCAGCCGAGAGGCCGGGCGTAGTCGACCACGACCGGAGCGTGGTCGCTGAGCCGGACCCCCCGGTGCTCCCGGTCGACGACCGCCGAGACGGCGCGGCGCGCCAGGCCGGGCGTCGCGAGCTGGTGGTCGATCCGCCACCCGGCGTCCCGGGCATACGCCTGCCCGAGCCAGGACCACCAGGTGTAGGGCCCCTCGACGCCCGGGTGCAGGCGGCGGACGACGTCGACGAGGGTGCGCGGCGAGAGCTGGGCGTCCAGCCACGCCCGCTCCTGCGGGAGGAAGCCCTCGGACTGCTGGTTGCGGCGCCAGGAGGCCACGTCGAGCCGGGTGTGCGCGAGGTTGAGGTCGCCGGTGAGCAGGAACTCCCGGCCGCGGGCGCGGGCCGCCCGGCGCGAGCGCGAGAGCTGCCGGGCGAAGGCGTCGAGGAAGTGCATCTTGCGGGCATACCTCGCGCCGCCGTCGGGCTCGTCCCGCATCCTCCCCGGCTGCTGCAGCTCGGCGGGCAGGCCTCCCTTGGGCAGGTAGAGACTGGCCACCGTCACCGCCGCGTCGGCCAGGTCGACGTCGACCTCGACGTAGCGGCCCTCGCCGGCATACCGGGAGATCCCGCGCGCGAGGGTGCCGGGTGCGTCGGCGGCGACGAGGCCGGTATGTCGCTCGCCGGGTGCGCGCAGGAGCACCTCGGCTCCCCAGGTGCGGACCGCGGCGGGGCGGCTGCGGGTGAGGACGGCGACCCCGTTGCGCCCGGGGATCGACCCCGGGTCGTAGGCGACGTGGTAGCCGCCGAAGGCGTCCTCGGGCAGGTCCTCGACCCGGCACCGGACCTCCTGCAGCGTCACCACGTCGCAGTCGCGCTGCGCCAACCAGTCGCCGAACCCGCGCCGCCGCGCGGCCCGGATGCCGTTGACGTTGACCGAGGCGACGCGGAGCACCCCGCGATGCTACGGGCCGGCCGCGCGGTCTGCGCCGACCGGCCGCACGGTTTGCGTCCGTCGACCTGCGGGCGCACCGTAGTCCTATGAGCGAACACCCCCACGAGGACGAGAGCGGCATCCGCGACTACACCCCCGAGCAGGAGGCGGAGGCCGAGGTCAACCTCGACGAGCCGGACGCCACCGCGGACGTCGCCTGGAGCCCGCCGGACCGCCGACCGGTGAGCTCGGAGTTCGCCGACGACGACCGCGCCGAGGAGACCATCGACCAGCGGATCGCCCAGGAGCTGCCGGAGGAGGGCACCTCCTACGGCCGCCCCGAGACCGGGGGTGAGGACACCGCCCGGGAGCCGCAGACCGAGCTAATTGGGGGCGAGGACCCGGACGCCATCCCCGCCGACCAGGACGTGCTCGGCGGACCTGCCGAGATGCCGACGACGCACCCCGAGGACTCGGCCGGCGAGCCGGCCGAGGAGGCGGCGCTGCAGGTCCGCGAGGGCGAGTGGGACGACGAGCGGCCCTGATCCGGTATGCCGCGCGGCCGGTCCATGCAGACCGCACGACCGGTCGGTCGTGGTGTCAGCAGGTGGCGAGCAGCATCGGCACCAGGGCATCGTTGAGGTCGTAGAGCGCGTCCTGCGCGAGCGTCTGGTCCCGCCCGGTCACGCCGAGCGAGAACTGGCGCGCGCCGTCCCGTGAGGTGAAGGTCAGGCTGAGGCTGCCCAGCGACGCGCCGTCGTGGCCGTGGAGGAACGCGCCGGGTCGGCACGGGTCAGGGATGGAGTACATCCCCAACCCGTAGTTCATGATGGTGTCCGAGGACGGCGTGACCATCGCCTCGACGCTCTCCTGGGAGAGCAGCTCACCGGACATCAGGGAGCCGGTCAGGTCCTGCAGGTCCTCGACCGTGGCGACAGCGGCACCCGAGGCGCGGAAGACGTCCGGGTCGAAGGTCTCCAGCCCGATCCACCCCCGTCCGTCGACGAACATCGCCTCGTGCAGGGCGGCGCCCTGCATCCCCGGCTCGTCCGGGTAGCGCGTCTGGCCCATGCCCGCGGGCCGACGGATCCGCTCGGTGATGAGGGTCCCGACGTCGCTGCCGGTCGCCTCCTCCAGGAGCATCCCGAGCGTGACGTAGCCGGCGTTGGAGTAGAGGAACCCCTCCCCCGGCTCCAGCTCCCACTCGAGCGCGTTGACCGCGGCGATGTGCTCGGCGTCGGTGTAGTCCCGGCTCACCGCCGCGACGAAGGCGTCCCAGTCCTCGGGGTCGTCCCCCAGGTACGGCGCGATGAGCTCGCCGGTGCCCCGGGGCATACCCGAGGTATGGCTCAGCAGGTGCCGGATCGTGACCTCGGGGTGGTCCGGGAAGAGGCCGGGGATCACCTCCTCCACCGGGGTGTCGAGGGTCCAGGTGCCCGCCTCCACCTCCTGCATGACGAGGGTCGCGACGAGCATCTTGGTGTTGCTCGCCACGCGCAGCGGGCTGCGGTCGAGCGCCGGTGCGGTGCCGTCCAGGCTTCGCGTCCCGGCCGAGCCGGACCAGCGCAGCGTCGGGGTGTCCACCCGTGCGGTGACCCCGATGGCGCCGTCGGCCACGAGCTGCTCCAGCCCGGCGTCCAGGTCGGGGCGCAGGGAGCGGGGCAGCCGGTCGGTGCCAGGCAGCCCCTGCGTCGCCGGCAGGTCTGCCGCCGTGGACCGCTGGGCCTGCGCCGCTGCCTCGCGGATCGACCGGCGCAGCTCGTCCTCGGGCTCGACCGTCATCGGCGCCGGCAGGGCGTCGGGCTGCGGCTGCTCCTGCGTGCCCGGCACGGCTCCCGCCGTGGCGGGGACGGCCGCCAGGGCCAGGGCGGCGATGCTGGTGGTGATGGTGCGTCGGTGCATGGTGTCCCTCCCAGAGATGGCTGAACCGATACCTCCCACCCTGCCCCCACCCGGGGCGACGCGCCTCCGCCCGTGGCAGGAGATCACTCCTCCCACGGACGGAGATCGCGGCGGTCAGCGGGCGCCCACCCACTCCTGCAGGTGCTCGGCGGTCAGGGTCGACCCGTCCTGCACCATCTGGGCCGGGGTGCCCTCGAAGACGACCTCACCACCGTCGTGCCCCGCCCCGGGACCGATGTCGATGACGTGGTCGGCGTTGGCCACGACGGCGAGGTTGTGCTCGATGACGACCAGGCTGTGCCCCTGGTCCACGAGGGTGTGCAGCATCTGGACCAGACGCTCGGTGTCCGCCAGGTGCAGTCCCGCGGTCGGCTCGTCGAGGACGATCGTGGTGCCCTTGCCCCCCAGCTGGGAGGCGAGCTTGAGCCGCTGCCGCTCGCCGCCGGACAAGGTCGTCAGCGGCTGACCGAGGCGCAGGTAGCCCAGGCCGACGTCGACCAGCCGCGCCAGGATGCCCTGCGCCTTGCCCGAGGTGAAGACCTCCGCGGCCTGCGCGATCGAGAGGTCGAAGACCTCGGCGATGGTGAGCCCGTGCAGGGTGTGCTCGAGCACGTCCTCGCGGAAGCGTCGACCGCCGCACGTCTCGCACTGCGACGGGCCGCCGACGAGCATGCCCTGCTCGGGGTAGATGACGCCCTGGCCGTTGCACGCCGGGCAGGCCCCCTCGGAGTTGGGTGAGAAGAGCGCGGCCTTGACGCCGTTCTCCTTCGCGAAGGCCGTGCGGATCGGGTCGAGCAGCCCGGAGTAGGTCGCCGGGTTGGGGCGGCGCGAACCGCGGATCGGCGACTGGTCGACGATGAGCACGTCCTCACGTCCGCTGAGCGAGCCGTGGACCAGCGAGCTCTTGCCGGACCCTGCGACACCGGTCACCGCGACGAGCACGCCGGTCGGGACGTCGACGTCGACGTGCTTGAGGTTGTGCGTCGCGGCGCCGCGGATCTGGATCGCCCCGGTCGCGGACCGCAGCTCCTCCGGGTCGCGCAGCGGCATACGGTGGTCGAGGTAGTGCCCGGTGACCGTGTCGGAGGTCCGCAGCCCTGCGACGTCGCCCTCGAAGGTGATCGAGCCGCCGTCGTTGCCGGCGCCCGGGCCGATGTCGATGACGTGGTCGGCGGCCTCGATGACCTCGGGCTTGTGCTCGACCACGAGGATCGTGTTGCCCTTGTCGCGCAAGGACTCCAGCAGCGCGATCATCCGACGGATGTCGTGCGGGTGGAGACCGACGGTCGGCTCGTCGAAGACGTAGGTGACGTCGGTGAGCGCGCTGCCCAGCTGCCGGATCATCTTGACCCGCTGCGCCTCACCGCCGGACAGGGTCCCGGCCTCCCGGTCGAGCGAGAGGTAGCCCAGCCCGATCTCGGTGAACGAGTCGAGCATCGCCGCGAGGTTGCTGACCAGGGGCGCGACCGAGGTGTCCGGTATGCCGCGCACCCACTCGGCGAGATCGCTCACCTGCATCGCGGTGCACTCGGGGATGGTCGTGCCGGCCACCGTGGCCGTGCGCGCCGCCTCGTTGAGCCGGGTGCCGCCGCACTCGGTGCACGGACCGGTGGTGGCGACCCGCTCCTTGAAGTCGATCATGTGCTTCTGCTTCGGCTCCTTGTCGCCGAAGAGCGTGCGCCGGATCCGCACGACCAGGCCCTCGTAGGTGAGGTTGATCCCGGCGAACTTCACCTTGGTGGGCTCCTGGTACATCAGCCAGTGCCACTCCCGCTCGGAGTAGTCCCCCAGGACCTTGTCCATGTCGAGCTTGCCGTCGGCGGCCGCCCCCTCGTCGCCGTACATCTTCCAGCCCCAGGTGCCCACGCCGTAGCCGGGCACGAGGATCGCACCGTCGTTGAGCGAGAGGGACCGGTCGACGACGACGTCCTCGTCGATCGCGGCCTGCTGCCCCAGCCCCTCGCACACCGGGCACATGCCGCCGATGAACTCGAAGGTCGCGACCTCTCCCTTGGGCGGCTTGCCGTCCTTCTCGACGACGAGCCGGCCGCTGCCGCTGGCCGAGGCCTGGTTGAAGGAGAAGGCCGAGCTCGGGCCGACGTGCGGCTCGGAGAGCCGGCTGAAGAGGATCCGGAGCAGGGCGTAGGTGTCCGTCGCGGTGCCCACGGTCGACCGGGCGTTGGCACCGAGTCGTTCCTGGTCGACCACGATGGCCGCCGAGAGCCCGTCCAGCTCCTCCACCTCGGGGCGGCTCGTGACCGGCATGAAGGACTGCAGGAAGGCGGAGTAGGTCTCGTTGATCAGGCGCTGGCTCTCCGCGGCGACGGTCCCGAAGACCAGGCTCGACTTGCCCGAGCCGGAGACGCCGGAGAACACGGTCATCCGACGCTTGGGGATGTCGACGTCGACGTCGTGGAGGTTGTTGACCCGGGCGCCACGGACCCTGATGACGTCGTGACTGTCAGCAGGATGCATGCGCTGATCGTGCCACGCACTCGCGACCGGAGGGGCCTGATCTCTGGACGCACCGGGCGTCCGGTCCGGACGCCGCGGTTCCGGGACTCCCTGAGCCGCCGGTGACCAGTCCGTATCCGAGTGGTGCCGCCCCGCTCTGAGAGGGTGAGCACAGGCATACCCGCCGCGAACCCGCAGGAGGCGCACCGATGAACGCCGACGAGCTGTCCGTCGCGACCTTCAACCTCTACAACCTCAACCTGCCTGGCGGCCCGATGTACCAGGACGCCGACGGCTGGAGCACCGAGGAGTATGCCGCCAAGGTCGCCTGGTCGGCGCGCCTGCTGCGCGAGCTGGCACCCGGCGTCCTGGGGGTGCAGGAGCTGTGGCACGCCGACGCGCTGGCCGAGGTGGTCACCCAGGCCGGGATGGACGAGGACTACGAGCTGCTCGCCGCACCCGCGACCGGTGCCAGGATCGTGTGCGGGGCGCTGGTGCGGCGGGACCTGCTCGTCCCGGACTCGGCGCGGTGGATCGAGGACTTCCCCGACGACCTGCGGCTGACCTCCTCCGGTGAGGACCCGCAGACCCCGGAGATCGACGTGGGCATCCGTGGCTTCTCCCGCCCGGTGCTCCGGTTCGAGATCGCCCCGCGCGAGGACGAGCCGCCGACCGCGGTCTACGTCTGCCACTTCAAGTCCAAGGCGCCGACCCAGATCTGGCGGGAGGGGTGGTACAACGCCGACCGCGACCGCTACAAGCCGCACACCACGGCCATCGGGGCGGCGCTGTCCACCATCCGGCGGACCGCCGAGGCGGCCGCGCTACGGGTGATCCTCACCACGGAGACCAAGGGCACGGTGACGCCGGTCATCGTGCTCGGCGACGTCAACGACGGGCAGCACTCCAACACCCTCAACATCCTCACCGAGCAGCCCCGCTACCTCGTGGGCGAGTCACGTGGCGGGGGCGACATCGCTCTCTACACGGCGCAGACGCTGCAGCAGTACCGCGACACCCGCGACGTCTACTACACGCACGTCTACCAGGACCTGCGCGAGTCGCTGGACCACGTCCTCGTCTCCGAGCAGTTCTACGACCACTCCTACCGGCGGCGCTGGCTCTTCGACGGGCTCGTGATCTACAACGACCACCTCAACACCGAGGACCACAAGACCGACGGGACCGCGGACCACGGCATCGTGCTCGTGCGCTTCACCCACGACCCGGCCTGACCTGGGGGTATGCGCGGGGCTTGCCTTGCGCTAAAGGGGTGAGGTTATCCTTACCTCATGACGAGCACCCCACCGGTCGTCGGGCCGCAGCTTGACCCCCGCGCCGCGACGACCCGGTCGACGGCCGCGCGGCTGCTCGACGGCGCTGGTCGCGCCACGGTCGTGGCCTACCGCGAGGACGCGGGACGACCGCATCAGGTGCTCGCGCACGGACTCACCCCGGCCGACGTCCTGGCCGTCGCGCTCCCCACCGCCTGCCTGGCGGAGGGCGAGGGCTGCCACGAGGTCCGGCTGCGGATCGACCAGCACGGCGCCGATCCTCGGCTGCGGGTCTCGACGGCCAGCGTGCACGCCCTCGCGCACCTGCGGCTCGTGGAGGACGTGGAGCTCGGCCGGTTGGCCGCCCTGGGGCTCCTCCCGACCGAGGTCGGGTGGGCCGCCGAGGCCGGGGCCCGGGTCGCGCTGCTCGCGCTGGACCGCGTGCTCCTGCACGACCAGGGAGGGGTGACCCCCCTGGCGTTCGCCGAGCTGGTCTGCTCGGACCGCTTCCCGCACCGGTCGCAGGAATGGCTCTGCCACGAGATCGCCCAGGCGGTCGACGACCCCGCGGCCGTCGTGGCGCAGGTCTGCGCCGGCGACCGGGCCGGGGTCGTCGGCCAGGGACACCCCACCCCGGCGTCGGTGCGACCCTATGTCGGCCAGACGGTGCTGGCCGACGTCGACGGGACCGGCTGCACGTGGCTACGCATCGACGCCGACCGGACCCGGACGGTCTTCGTGCCCTTCGACGCACCGGTCCGCGACCTCGATCAGCTCGAGGCCGCGGTGACCGGTCTGGGTCAGCCGGCGGTGTAGCTCAGGCAGTTGGCGGTGTCCCCGCCGACGGTAATGGCCTCGGCCGTGCACATGAGGTCCTTGTTGTGCGCGCACTCCAGTCGCTGGCAGGCACCCACGTGCCCCTCGGCGACGGGGAGGCCCCCGCGCACGTCCAGCTCGACGAAGGTGCCGCACGAGGGGCCGCCGGAGTCACCGGCGATGGTGACGGCCTCGGCGCTGCACCCACCGTTGTTGTAGGCGCACGCGGTCGCGGCGCACGAGGTGATTGCGGTCATGGTGGCCATGGTTCTGGTCCTTTCTCGTCGGTCAAGGAAGTGTTTCCGACACCATCACGGTAGGGCTGTCGGGACGCGGCCCACAAGGACATCGCACCTGATCGGACAAAGGGGAAAAGGGCATTCTCCTTTGACGCCGAGGCGCCGCGCAGGTGCGGCTGCGGACATTTCGGATGATTTCGCTGACGCATTCATGCACCTTCCCGATGAGGGCGTGCTCAGGGCGAGCGCCGGAGCGGGCAAGATGGGGTCATGAGCTACGACATCACCCTGTGCCCACGGGATGCGGGGCAGAGCTGGGAGGACGCGCTCGCCGCCGCAGACGCCGAGGACTCCGGCAGGGAGGCCGACGAGCAGGCGCTCACCGAGGGCGTGGAGACGTTCCGCCGGATCGAGACCCGGCTGCGCGAGGTGCTCAGCGGCGAGCTCGAGACCTGGGTGGCCGAGGAGACCGGCGGCGACGTCTACGGCGAGCTGACGGCGCCCCGGACCGGCATCCAGGTGGAGCTCTTCGACGGCTCCGCGGCGGTGAGCCTGGGTGAGCGGGAGGCCGGCGAGGAGCCCTCCGAGGACTCGGGCCCCGATCGTGCACAGGTGCTCGAGGAGGCTCGTCGCGCCGTGGGGATCGTCGCCGCGGAGACCGGCTACCAACCCTTCGACCACCAGACCGAGGAGCCCTTCGACGGGACCTTCCGCGAGGGGGCGCCTGGCGCGGAGCCTGCCGAGGCACGGCAGGTCAGACCGGGATCGCCCGGCCCTCGGCGGCCGAGATCGCGCGGCGGGACCCCGCCAGCCTGCGCCGCCGTGGCTGGGTCTACCTCGTGCTCGGCGTGGCCATCACCGTCTTCGCCGCCAACCGGCTCGCCTCCGGGGAGCGCGGGGTGCTGACGATCATGCTGCTCGTGATCGGGATCCTCGACCTGCTCGGTGGGCTGTTCCTGCTGTCCGTCGGCCGCCGCGCCGCCGAGGACGAGCGCACCCGGCTCGGTGGCCCGGAGGAGTCGGGGTCGGGTCCGGACGCGGCAGGGACCACCCCGGGCTGAGGACGCCGACCCGCCGGCAGCGGGCTTCAGCCCCACCCCGAGAGGTCGTCCGGGACGTCGACGGCATACCGGCGCAGCAGCTCCAGCGGCACCAGCTCGAGCACCTGCTCATGGGTGCTGGCGAGCACCACCGGGGCCGCCCGTCCCTCCTCGTGGGACTGCAGCCAGCGCAGCGCCACCACGCACCAGCGGTCCCCCGGCGTCAGGCCGGGGAATCCCCAACTCGGACGCGGTGTGAGCAGGTCGTTGCCGACCGAGAACTGGTGTGCCAGGAACTCCTCGGTCACCACGGCGCAGATCCCGTGCACGCCGACGTCCTGCGGGGTGACCTCGCAGCACCCGGACCGGGTGAAGCCCGTCACCGGGTCGGTGCCGCACTCCCGCAGCGGGGTGCCCAGGACGTTGCGCATGCCGCCAGCATTTCACGTCGACGACCGGGCGACCGGCAAAGGACGGCCCCGGCGAGAGATCCCCGGTCGGTGTCCGCACCGAATCACCCGGGTGTCCGGCGAATGACCGCCCCGGCGGGATTTCCCCGGTCGACCGGCCTCTCAGCCCTGCTCCACCCGGGCGTCGAGGGCCTGCAACTGCGCCAGCCCGGCCCGCACGACCCGCTCGTCCCCGCTGCGCAGCTTGGCGACGGCGCTGCGCACCTCGCCCGGCCGCAGCCCCGCCTTCTTCGCCTGCCGCAGGTGCGCCCTGCTGTCCAGCCTCAGCTCCAGCACCGCCCGCGCCTGCTCCCGCACGTCGGGCGGCGGTGCAGGCGTGGCCTGCTGCGTCGCCATCTGGGCGGCCGGCATCGTCGACCCGACGAGGGCCGGGGCGACGGCGGCGGCATAGGCCTGGTTGCCCGGACGGTTGGGGTGGAAGGACTCGTCGATCGGGAAGGACAGGTTGTTGATCCAGGGCTGCGTGTCGCAGACGGCGTGGCCGGCGAAGTCGTCCCGCACCTCGACGTAGGTGAAGCCGGAGGCGGTGGAGCGGTCGGCGATCATCTCGTCGAGCTCGGCGGTGCCGTCGTTGAGCCGGGCCATCTCGCCGCGCGAGAAGAAGGTCAGCCAGCTGCAGTCCCGGCCGTTGAAGAGGTACGGGTAGCCGGCGACGGCGACCGTGGCGTCCGGAGCCCGGTCGTCGATGGCGCCGTAGACCTCGTCCAGCCGACCGGGCAGCTCGGTCCGCAGGACGACGAGCGCGTCGTCGATCTCCCCGTCGCAGTCGCTGATCCACCCGGGCAGGGCGCACTCGGTGAGCACGTCGGCGAAGCGACGTCGTTGCCGCCGATCGTCACGGAGACCTGGCCGGTCCCCGGGCCCAGCGTGTCGAGCTGGTCGGCGAGCACATCGGCCGTCTCCGCCCCGGAGCACGCCTGGTAGTCCAGGTCCAGGCCCTTCGCCCGGGCGACGAGCTCGGGATATCCCCGCGGCGAGCGGTAGCACGAGTCCGTGCGGTCGAAGGTGCCCGTCCCCGCCGAGAAGCTGTCGCCGAGGGCGACGTAGGCCGAGCTGGCGGCCGAGGACGGGGTGACCGCGAGGGTGGCGCCCATCGCGAGAGCGCTGGCGGTGGCGAGAAGGGTCCGTGTCGTCGTTGACATGGGCCCAGCCAAGCACAGCCGGCCGCTCAGTGCGGCGCAGCGCTCACCAGCAGCGATGTGGTCGCCAGGGATGACGACGGCCCGCGGCGTCGCCCACAGCGCCTCGTCGACGGCGTCCGGGCCACGCGACCGCGCGTCGAGACCACCCCTCGCCACACCTCCCGTGGGTTGAGCGCCGACCTCGACCCGCACCATACTCAGCAGGGACCGTGACGAGAAGGGTGAGGACCATGCCGATCCACGGATCGCTGTTCGAGGAGTTCAAGGAGACCGAGGCTCGGGACCAGTTCACCCGCCAGAGCAGCAAGATGCTCAAGGTGCGGATGGACTACGGGCCGGTCATGGCGAGGACCGGCTCGATGGTGGCCTACCAGGGCGACATCCGCTTCGCCAACAAGGGTTCCGGCGGGCTGAGCAAGATGATGAAGTCCTCGCTCACCGGCGAGGGCGTCCCGGTCATGGAGTGCAGCGGACAGGGGGAGCTCTTCCTTGCCGACGACGCGGCGGACATCCAGGTGCTCTACCTGGAGGACGACATGGTGTCGGTCAACGGCGCCAACGTGCTCGCCTTCTCCTCCTCGATCGACTGGGACATCCACCGGGTGTCGGCCCGTGGCGGGATGATGGCCGGTGGGCTGTTCAACGTCTCGCTGCGCGGCAGCGGGTATGTCGCGATCACCACCAAGGGCGAGCCGATCGCGCTGGACGTCTCGACACCGACCTTCGCCGACGCGCAGGCGGTGGTGCTCTGGACCCAGGCGGTCCGGATGCAGATCCGCACCGACACCGGCGGGATCGGCTCGATGCTGCGCGGGGGGACGGGTGAGATGGTGCAGATGGCCTTCTCCGGCCAGGGGCACGTGCTCGTGCAGCCCGCGGAGAATGCCGCGAACACCGGCTCCGGGGAGCGTCGCAGCAGCGGGCTCAGCGACTTCCTCAGCTGAGGCCCGGACCGGCCCCTCCGGCGGCGACAGCGCGGTCGATCACGACGTCTTGACTTCTCTCACCCGCACGCTAGAGAGGTGTATACCTCGTCATCGACCGGTCCGCAGATCCGCGAAGCGCACCCGCGCGTCCTCGGTGTAGAGCCCGATCGCGCCCTCGGTGTAGGGCCGCTCGGTGTCGGTCACCTCGGCGAGCTGCTCCCCGTCGACGGAGACGGACATCACACCGTCGGCCTGCTCCACCTCGACCCGGTAGTCGGCGCCGATCGGGAACCGGGGCTCGGTGCCGCTGGCGAGGAAGCGCTGGTTGCCCGGGTAAGCCGGGTCCTGCTTGCTCACCTCCCAACCGTTCGGCTTGAGCACCACGGCGTAGAAGTGCTCGGGATCCTGGTAGTTCCACAGGACCCAGGCCACCTCCCACGGGCTGGGCTCCCCCTCGCGCACCTGCTCCTGCGTGCTCGCCGTGATCGCGAGGTCCGTCCCGACGGGGTGGGCCTGTGTCGTCACGACCAGGCCGCCGTGCGTGACGTCGGCGGAGGCGGCGTGACGCGGCTCGAGCAGCACCCCGTCGCCGTCGGGGCGGACGACGCCGTGCCCGTCGAAGACCACGCGCCACCCGTCGTGCTCGCTCCCCTCCTCCCACGCCTGCCCGGAGGCGCAGCCGGCGAGCAGCAGCAGCACCAGGACCCCCGGGAGGCCTCGGCGCAGGCTCACGACGTCGACCCGCCGGTATGCCCGGCCGCCACCGGCTCCTGCTCCGCGCCGGTCAGCCGCTCGGTCTTCGCCCACCCGGTGCGGCCGCGCAGGGTGCGCCCGACGGCGCGCCAGCCGGGGGAGAGCACTCCGTCTCGGCCCTGGCGGAGGACTACGACATGAGCTTCGCCGCCGTCCAGAAGCATGTCGCCGTGCTGGAGCGCGCCGGCCTGCTCACCAAACGTCGCAGCGGCCGGCAGCAGCTCGCCAGCAGCGACGTGGAGGCCGTGCGCTCGGTCTCCTCGATGCTCGCCGAGCTTGAGACCCTCTGGCGCGGTCGCATCGACCGCATCGACACCTTCCTCAAGGACTGACATGCCCGTCACCGACGTCACCACCGACACCGAGACCCGGACCGTCACCATCACCGCGGAGTTCGCCGCACCGGTCGAGCGCGTCTGGCAGCTGTATGCCGACCCGCGCCGGTTGGAGCAGGTCTTCGGCCCGCCGACCTATCCCGCGACCTTCGTCGAGCACGAGCTGCGGCCGGGACCACGACGAAGTACTACATGACGAGCCCGGAGGGCGAGCGGTTCGGCGGCATGTGGGAGCTGACCGAGGTCGAGCAGCCCCGCCGCTTCGCCTTCGAGGACCGCTTCGCGGACGCGCAGAGCTGGCAGCCCGCCGAGGGCCGCCCTGGTGGTCCCAGGCGGGGCACCTCGTGCTCGACGTGGTCGGGATGCTGCCCCTCGTGGGGGAGCCCGCCGACCTCCTCAACGGGCTCTGGTACACGGCGGAGGGCAACTACGTCGACGCCGGCTTGTCCGCCGCCGGCGCGGTGCCGGTCGTCGGCTGGTTCTCCGTCGGAGGGAAGTGGGTCAAGCGCGCCCTCACGGTGGACGAGCTCGCGACGATCGAGCGGCTCGCCGACAACGGCACCGACATGTCCCGCCTGCTGCCCGGCGGCAGGCTGCCCACCTCGGCCGACGAGCTCGCGGACCCGGCGAACTACGGGCGGGACAACTTCCTCACGCCGGCCGAGCTGCGCCGCTTCGAGGACCGCCCGTGGCTGCAGAACATGGTGGCCGGCAACCGCTTCGACACCTACATGGCGCCCACCTACCAGCACAACCAGGTCTACCTGCAGGCACCGGGCGGGTCGGGCTACGTGCGGCTGGACAGCTATGTGCCGGGCGATCTGATCGTCTCCCGCAAGCTCACCCAGCTCGGGAGCATCGAGACCAGGCAGGCCCGCGCCTACATCGACGAGCTGGTGACCAAGTACCCGGACGGCGCGACGGTCGCCGACGTGCCCTCGACGCGGGCGTCCGGCCTAGCGGGTCAGAGGCTGGACGGTGAAATGGTGCTGCAGGTGCCACCACAGGCCGGAGGAACGATCCCGGACGAGGTCGCGGAGTACGCCTTCGAGAACAACGTCCGTATCGTCGACGTCAACGGCTTCGACTACACCGCCCACCTCTACCCCTGAGAAGAGAGCGATGACGTACCGCTACGGACGTGACTGGCATCCGGTCCTGCGCAAGCCGATCCAGGAGATCACGCAGGCCCAGGCCCGAACACGCTTCAGGGACGGCCCCTCCTTCTGCGTGAGCAAGGTGCCTGACTCCTCTGGTGGTGTCGTGCCGGACTACACGCTGAAGATCAATCCCGAGGGCATGTACGTCGGCTCCATCTTCTACGACCGGTTCGGCTCAGAGGTGAAGAAGTATCACTTCGATGAGGACCCCGGTCGTCCCGAAGAGTTGTTCCTCCGGGAGGTCGTTGTCACTGTCTACCCCGACGGGCAGGACACGTGGCTCTCCCTCCGGGACTCCAAGGCGCACAGGTCCTTTCTCTTCCAGCCGGACGGGCGAGCCCGCTCCTACTTCGCCGTCAAGGGAGAGGCTGCCGCCAAGGTCGAGGAGTTCACCGGCGTCGACGTCTCGGCCCACTGGGTGCCGATGATCACGTTCGGCGACTGGGACCGGTTCGGCGAGCACCGCGAGCCCGACCTGCCCGGCTGAGGCGAGCAGCGGGCGGTGTCATCTCCCCGCTCGGGTGAAGGGATCCGGGCCGTTCTCCATCGCGGTGCCGGCGGAACCCGCGGCAGGCTCAGGCCGTCGAAGCGAGGTCGTGCTGGAGAGAGGTGTCTGCCATGGATGGTCCACGCGCACCACGCCACGGGCGACGCTGGGCCGCGAGCGCGTCCTCGGTCGTCGTCACCGCCGCGCTGGCGTCCTGCGGTATGCCCTCGACCACGGCGGGTGGTGACGCTGCCACCTGGACCGTCACCCGGGCGCGGAACCGGCCGCGGACGGGGCGGTCGTGCACCTGGCTGTGACGAGACTGGGCTGCGCGAGCGGCGTCACGGGACGGGTCCTAGAACCCACGGTGGTCGTCGAGGAGGGCCAGGTCGTCATCGACACCCGGGTGGAGCACGTGGACGCCGGCGACTGCTCTGGCAACGACACCGAGATGATCCAGCTCGAGCTCGGCCCGGACGCCGTCGGCAAGGACCTCGTCGACGCCGCCTGCCTCGAGACCGGCGAGGCGGCCGGCACCGCGGCGTGCGAGACCGGGCCGGTCCGGTGGCACCTGCCGGTCCCCGACGCGCGCCGGGAGATGCCGGGGTGGGCTGCGCCGGAGGCATACAGCTATCAGGTCACGAGCCTCTGCGGCGAGCGAGCCTACGTCGGCACCTTCGAGATCGACGTGGCCCAGGGTGAGGTCACCGGCGCCCGGCAGCTCGGCGAGGACCCCAGCGACCTCGCCCTCGCCGCCGCGCCCACCCTGGAGGAGCTGCTGGAGGAGACCGCCGCCGGGGTGCGCGCGCGCAACCATGCCCTCGTGGCGATGACCCCGGAGGGCGACCCGCGCTACCTCTCGGTCGGCCGAGATCTCGCCGACTCCGACGGCACGTCCTGCTATCTCATCCACCAGGTCGTGCCGCGCGAGGGCTGAGCTCCCCGGGCGGACCCCTCCCCGACCGACATCACTGCAGCCGCCCCTGACCCGCGTCGGCCCACCCAGATCCACAGGAAAACCCCCGGACCGAGGTCCGGGGGTTTCCTCTGTCCTGAGACAGGACACAGTGCGCGAGGGGGGAGTTGAACCCCCACGCCCTTGCGGGCACACGGACCTGAACCGTGCGCGTCTGCCTATTCCGCCACTCGCGCGAGTGCCGGACAAGATTACCACCGCGGCCACCCGCACCCCTAATCCACCAGGGCCTCCGACAGGCCCAGGGCGCCGGGCCAGCCTCCAGGGTCCTCCCACCCGTGGCGGCTACCATCGAGGCGCCAGCCATCAACCGTGCCACCAGTCAGGAGAGGGCCGTGGGTGTCTTCGACAAGCTCGAGCGTGGGCTCGAGCGCGCCGTGAAGCAGCCCTTCGCCAAGGTCTTCAAGGCCGAGGTCCAGCCGGTCGAGATCGCCTCCGCCATGCGCGGCGCCATGGACGACCGCGCCGCCGTCCTCGGCCCCGGCCGCACCATGGTCCCCAACGTCTTCACCGTCGAGCTGGCCGAGAGCGACTTCGAGCGCCTCTCCTCCTACTCCCACGCCCTCACCGACGAGCTCGTCGCCGCCGCGGAGGACCACGCCGACGCGCAGCGGTATGTCGCACCCGGCCCGTTCGAGGTCCGGCTGGTGTCCGGGGAGGAGCTGGAGACCGGCATCTTCCGGGTGCGCCCCGCCGCCAAGGACGGCCGCCGCGGCTCCGGCGGGCGCGGCGGTGCCCGCGAGTTCGCCGAGGCCCAGCAGGCGCAGGACGCCCGTCGCGAGGAGCAGGCCCGGGAGCAGGACGCCCGTCGGGCCGAGAGCGAGCGCCCCCGTCACGAGGAGACCGGCGCCGACGGCGGCTACGAGGAGGCGGCCTACCAGCGCCCCCGCGAGTCCTCCCGACCGCGGCGCCGCAGCGGCCCGTCGCTGGACATCGACGGTCGGCAGGTGCCGCTGACGGCCGCCGTCACCACCCTCGGCCGCGACGAGGAGTGCACCGTCGTCGTCGACGACCCGGGCGCCTCCCGCAAGCACGCGGAGATCCGGATCAGCCACGACGGGCCGCACCAGCATGTCATCCTGCGCGACCTCGGCTCCACCAACGGCACCTACCTCAACGGCGAGCAGGTCGGCAGCGAGCAGCTGCGCACCGGCGACCGCATCACCCTCGGGCGCACCCACATCACGGTCCAGCTGGAGGGTTGATGGGTGAGCTGACCCTCAACCTGCTGCGGCTGGGCGTGGTGGTGCTCCTCTGGGCGTTCGTCGTGGCCGTGGTCGGTGCCCTGCGCGGCGACCTCTACGGCACCCGCGTGCTCACCCGCAACGCCGGCCCGACCCGCAGGCCGGAGTCCCGCTCGGACCGCAAGCAACCACGCAACACCCCGACCCACCTCGTCGTGACCGAGGGACGGCTCCGGGGCACGTCGGTGCCGCTGCACGACTCCGGGGTCCTCGTCGGCCGCAACCCCGAGTGCTCCCTCGTCCTCACCGACGACTACGCCTCCGGCCGCCACCTGCGGATCTACCCCGGCTCCGACGCGTGGTACGCCGACGACCTCGGCTCCACCAACGGCACCGAGGTCGACGGGGCCCGGATCGGCACCGGGGCCAAGCTCGACCCGGGCGCGCAGATCCGGATCGGCCAGACCGTCCTCGAGCTGCGCCGCTGACCATGGCCCTCGCCCTGCGCTACGCCGCGCGCACCAACATCGGCCTCGGCAGCAAGGCCCGCAACGAGGACTCCGCGTATGCCGGGCCCGAGCTGCTCGTCCTCTGCGACGGCATGGGCGGGCACGCCGCGGGCGACGTCGCCTCCTCCCTCGTCGTCGGCGAGCTGGTCCACCTCGACGGGGAGTCGCACGGCGCCGACGACGCCCTGGACATCCTCGAGCACGCGCTGGAGGAGGCCAACAACCGGCTCGCCGACGTCATGGAGGTCTACCCCGACTCCGACGGCATGGGCACCACCTGCATCGCCATGCTCCGGGTCGACACCAAGCTGGCCGTCGCCAACATCGGCGACTCCCGGGCATACCTCCTGCGCGGTGGGCGGCTCACCCAGATCACCACCGACCACTCCTTCGTGCAGAAGCTGCTCGACGAGGGTCGGATCAGCCAGGAGGAGGCGCAGCACCACCCGCAGCGCTCGCTCGTCACCCGGGTCTTCACCGGCCGCCCCGAGGACCACCCCGACCTGTCGCTGCGCGAGCTGCGCTCCGGCGACCGGGTGCTCATCTGCAGCGACGGGCTGACCGACTACGTCTCCACCGAGGTGGTCACCGAGATCCTCGCCGAACCCGGCCGCACCCCCGGTCAGGTCGCTGACGCGCTCGTGCACACCGCGCTGCGCGCCTCCACCCGCGACAACGTCACCGTCGTCGTGGCCGACGCCGTCTCCCCCGGCGAGGGCACGAGCAAGCCGCAGGTCGTGGGCGCCGCGAGCGAGCGCCGCGGCAACCGGCCGCTGCGCCACCTCAGCCCGGCCGAGAAGGCTGCCGCCCTGACCCGGGAGGCCTCCGGCGTCTCCACCGTGGACGACGGACCGGTCCTCGCCGAGGAGCAGAGCCGGCCCTGGGTCCGGACGCTGCGGCTGGCCGGCATCACGGTCGCCGTGCTCGCGGTGCTCGTCGCCGGGGGCTGGGCGGCGTGGACCTGGAGCCAGCAGCAGTACTACGTGGGCGAGCAGGACGGCATGGTCACGATCTACCGCGGCATCTCCCAGGACCTCGGGCCGGTGAGCCTGTCCACGGCCGAGCAGCAGACCGACCTGCCCGTCGAGGAGCTGCCCTACTACTACCAGCGCCGGGTGCAGGGAACCCTGTCCGCGGACGGGCAGGACGACGCCGAGCGCATCGTCGCCGACCTGCGGGCGCTCACAGCAGCCGCCTGCGTGCCCACCGTGCTCCTGCCCGATGGGTCGCAGAGCACCGAGATCCCGGACGACATGGACACCGTCACCGCCGACAGCCTCGCCGACGCCCAGCGCTCCGCGGCGGCGTCGGGACCGGCCCGGGAGCTGCTGCGGGACTCCCTCGAGCTGGGCGGGAGCGCCCTCGGGGGCACCGAGACCAGCACCGCCACCGCGGCTCCGACGGGCTCGGAGGACACCGGGCCGACCGCGACGGTCGTGTGGCCGGAGGGATGCCCATGAGCGCCACGACTCCCACCCCTTCCACCGTCACCAGCCTCGAGGTCCGCAGCGGCCGCACCATCGAGCTGCTGCTCCTCGTGCTGGCCGTCGGCGTCGTCACCCTCGCCTACGTGACCGTCAACCTCACCGCCGAGGGCGCGCTGCCCACCGACGTGTGGCTGCACGTCGGTATCTTCGGCGTGCTGGCCCTCGGCCTGCACGCGGTGCTCCGCGCCCGGGCCCGGTATGCCGACCCGCTCCTCCTCCCGCTGGCGACCCTGCTCAACGGCCTGGGCCTGGTGATGATCCACCGCATCGACCTCGTGGAGACGGCCGGGGGCACCGACGGCGTGGCGAGCCGGCAGCTGCTGTGGACCGGGCTGGCGATGGCGATCGCGGCGGCCGTGCTCATGCTGCTGCCCGACCACCGGGTGCTGCGGCGCTACACCTACATCGCCATGGCGCTCGGCTTCGTGCTGCTGCTCCTGCCGATGCTGCCGGTCATCGGAGAGACGGTGAACGGCTCACGCCTGTGGATCCGCATCGGGCCGTTCAGCTTCCAGCCGGGCGAGCTGGCCAAGATCGCGGTCGCCGTCTTCTTCGCCGGCTACCTCGTCTCGACCCGGGACGCGCTGTCCCTCGTCGGGCGCCGCATCCTGGGCCTGCAGCTGCCCCGGGCCCGCGACCTGGGCCCGATCCTGGTCATCTGGATGCTGTCGGTGCTCATCCTGGTGCTGCAGCGCGACCTGGGCTCCTCGCTGCTCTTCTTCGGGCTCTTCGTCGCCATGCTCTACGTCGCGACCGAGCGCACCAGCTGGATCGTCATCGGGCTGGCGCTCTTCGCCTCGGGCTGCGTGCTCGCCTGGCGGCTCTTCGACCACGTCCAGGCCCGCGTCACGCTGTGGCTGGACCCCTTCGCCGCCGAGCAGTCCGACCAGGTCGCCAAGGGGCTGATGGGCCTCGCGCACGGCGGCATCTTCGGCTCCGGGCTGGGCGGCGGCTTCCCCTACATCACCTACTACGCCAACAGCGACTACATCGTCGCCAGCTTCGGCGAGGAGCTGGGCATGATCGGGCTCTTCGCGCTGCTCCTGCTCTACGCCCTGCTCGTCGAGCGCGGTCTGCGGACGGCCATCGGCTCCCGCGACGGCTTCGGCAAGCTGCTGGCCGTCGGCCTGTCCTTCACCGTGGCGCTCCAGGTCTTCGTCATCGTCGGCGGCATCACCCGGGTCATCCCGCTGACCGGTCTCACCACGCCCTTCCTGTCGGCGGGCGGCTCCTCGCTGCTCGCCAACTGGATCATCGTGGCGCTGCTGCTGCGGATCAGCGACCACGCCCGCCGCCCCATCTCCGAGCGGCGGCAGGACCCGAGCATCGACGAGGCCGAGCGCGAGGGGGCGAGCGCATGAACACCCCCATCCGCCGGCTGGCCCTGGTCGTCTTCGCCATGTTCACCGCCCTGCTGATCTCCACGACGTGGATCCAGTTCGTCCAGGCGGAGGACCTGCGCGAGCACCCCGGCAACCGCCGCACCCTCATCGACAACTACAGCCGGGACCGCGGCGCCATCCTCGTGGACGGCACCCCGATCGCGACCTCCGAGCCGACCGACGACGAGCTGGAGTGGCTGCGGCAGTACGACCAGGCGCAGCGGTATGCCCACGTCACCGGCTACTACTCCTTCACCTACGGCGCCGGTCTCGGGCTGGAGCGGGCCGAGGACCCGGTGCTCGCCGGCACCGACGACAGCCTGTTCTACCAGCGCCTCTCCGACGTCGTCACCGGCACGCCCGCCTCCGGGGCCAGCCTCGAGCTGACCATCGACCCCGACGTCCAGGCGGCCGCGGCGGAGGCCCTGGGCGACCGGCGGGGCGCCGCCGTCGCGCTGGACCCGGCGACCGGCGAGATCCTGGCCATGGTCAGCCGGCCCAGCTACGACCCCAACGCCCTGGCGAGCCACCAGCTGGCCGCCGTGGACGAGGCCTACACCTCCCTCAGCGAGGACCCGGCCGAGCCGTTGGTCAACCGCGCGATCGGCGGCGACCTCTACCCGCCCGGGTCGACCTTCAAGCTCGTCCTCGCGGCGGCCGCGCTGGAGTCGGGGGAGTACTCCCCGGACACCGAGCTCGAGGGCGGGTTGACGTATACCCTCCCGAACACCGAGACCGAGCTGCCCAACTTCGGCGGCGCCGCCTGCGACCCCGAGGGGCGGCCGACCCTCGCGGAGTCGGTGCAGGTCTCCTGCAACACCTCCTTCGCCTGGCTCGCCGGCGAGCTCGGCGCCGACTCCGTCCGGGAGCAGGCCGAGGCCTTCGGCTTCGGCCAGCCGCTGGAGGTGCCGATGAGCGTGACCCCCTCGATCTACCCGGACGAGATGGACGACGCCCAGCTCGCCCTGACCGGCATCGGCCAGTTCGAGGTCCGCGAGACCCCGCTGCAGGTGGCGATGATCTCTGCGGCTATCGCCAACGGTGGGGTGACGATGACGCCCTACCTGGTGGAGGAGGTCCGCGGCTCCGACCTCGAGGTCATCGAGCGCAACGAGCCGAGGACGCGCTCGCGCGCCGTCTCCCAGGAGTCGGCGGAGCAGCTCACCGAGATGATGACCCAGGTCGTCGAACGCGGCTCGGGGCAGTCGGCGGCGCTGCCGGACATCCAGGTGGCGGGCAAGACCGGCACCGCGGAGTTCGGCGAGAGCGGCGCCGCGCACGCGTGGTTCACCGGCTTCGCGCCCGCCGACGATCCGCAGATCGCGGTCGCCGTCGTCGTGGAGTCCGCGACCGACAACTGGGTCGGCGAGACCGGTGGTCTCGTCGCCGCGCCGGTGGCACGGGCCATGCTGGAGGCAGGAGTGCAGCGATGACGGACGACCCCACGCAGGCCACCCCGCCGCCGGAGCCGCCGGCCCGGGTGCTGGGCGGGCGCTACGAGCTCGGCGAGCTCATCGGCCGCGGCGGTATGGCCGACGTGCACCTCGGGCACGACCTGCGTCTCGGGCGACCGGTCGCGATCAAGGTGCTGCGCACCGACCTCGCCCGCGACTCCTCCTTCCTGTCCCGCTTCCGCCGCGAGGCGCAGTCGGCGGCCGGGCTGTCGCACCCCGCGATCGTGGGGGTCTTCGACTCCGGCGAGCAGGCGGTCACCGAGTCCGGGGGCGCCACGGTCCAGGTGCCCTACATCGTCATGGAGCTGGTCGAGGGCAAGACCCTGCGCGAGCTGCTCAACGAGCACGGCACCCTCGACCCCGACGAGGCGGCGCGGATCACCGCGCTCGTGCTCTCCGCCCTGGAGTATGCCCACGAGCGCGGCCTCGTGCACCGCGACATCAAGCCGGCCAACGTCATGGTGACCGAGGCAGGTGCCGTCAAGGTGATGGACTTCGGCATCGCCCGCGCCATCGCCGACACGGCGGCGACGATGACCCAGACGCAGGCCGTCATGGGGACCGCCCGCTACCTCTCCCCGGAGCAGGCGCAGGGGCTCGACGTCGACGGCCGCTCCGACCTCTACTCCGTCGGCTGCCTGCTCTACGAGCTGCTCGCCGGGCGCACGCCCTTCCAGGGCGACCCGGTCTCGCTGGTCTACCAGCACCTCGGCGAGGCACCGAAGGCGCCCTCGACGCACGGGTCGCGGCTGCCGGAGGCGCTGGATGCGATCTCGCTGCACGCGCTGGAGAAGAAGCCCGAGGACCGCTATCAGGACGCGGGCTCCTTCAGGGCCGACCTCAACGCCGCCCGGGCCGACGAGCCGGTCTCCGCGCCGGCGCAGGCGACCTACGACCGGGTCCTCGGCCTGGGCGGTGCGGCCGCGGCCGGTGCTGCTGCCGCCGCGGCCTCGTCCGCCGCCGCGACCCAGGCGGTCCCGGTGGCCGGCGGGGCGCGCGAGCCACAGGCATACCCCGAGGAACCGA
Source organism: Serinicoccus sp. CUA-874 (assembly GCF_001942225.1). NCBI lineage: Bacteria > Bacillati > Actinomycetota > Actinomycetes > Micrococcales > Ornithinimicrobiaceae > Serinicoccus > Serinicoccus sp. CUA-874. The sequence continues at coordinate 105,291 of NZ_MKJZ01000011.1, read as the reverse complement.
CGGGGATCTTCCCGGCCGGCGGGAGGGACGACGACCGCTACGAGCGCACCGACGAGCTGCCGGTCCGCGAGCGACGGCACCCCGGCGCGGCGCTGCTGCTCGGGGCGCTGGCCGCGGTGGCGCTGGCGGGCGTCGCCTGGGTCCTGTGGCAGGTGATGGGGCCGAACGGCGACGACGGCCCGGAGATGCTGGTGGTGCCGAGCACCGTGGGCAGCACCGAGGCGCAGGCGCGGACCACGCTGACCCAGGCCGGCTTCACCGTCGCCGAGGACGCGGTGCAGCGCAACAGCGACGAGGAGCCCGGCATCGTCATCGAGCAGGACCCGCCCGGCGGGGAGCTGGAGCGCGGCGGCCAGGTGGAGCTGACCGTCTCGGCCGGCCCGGAGGCGCAGACCATCCCACGGCTGCAGGGACTGGAGGAGCAGGCCGCCCGGGACCTGCTCGCGCGGGAGGGCTTCACCAACGTCCGCGGCGAGTCCGAGCAGACCGACGACCCGGACTGGGAGGACGGTCAGGTCGTCTCCAGCGACCCCGGCGAGGGCGAGGAGATCGACCCGGGCGACGAGATCGTCCTGACCGTGGCCAGCGGCGAGGTCGAGGTGCCCGACGTCGTGGGTCTGGACCAGAACGAGGCGGTGCTGCTGCTCGACGAGCAGACCCTGGAGTGGGAGATCGAGACGCGCCGCACCGCCGAGGCCGATGCCGGGACGGTGCTGGAGCAGTCGGTCGAGGCCGGTGACACCGTGGAGCAGGGCAGCACCGTGGGCCTCGTCGTCGCCGCCGAGCCGGTGCAGACCGAGACCGAGGTCATCACCGAGACGGTCACGAACACCCCGACGCAGGAGCCCACGGAGGAGCCCACGGAGACCGAGGAGCCGACGGAGGAGCCGACCGAGACCTCGAGCATCCCCCCGGTCCCCACCGACCCCGAGCCCACGCAGCCCGGGCCTCCGGACGACCCACCGTCGGAGGACCCGCCCACCGAGGACGACCCGACCGAGTAGGCGCCGGCAGCACCCACTCCCGTGGTCAGCGCTGGGTCACGGTGGCGTGCTGGGGCCGGACCGTGCCGGCGAAGGCGGGGAGCTCGGTCTCCCCGAGGTCCTTCACCTCGTAGCCGAGCCCGACGGCGTCGGCCCAGTCGCGATAGGTGGACACCACCGGATCGGCGCCGAGCGCGGCCCGCATCGCCTCCGGATCGCCCACGGCGGTCACGGTGTAGGGCGGGGAGTAGACCCGTCCCTGCAGATAGAGGGTGTTGCCGACGCACTGGACCGCGCTGGTCGACACGATCCGCTGGTCCTGCACCATGATCGCCTCGGCGCCGCCGGCCCACAGGGCGTTGACGACCCCCTGCAGGTCCTGCTGGTGCACGACCACGTCGTCGACGGAAAAACCCTCGGGCAGGGTGTCCAGGCTGTATCCGGCGTCGTCGAGGGTCACGCCGAGCGCCGGACCGGTCACCGCGGCGGTCCCCACGCCCAGCGCCAGCCCGTCGGCCCGTCGCTCGTCGACGGCCGCGGCGCTCGAGGCCTGCTGCGCGCGCAGCTGCTCCACCTCGCCGCCCAGGTCCTCCGCACGCCGGGTCAGGTCGCGCACCTGCTCGTCGCGCTCGGTGATCAGGTCGACGAGATCCGCCGGTGCGCCACCGCCGTCCCGGGCCAACGAGGCGCTGGTGCCGAAGAGCAGCCCGGCGGCCAGGCATACCGCTGTCACGCCGGCGGCCCGCCCACGGCGCGCCGTCGGGCTCCCCTGGCCCACGTCATCGGTCATCACCGCCCAGCGTATCGGGCGTATATCCTGACGACTCCCACCACGAAGGAGACGGACGTGCCCGAGTCTCGCGGCCGAGAAGGTGCGCGCAAGCGCGCCGAACGCACCAGCCAGACCACGCCCCAGACCCAGAGCCTGCCGGGCAACCCCTCCTGGTTCGTGCCGGTGATGTGCGCGCTGATGATCGTCGGCGTGCTGTGGGTGGCCGTGTTCTACGTGACCGGGGGGCAGTGGCCGATCGCCTCGATCCGCTACTGGAACCTCGGCATCGGGATGGGGCTCATCATGGTGGGCTTCGCGATGGCCACCCGCTGGCGCTAGTTGTCCACAGCCCGTCCCCAGCGTGGGGATAACGACACCGGTGTAACTCGGGTCTCCAGGGACGTCAGGCGGCGTAGCGAAGGCCATCGGTCCCATGACCTGCCACAGCCGGACCCCGGCCAGGAGCAGGATCAGCACCAGCATCCCGGCGAGGGCCGGCCAGGCCAGCGCCCGACGACGGGTCGCCTCCGGCGAGCGACCGGGTGCCGAGGTCAGGACCAGCAGACCGCCGATCGCGGCGCCCGTCACCGCACCACCGACGTGGGCCTGCCAGGCGATCCCCGAGACGAAGAAGGGCAGCGCCAGGTTGACGCCGATCATGACGAGCAGGCTCGTGGGCACGGTGCCCTGCCGTAGCGCCAGGACGACGTAGAGGAACAGCAGGCCGAAGATCGCGCCCGAGGCGCCCACCACCGGACGGATCCACCCCGGGTCGGGGCTCGCGAGCAGCAGCACCCCCGCCGACCCGCCGAGGGCGCACAGCACGTAGGTGACCGCGAACTTCGCCCGGCCCAGCGCCTGCTCCAGCATCGGCCCGAAGGCGAAGAGGATGTACATGTTGAACGCGATGTGCAGCAGGCTCGAGGGCAAGTGCACGAAGGCGGTGGTCAGCAGCCGCCACGGCTCGACACCCGCCAGGACGCCGACGAAGGCCAGCTCGCGGGTGACGACAGGGTTGGCGAGCTGACCGACATACACCAGCACGCACAGGCCGAGGAGGGTCCAGGTGACCACGGGGCGACCGGCCTGCGCCGGCGCCCCGAAGCGGGTGCGCGCCACCGGGGCGCCGCGCGAGCCCTCGCGCACGCAGTCCACGCACTGCACGCCGACCGCGGCCGGCCGTTGGCAGTCCGGGCAGGTGGGCCGCTCGCAACGCTGGCACCGGATGTAGCTCGTCCGGTCCGGGTGCCGTGGGCACACCGGCGGGCCCCCACCCTGGGTGCCGCGCGTCCCGTCCGGGGGCGGCGCGGCAGCGGGCTCGCTCACGGGTCCCCGGGCCTGGTCAGCCCTCGACGCTGACGCGCTCGATGACGACCGGCTCGACCGGCTTGTCGCCGGCCCCGGTCGGCACCGCGGCGATGGCGTCGACGACGTCGCGGGAGCCTGGTCGGCCACCTCGCCGAAGATCGTGTGCTTGCCCTGCAGCCAGGTGGTCGGCTCGACCGTGATGAAGAACTGGGAGCCGTTGGTGCCCTTGCCCATGCGCTTGCCGGCGTTGGCCATCGCGAGCATGTAGGGCTGGGTGAAGTCGTGGTCCGGGCTGATCTCGTCGTCGAAGGTGTAGCCCGGGCCCCCGAAGCCCTCGCCGAGCGGGCAGCCGCCCTGGATCATGAAGCCCGGGATGATGCGGTGGAAGGCGAGCCCGTCGAAGAACGGCTGCGGGTTGGTGCGCCCGGCGTCGTCGGAGTACTCCTTCTCGCCCGTCGCGAGCCCGGTGAAGTTGGCGACCGTCTTGGGTGCCGCGTGCTCGAAGAGCACCAGCGCGATGTCGCCGTGGTTGGTGTGCAGCGTGACGTTCATGCCTCCCAGTTTCGCACGATCGGTATGCCGCCCGCGCCGCGCCGTGGCGCAGGCAGGGTGAGGTGGAGTTCGTCAGCAGGACAGGGCAGGATGGGGCCCAGACCGACAACAGGAGGGACAGCACGTGTTCTTCAAGACCGATGCCGAACGTGCCGCCGCGCAGGCCAGCCGTGCCCGGCAGGACGCCACCGAGGCGGGCGCCAGTGCCGCGTCGGGCGCCCGCAACCTCGGGGCGGCCGTCCTGGCCACCCTGGCCGAGGTGACCGCGCCCAAGGACGACACCTCGGGCCGACGGCACGCCCAGAAGGCCCGGGCCAAGGCGCTCAAGGCCGCGAGCAAGGACCGCGCCTCGGCGGCGAAGGCTGTCGAGCAGGCCCGCGCAGCGGCCGGCGAGGCCCGCAAGCACGGCCGGGCGGCCGCCGAGAAGCAGGGAGCCCAGGCGGAGAAGCGTGCCGCCAAGCTCGCCAAGGACACCCGCGCGCGCGGGAACAAGACTGCCAAGAACCTGCGCAAGCAGTCGGAGTCGTGGCGCGAGCAGGGCGGCCACGCGGCCGAGGCGCTGCGCGACCGGGGTTCCGAGGCCTGGCAGCGGGCACGGGAGACCGGGCCGCTCGGTGAGGCCGCCGCCGCGAAGGCCGGTGCCGGCGCGGCTGCGCTGGCCGGGCTCGCCGCCACCACCCGCGACCGTGCCGTGGCCGGTGTCGACCACGGCATCGATGTCGCCGTCCCGCGGGCCCAGGAGGCGTCGCGGGGCTGGCCCCGACCGTCGACCACGTCCGGGACCTCATCAACGACGAGTTCCTGCCCAAGATCCAGGAGATGCTCGCCGAGGTGCAGTCCGGCAAGGACCGCCTGCTGGCCCAGGAGGAGGGCGTCGTGGCCACCGTCACCGGCGCTCCCAAGGCTCCGCGGCGCAAGGGCGGCAAGCTCATCGCCCTGGGGATCCTCGCCGCCGTCGGCGCCGGCGTGGCGTGGTGGCTCTCGCAGCAGCAGAGCCAGCCCGCCGCGGACCCGTGGGCGAGCAAGGACGGCCGACCCGACCCCTGGGCCGGCAGCACCACCTCGACCGCGTCCACTCCCTCGACGACCGCGGCGACCGCGACGACCACCGGTGCGGTGGGCGGGGCGGCCGGGGCCAGCACCATGGAGGGGGAGACGACCATGAGCAACGACGGCCAGGCGCGCATGCTCGACACCGAGCAGATCGACGACCTCGGCACCGAGACGCCGAGCTCGGTGGAGGAGCAGGCCGTCGGCGAGTCGCCGACCGAGGAGATCCAGTCGCACGCGAGCACAGCCACGACACGCTGCCGCACGGTGCCGACGACAACGACGACGACGGCGACGGCGACGAGCGACCCGCCTCCGTCTGAGAGCACGTCCACGAGGCGCCCATCCCCACCGGGTGGGCGCCTCGTCACGTCCGGGCGACCGCCTCGCGACACACCGTCGACCTCCCCGAACAGCGCGGACGCCGCACCTAGATTGGTCGCCAGCGGCCCTCAGGTCAGCAGGTCAGGTCGACGAAGGAGGTGGCACGGCACATGTCGCTGCCCGCCTCCCACCCGGACCGGGACGATCTCGACCGCCACGGTGCCACCGACGCGAGGGGTATGCCCAGGGCGACCCCGAGCACGCGCCCGCCGCACCTGCCCCGGGCGGTGAGCGGGCGCTCGTCGACCCCGGCGGCCTCCCGTCGAGCAGCCCGCCGGTCACCGGGTCGACGACGATGCAGGGCGCCTCGACGGAGGCGCTGCTCGCCGCGCCGACGGGCACCCGACGCCCCCGCCGCCGCGGCCGCGGACCTCGTGACGTCGATCCGCGCCCCGGGCAGATCCCCGGCCTCGACGGGCTGCGGGCGCTGGCCATCATCGCGGTGCTGGCCTTCCACTTCGTCCCGGCCGCCCTGCCTGGCGGCTTCCTGGGCGTCGACGTCTTCTTCGTGGTGAGCGGCTTCCTCATCACCACCCTGCTGCTCCGGGAGATCGACGCCCGGGGGCGGGTCGACCTGCTGTCCTTCTGGCGCCGACGGGCCCGCCGCCTGGTGCCGCCCCTGCTGGCGGTCGTCGTCGTCAGCGTCGTGGCGGCACGCCTCGTCGGCGGCGACCTGCTCGTCGGGATCGTCCGGCAGGCGGCGGGCGCCCTGACGTTCACCAGCAACTGGCTGGAGATCGCGGCCGGCGCGAGCTACTTCCAGAGCACCAGCCCGATCCTCTTCGTCAACTTCTGGAGCCTGGCGGTCGAGGAGCAGTTCTACCTGCTGTGGCCGCTCACGCTGGTCGTGGTGCTCGCCTTCGCCCCCAGCACCCGGGCACGGGTCGGCGCGGTGGCCGCCGCGGGTCTGGCCTCGACGCTGCTCATGGCCGCGCTGTTCACGCCGGGCTCGGACGCGACCCGCGTCTACTACGGCACCGACACCCACCTCGTCGGACTCATGGGAGGTGCGGCCCTGGCACTGGCATGGGCCGACCCGACGCACCGGGCAGGGCTGCGCTCGCGCAGCTGGCGCCGCGTGCGGGGCCCGGCGGTGCTCGCCGCGCTGCTCACCCTCGCAGCCCTGGTGCGCTGGAGCAGCGAGGACTCCGCACTGACCTTCCGGGGCGGCATCGCGCTCGCCTCGCTCGCCACCGTCGTCCTCATCGCCGGCCTGCTCGAGGCACCCTCGCCGTGGCGGCGGGCCATGTCCCTGCGGCCCCTGGTGTGGCTGGGTCGACGTTCCTACGGCATCTACCTCTGGCACTGGCCGGTGCTGGTGATCGCCGGCGCCTCGTGCCCTATGCCGCCGGCACCCTCCGTGGGGCCGCGTCCTCCTCGGTGCGCTGCTCCTGACGCTGGTGCTGGCCGAGCTCTCGTGGCGCTGTCTGGAGGTCCCGGTGCGCCGACGCGGCACCCGGGCCAGCCTCGGTGACACGGTCCGCTGGTTCACCACGGGGTGGCACCGCAGCAGGACGCCCCGGCTCGTCGCCGCGGGGCTCGCGGTCCTGCTCGTGGGCACCGTGGTCGCCCTCGTCACGGCCCCGGAGAAGTCGGCGACCCAGCGCCAGATCGAGGACTCCCAGGCCCGCATCGACTCCGGCGCGGACGCGGCACCCGCGTCGGGCGCCTCGCTCGCCCGCGACGCCGCCGGGCTCGGGGCGACCCTGGGCAGCATGCCTGCCGCGGGAGCCACCGCAGCGGACGGTGAGTCCTCCGACGAGGAGGCCGCCGGCGGCGAGGGCACGACCGAGCGCGCCGAGGACGGCGAGGACTCCGACGCCGCCCCGGCACCCGCACCCGGTGAGGTGCAGGTGGGGGAGTCGACCTTCCGCCCCGACGAGGACGGTCTGCTCGTGCCCCCGGGGTCCGAGCTCACCGCGATCGGTGACTCGCTGGTCGTCACCAGCGCCGACGGCCTCAGCTACCGCTTCCCCGACATCAGCTACCTCGCCCAGTCCAACCGGCGATGGGCGGAGTCCGTGGAGGTCGTCACGGCCGGGGTGGAGGCCGGCGAGGTCCGCGGCAACGTCGTCCTGCACCTCGGCACCAACGCCGGGGTGGACGAGGCCGCGCTGCGCTCGGTGCTCGACACCCTCGGGCCGGACCGCAACGTCGTGGTCATGGACCTCTACGTCCAGGCCTCCTTCACCGAGGAGTCCAACGAGACCCTCCGCGCCGTCGTCGCGGACTACCCGCAGGCCGTCGTCGGAGACTGGAACGCCACCATCAGCGAGCAGCCCGAGGTGCTGCAGAGCGACCGGGTGCACCCCGACATCGACGGTATGCACGTCTACGCCGAGGTCGTCGCGCGCGCCTTCGACGAGCTCGCCCGGCGGAAGTGAGCGCACCCCGGACCCGATCCCCGCGCAGCGCCAGGATGTGGCAGGCTCGGACCCGTGAACATCGTCCTCGTGGAGCCGCACTTCCCGAAGAACCAGCGGGAGTTCGCCCGGGCGCTGGCGCAGGCCGGGGCCAACGTCATCGGCATCGGTGAGACCCCGCTGGACTACCTGGACGACCAGCTGAAGTCGTGGATGGTCCACTACGAGCAGGTCGGCTCGGTCACGGACCGCCACGCGATGACCGAGGCGGTGCGCCGGGTCCAGGGCATGGTGTGGGTGGACCGGCTGGAGTCCACCATCGAGTCCCACCAGCTCGTCGCGGCGCACGTGCGCGAGGATCTCGGCATACCGGGCACCTCGGTGCGCACCACCTGGCTGTGCCGCGACAAGCCCTCGATGAAGGAGGCGCTGCGCGCCGCCGGGGTGCCGACCGCCGCCTCCACCGGGGCCGACGACGCCGACCAGGTGCGCGACTTCGCCGCAGCGGTCGGTTACCCCTTGATCCTCAAGCCGCGGGACGCCGCGGGCGCCGCCGACACCGTCCGGGTCGACTCGGACACCGAGCTGGCCGCGGCGCTGGACCGGATGGGCGGCTACTCCTCCATCGCGGTCGAGGAGTTCATCGAGGGGCACGAGGGCTTCTACGACACCGTCTCCATCGACGGGCGGATCGCGGTCGACTTCGCCTCGCACTACTTCCCCGGCGTCCTCGAGGCGATGCGCACCCGCTGGATCTCGCCGCAGTTCATCGCCACCAACCGGATCGACGGCGGCGGCCTCTACGACGAGATCCGCGAGATGGGTCACCGGGTCAACGAGGCCCTGGGCATCGGCACCTCCGCCACCCACATGGAGTGGTTCCACGGCCCGAAGGGGCTGAAGTTCTCCGAGATCGGGTGCCGCCCGCCCGGCGTCGGCTGCTGGGACCTCTACTGCGCGGCCAACGACATGGACGTGTATGCCGCCTGGGCCCAGTCGCTCGTGCACGGCGAGGTGCGCGAGCACGCGAGCCGCAGCCACAGCGCGGGCATCGTGGCGCTGCGCCCGGACCGGGACGGCCTCATCACCGGCTACAGCGGGCTCGAGGACATCGAGAACCGCTACGGCCGGTGGATCATCGACGCCCACGTGCCGGTGGCCGGCACGGGGACCCAGCCGGTCGAGGCCGGCTTCATGGCCAACGCGTGGATCCGGATGCGGCACCCGGACTTCGACGCGCTCCGGGGGATGCTCGACGACGTGGGGCGCACGGTGCACGTCCATGCCGGCTGACGCCGACCGGCACCTCGCCGAGCGCGGCACGGCACCCTCGTCCCCGCCCCGCATCACCCTGCTCGGCCCGCAGCGCCACCCGCAGCTGGACCGCGTCATGGCCTCGCTCGACCTGGACGGAGCCGGGGTCGCGACCATCACCGCCGGCTGGCGTGACCGGGAGCACGACGACGCGCTGCTGGTCGAGCAGCTGGGTGGGCGGTGCGTCAACCTCGGCCTCTGGCAGCGCATGCAGCAGATCTGGGAGGCCGACCCCGAGCTGGAGCAGGCCGACCGGCGGCGTCGCCAGGTGCTGACCGAGATGCAGGAGCTCTACCTCATCGGGCTGCGGCACGCGGTCGACGCCCTGGGCCGCATCCGGGCGCACGAGCCACGCGACGAGCGGGTGCACCGCCTGGCCCTGGAGGACGTGCTGGGCATCATGCGCGACCTGGACGAACGGCACGTCCGCCGGGTCGCCGAGCTGCACCAGGAGTTCTACGCCCGGCACCGTCCGGAGGAGCGCGACGCCGTGGTGCGTGGCCGCGCCGAGGTCGGTGCCCTGGTCGAGGGCTGCGACGTGGTGGTCATCACCGGGGGGCACGTGGGGGTGCTGCTGGGCACCCTGCACATGTTCAACCTCGCGCCGGTCCTGGCCCACCCGGTCGAGGACGAGACCGACCCGAGCGGGGTGCACGCCCGGGTCCACCGGCCGGTCATCGCCTGGGGTGCCGGGGCGATGGCCCTCACCGAACGGGTGCTGCTCTTCTACGACGACTCCGTCATCGCCCCCGGTGTCGCGGAGATGCTCATGGACGGCCTCGGGCTGACCCGGGGTCTGGTCGCGCTCCCGTCGGCCGCGGACCGCCTGGCGCTCGACGACCCGGGCCGCATGACGACCCTGGTGAGCCGGTGCCACCCGCGGGTCCCGCTGCCCCTCGACCCGGGCGACAGGGTCGACCTCACGCCGGAGGGCCGACTGCCCCAGGCGCCCGGGTGCTCGGCCCCTCGGGCCACCCCGTGCGGCACCTCGACCCCGGTGCCACCGACCGTTCCCCCGGCGCCGCCCCGGTCGACCCCGCGCGGGAGGAGTGGTCGTGAGCCAGCCCCAGACATACCCCATGCCGCCCCGGCACAAGGGCAAGCTGGCCATCAACGCGCTGCGCGCCCGTCGCCTCGACGAGGACGTCATCACGCGCTTCCTCGCCGAGCACGAGGTCCCGGTGGTGGAGGGCGAGAAGTGCACCTTCCTCTACCGCGGACCCGCGGACGCGGTCGCGGTGCGCCACCGGATCGTCAACCAGCCGCAGCACGTGCCGATGAAGCGGCTGGACGTGCCCGAGGGCGTGCAGCCGCTGTGGTACGTCACGATCGAGCTGCCCGCCGCGTCCCGGGTGGAGTACCAGATCGAGGTGCGGGTCGGCGAGGCCGTCGAGACCTTCAACGACCCGCTCAACCCGCACGTCGCGCACAGCCCCGTGGGGTCCTCCAGCGTCTGCCAGGCAGCAGGGTATGAGACTCCGGAGTGGGTCGTGCCGCAGCCGGACGCACGTGCCGGGGAGCTGATCGACCTCCCGCTGCCGAGCCGGGCCCTGCGCCGGACCACGCACAACCGGGTCTACCTCCCGGCACGCTTCCGCCGCAGCAGCCACTACCCGCTGCTGGTCGTGCACGACGGCGACGACTACCTCACCTACACCGCGATGCGCACGGTGCTGGACAACCTCATCCACGACCTGGACATGGCCGAGACCATCGTCGTCTTCTCCAACCCGGGCGACCGGCTCCGGGAGTACCCCAACTACGCCCCGCACGCGCGTCACCTCACCACCGAGCTGCTGCCCGCGATCGAGGAGCAGCTGCCGGTGATCCGCCGGGCCGACGCGCGCTGCCTCATGGGCGCCAGCTTCGGTGCGGTCGCCTCGCTGTCCGCGGCGGCGCGCGATCCCGGCGTGTGGGACAACCTCTTCCTGCAGTCCGGGTCCTTCGTCTTCACCGACATCGGGTCCGACCACGGTGGGGGGCCGGCCTTCGACCCGGTGGTGAAGTTCATGAACCGCTACCGGGAGGAGCCGCAGCGCGTCGCCGAGCGGATGTTCATCACCTGCGGCGTCTACGAGCCCCTCATCGTGCCCAACCGGTCGATGGTGCCGGTCTTCGAGTCCACCGGCGCCCGGGTGCAGTACGTCGAGTCCCGCGACGGGCACTCCTGGGAGAACTGGCGCGACCGGCTGCGGGACGGCCTGTCGTGGATCTTCCCGGGACCGCAGAAGTTCGTCTACGAATAATCCGATATACCGAAAGAAAGCCTGAGGTCCCTCATGGGCCAGTTCACCTACCTCCTCGTGGACGGGGAGAACATCGATGCCACGCTGGGCAACTCCATCCTCGGGCGCCGACCACAGCCCGAGGAACGGCCACGGTGGGACCGGCTGCTCACCTTCACCCAGGACACCTGGGGACAGGACGCCACGGGGCTGTTCTTCCTCAACGCCAGCAGCGGCCTGCCCATGTCCTTCGTCCAGGCGCTGCGGGCACTGGGCTACACCCCGGTCCCGCTGTCCGGCAGCGCCGAGGAGAAGGTCGTCGACATCGCGATCCAGCGCACCCTGGAAGCGCTGCAGCAGCGCACCGACGACGTCATGCTCGTGAGCCACGACGGGGACTTCCTCGAGGCGGTGACCCCCCTGCTCGACGGCGAGCGTCGGGTCGGCCTCATCGCCTTCGAGGAGTTCCGCAACTCCGGCTTCCACCAACTCGTGGCGCAGGGCATGGAGTTCTTCGACCTCGAGCACGACACGCGCGCGTTCAACACCACACTGCCCCGGCTGCGGATCATCCCGATCGAGGAGTTCGACCCGGCGATGTTCCTGCAGTAAGCGCAAAGATGCAGTTCAGAAGGTATGGGTTTGGCAAAGAGTAGTGAAATCGTGGGGCTGATGAGGCTATCGTGACCCGGTCCCCCTGACCGCGTCACCGTCGGCCGCCGTGCTGACCCAGGAGCTCTGCCATGCGCCCATCCCGAGGCCTCGTCCTGTCCGCGCTCGCCGCGGCCTCGCTGCTCGTGCCGCTCACCTCCGGCACCGTCGCCGTCGCCGACGAGCCCCGGAGCGTCGACGGCGCGGAGCACCGGTCGACCGACCTGGAGCCGGTGCGGTCCGCGACGTCCACCGACGGCCAGGACGTCCTGCGCGGCACGCTCGCGCTCGACCCGCGCGAGGTGACCGTCATCGGGATGCGCTGGACCGGTGAGCCGGAGGCGGGGGCCCGGATGCGGCTGCACGACGGGAAGGAGTGGGGCGACTGGACCTCGCTGGAGAAGGGCGTCGCCACCGGGCCGGACATGCAGGCCACCGGGGAGTGGGGGACCGAGGCCTCGATCGTCCTCGACGCCGACCAGGTCCAGGTCGAGCTGTCCTCGCAGACGCAGGACGCCAGCGTCGAGACGTGGACCACCCAGGTGACCGCGCAGGACGTGGCCCAGGTCGAGTCGATGCCCACCGCCGACGCCGCCAGCGAGGGCGTGATCATCGGCCGCCGCGCCGACTGGGCCGGCGACATGGACCTCATCCCCAGCTCCGGGCCGGTCCTGGACCGACCCAAGCTCGGCGTGACGATCCACCACACGGCGACGGACGCCTACTACGCGCCGGAGGACGTGCCGGCCATGCTGCGGGCCGTCTACAACTACCACGCCCGCACGCTGGACTGGCGCGACGTCGGCTACAACGCCCTGGTGGACCGCTACGGGCGGGCCTGGGAGGGCCGCTCCGGCGGGCTGGAGGGCAACGTCCAGGGAGCCCACTCCTACGGCATGAACGCCGACTGGTTCGGCCTCAGCAGCCTGGGCAACCACGAGATCAGCCCGGTCCCGGCCGCCGAGCTCGGCGCCCTCTCGGTCACCTCGGCCTGGGTCCTGAACCAGCACGACGTCGAGGTCACCGACACGGTCACCTACACCAACGACTACCTCGGCTGGACCCGTCAGCTCCCGGCCTTGCACGGCCACCGCGACGTCTACGCGACGAGCTGCCCCGGGTGGCAGCTCTACCAGCTCTTCGGCACGCTGCGTGCCCAGGTCGGCGCACAGCAGGCGCAGGACCGCTCCGCGGTGCAGCGCATCGGCGGTGAGAACCGCTACGCCGTCGCGGCCGGGCTCGCGCAGGAGGCGGCGGTGCATGGTGCCCGGACGGCATACCTCACCCAGGGCACCGAGATCGCCGACGCCCTCGGCGTGGGACCGGTCGCGAGCCGCGACGACTCCTCCGTCCTGCTCACCCGCACCGAGGCGCTCCCGAGCCAGACCCTGGCGGCGCTGGAGGAGCTGGGCACCGAGGAGGTCGTCGTCGTCGGGGGCGAGACCGCGGTCTCGGGACAGGTGGAGACCACGCTGCGGCGCCAGGGGTATGCCGTGCGCCGGGTCGCGGGGGCGAACCGCTACGACACCGCCGTCCAGCTCAGCCACGAGCAGGAGTGGTCGGGTGACACCGTCTATCTCGCCAGCGGCAGCAACCTCGCCGACGCGCTCGGCGGAGGGGCGGCCGCGGCGCACACCGAGGCGCCGATGCTGCTGACGCAGCCCACGACGCTGCCGTCGGTGACGGCCGAGCGGCTCGCCGAGCTGGCGCCCTCACGGGTGGTCGTGCTCGGCGGGACCGGCGCGGTGGACGACGCGGTGCTGCGCCAGGCCCAGCGGCTGCTGCCGGCTGCCTCCGTCGAGCGTATCGGCGGCAGCAACCGCTACACCACCAGCGCGCTCATCGCCGAGGACGCCTTCGAGGAGGCCTCCAGCGCCGTCGTCGCGGCCGGGACGGCGCCGGTGGACGCGGTCGCCGGGACGCAGCTGGCCGCAGACCGCTCGGCGCCGCTGCTGCTCACCCGGCAGAGCTGCCGCACCAGCTCGGTCGACGAGGTCTACGACTCGCTCGGCATCGGGCTGTCCCGGCTGGCCGGGGGCTCCGGCGTGCTCGCCTGGGACGCCGGCGCGCGGACCTGCTGACCCGCCTGCCTCCGCCCGGGCGGCAGCTCTCACCGCTGCTGGGACACCATCACCGCGCTGGTGCCGGGCTCCAGGGCCTCGAAGACGTGGGCGACGTCGCCCGGGTAGCGCAGGTAGTCGCCGGGTCCGAGCTCGGTCGGGTCGTCCTGCGCGCCGGCCCGGGCGCGGCCGGCGATGAGGACCACGTGCTCGACCGTCCCCGACGCGTGCGGGGCCGACACCTTGACGGCGCCCGGCTCGGCGTCGATGCGGTAGAGGTCGCGCCGCACGTTCGGCGGGCTGTGCGACAGGACCAGGGCGCTGTAGTCCGCGAGGTCGGAGCGGGTCGGGTCACCGGCCCCGGCGCGCACGAGGGCTCGCTCCGGCTGCGGCGGGTCGATGAGCGCCGAGAACGGCACCCCGAGGACGGTGGCCAGCGACCAGACCGTCTCGACGCCCGGGTTGCCCTTCCCGGCCTCGAGCTGCGACAACGTCGACTTGGACAGACCGGCCCGCCGGGCGAGCTCGGACAGGCTGAGGCCGGCGCGGTCGCGCTCGGCACGCACGGCGGCGGCGAGACGGCCCACCGCCTGACCACGTTCACCAGAATGGTCGAAGTGTTCGGTTTGACGAACGCTGCTCATGCTCTGCATCCTAGCGGTATGCCCGCCGCCACCGCCCTGCTGCGTGAGAGCCCCGCCGCCCGCACCGGTCTGTCGATCGCCGTCGCGACCGGTGCCTACGGCGTCTCCTTCGGCGCGCTGGGCACGGCGAGCGGGCTCGGGGTCCTCGAGGTGTGCGCCCTCAGCCTGCTCACCTTCTCCGGTGGCTCGCAGTTCGCCTTCATCGGGGTCATCGCCGGGGGCGGCTCTGCGGCGTCCGCGGCCGGGGCCTCCACGCTGCTCGGGCTGCGCAACGGGGTCTACGCGATGCAGATCAACGCCCTGCTGCGGCCCCGCGGTTGGCGCCGCCTCGCCGCGGCGCACGTGACTATCGACGAGTCCACCGCCACGGCCCTCGCGCAGGAGGACCGTGCGGAGCAGGCGCGCGGGTTCTGGGTCGCCGGCCTCGGCATCTTCCTGCTCTGGAACCTCATGACCCTCGTCGGCGCGCTCGCCGGCGACGCGATGGGCGACCCCCAGCGCTGGGGCCTGGACGGTGCCGCGGTGGCAGCCTTCCTGGGGCTGCTCTGGCCCCGGCTGCGAGGACGCGAGCCGTGGGCGATCGCCGCGGTCTGCGCGGTGGTGACGGTGCTGTGCATACCCCTCGTGCCGCCGGGCGTGCCCATCCTCGTGGCCGCCGCCGTCGCCGCCACGATCGGCTGGCTGCAGCTGCGCCGGGAGCGCACCGCGCCGACGGGGGTGGGGGCGTGACGCTGTGGCTGTGGATCCTCGGCGCCTGCGCCCTGGCCTACCTGACCAAGCTCAGCGGCTACCTCGTGCCGCAGCGGGTGCTGGAGTCGCCGGCGATCATGCGCATCTCCGCGTGCATGACCGTCGGGCTGCTCGCGTCCCTGGTGATGATGAACGCCGTCGCCGACGGGCAGCGCCCCACGCTCGACTCCCGCGTGCTCGCCCTGGCGGCCGGGGTGGTGGCGCTGAAGCTGCGGGCACCCTTCCTCGTGGTCGTCGTCGCCGGCGCGGTAGCCGCCGCGCTCGGCCGGCTGGCCGGGCTCCCCTGACCCGACCTGAGCATGGTTGCGCACGAGATGCACCGTCGAGACGGGTGCCTGACGTGCACGACCTTGCCCAGGCTCCCGGGCGGCGTGACAATCACCGGGTGACCGCGACGACGGCCCGTCGGGTCTCCTCTATCCCGCTCCTGCTGGGCGTGGCGGCAGGGTCGGCGGCGCAGGACCGCGCTGGCTGCGGCTGCTCGGCCGGGGTGTCCTGATCCTCGGGGCGGTGCTCGTCCTCGGGGTGCTGGTCTGGCTGCGGCCCTTCGGGGCGTCGCCCGAGGCGCTGAGGCTGCTGGCCGGCACCGACGCCGTGACCGTCACCGACAGCCCCACCCGGCTCACGCTGACGCCGAGCGGGGAAGAGGTGACCGGCGGTCTGATCTTCCAGCCCGGTGCCCGCGTCGACCCACGCGCCTACCTGCCCCTGCTGAGCGACATCGCCGCGCAGGGTCACCTCGTCGTCGTGGTCGAGCAACCCTTCGGGATCGGCTTCACGGCCCTCGGCGCACCCGCCGGGGTGATCGAGGACCACCCACAGATCGAGCACTGGACCGTGGGTGGGCACAGCCTGGGTGGCGTCGTCGCGTCGCGGTATGCCGAGGACCACCCCGACGAGATCGACGGGCTGCTGCTGTGGGCGTCGTACCCGCTGGGTGATCTCCGCGGGCGCGACGACCTCGCGGTGAGCACGATCTACGGCAGCGAGGACGGGCTCGCCCCGCCGGCGGACGTCGAGGCCGGCCTGACCGACCTGCCGCCCGACACCCGTCCGGTCGAGATCGAGGGAGCCGTGCACTCCTACTTCGGTGACTACGGCGAGCAGCCGGGCGACGGCAGGCCCGGTGTCTCCCGCGAGGCCGCCCAGACGCAGATCGCCCGGGCCACCGCGGACCTGCTCGACTCCGTCGAGAACGGCTGACGTCGCCCGAGCCTCACCCGGAGCGGTCGGCCTGCACCACTGCTGCCGGGCCGACGCTGAGAAGCTCCCCGACCTCGCAGCCGAGCACCTCGCAGATCGCCGTGAGCGTGGAGAACCGGATGGCCTTGGCCCGGTCGTTCTTGAGCACCGAGAGATTCACCGGTGTGACGCCGACGGCCTCAGCCAGGGCGGCGACCGTCATACCCCGGGCGGCGAGGAGCTCGTCCAGGTGGCAGACGACCCGGTGCCCCTCCTCGGGTGGCATCAGACCAACCCGTCCACGTCGGCGCGCAGCTTCGTGCCGTTGGCGAAGGCCTGGGCAATCGCTGCGAGCAGCAACCCTGCGACCATCCATCCGAACGAGAACTCGACAGCGACGACGCGCACATCTCTGGCCACGAGGATCTCCGCCGTGGCGACCGCTGTGACGAAGTCGGCCACGATCGGCACCACCACCAGCAGCAGAGCCAGCACTCTCAACCGCCCCACATTGACCCGGGTGAAGGGCTCCCCACGGCCCATGTCCCGCAGCAGACCCGTCACCAGGACGGCACCCCAGACCATCGCGGCCAGGGACAGCACCTGAGGGGCCATCAGCAGGGCGAAGTGACCCGCCGACACGCCGTCGACCAGCACCTGTGCATCCGGCATCCCCACCACACGCCCCGTGCCTGCGGCACCCGCGTCGACCTCGAGTGGGACGCCCACGAGGGTGACCTGCCGGCGCAGCATCCAGTCCAGGCTGATGAAGAGCCGTATGCCGCCGACGCACCGACGGCCAGCCAGAGCACCGCGGTCGTCGCGATCTTGTCGGCCCGGTCGAACCGTGCCCAGTCCATGCCGCGTCGCTTCTTGTCCGTCCCCACGATGGTCCTCCTTGACTCGGACGCCCCGATCTGAGGCATATCGTTTCTCGATAGTATCGACAAACGATATGTCACGCAAGGGGGAGCGAGCGGTCATGAAGACGGCCCGACCGCTCAGGGTGGTCGGGCGTCGTGCTCGGGTGGAGGCGACCGGACTCGAACCGACAACCCTCTGCTTGCAAAGCAGATGCGCTACCAATTGCGCCACGCCCCCGAGGGGTATGCAGTTGTGCCGCGCAGGAAGCCGCGCGGGGGTGGACCAGGCGGTCCCGGGGGTTACTGACCGGGCTGGCCCGGCACGTCGTCGGTGGCCTCGGCCCAGAGGTCACGCTCAGCCTGCTGGTCCTGCATGCGCTTGAGGGCGACGAGTCCGGCGGCGGCCGCAGCCACCATGAGGAGACGCTTCATCGTCGATCACCTTCCTGTCGGGTCGACACCAGCGGGGCGGGTGGTGGGCCTAACTGGACTTGAACCAGTGACCTCTGTCTTATCAGGACAGCGCTCTAACCGACTGAGCTATAGGCCCGCTCCACGTGCGACGCACGCGAAAATCGAGGTTACCCCACCGTCGCTGGCGCCACCAAAACGTCGGCACCCGACCCTCCCCCGAGTAGTAGTACTTGCACCATATATAGTAGACCTACTACATTGCCGTCATGCCTCCCGTACCCGTGATCAGCTGCCGCGGCCTGTCGATGTCGTACGGCGACCACCTCGTCCTCGATGGCATCGATCTGGACATCCACCGCGGGCAGGTCTCGCACTGCTCGGCCCCAACGGGGCCGGCAAGACGACGACCGTGGAGATCCTGGAGGCTTCCGGCAGCCCTCGTCGGGCGAGGTCACGGTGCTCGACCAGGCCCCCACGACCGCCCCCGAAGCCTGGCGCGCCCGCGTCGGCGTCGTGCTGCAGAGCTGGCGCGACCACGGCACCTGGCGGGTTGCCGACCTCATCGAGGTCATGGGGCTTACTACGCGCCTACGCCACGGCGCAGGTCCAGCGCCCCTGGCCCACGGCCGAGTTGCTGGCCCGCGTGGGTCTCGCCGAGCACGCCCGCCAGCGCATCGACAAGCTCTCCGGCGGTCAGCGGCGCCGGCTGGACGTCGCCATCGGGCTGGTCGGCCGACCCGAGGTGCTCTTCCTCGACGAACCGACGACCGGGCTCGACCCGGCCGGCCGCCGCGACGTGCACGACCTCGTCGCGGACCTCGCCGACCTGGACACCACGGTGCTCGTCACGACGCACGACCTGGCCGAGGCCGAGAAGATCGCCGACCGGCTGCTCATCCTCGCCGGGGGTCGGATCGTCGCGGATGGCACGCCGGACGCCCTACGGCTCCAGCTCTCGCGCTCCAGCGAGGTGCGCCTTCGAGACCGGGCCACGGGCGAGGTGAGCGTGCACGCCGAGGCGGACCCCACGGCATACCTGACGCAGGTGCTGACCTCTCTCCCGGGCGAGGTGGAGGTGCTCGAGGTGCGCGCCGCCTCGCTGGAGGACGTCTACCTCGACATCGTGCAGCGCTCCGGGGCCGCCGATTCCGACACCCGGCCCACCCTGGACCCCACTCCGCTGGAGGCCCTCCGATGAGCACCATCCCCCGCGCCGTCGTCGGCGCCGCTACGCGGCAGGCGCGGATCACGATGATCCGCAAGTACACCTCCGCCAACGGCATCACCACCGTCATCATGTCGCTGCTCGTCCTGGTCGTGATGTGGTTCCTGCGCGACCTGGAGTTCGGCGCAGCCCAGGTGGGCGCCGGCGGCTACATCTTCTGCGGGTTCCTCGCCTTCGGCGTCATCGCCGCCGCGGTCCTCGGCGTCGCCGGCGAGCTGCAGGCCGAGCGTGAGGACGGCACCCTGCTGCGCGCCAAGGCGGTGCCCCACGGCATGACCGGTCACCTCGTCGCCAAGCTCGTCGCCGCCCCGGTCGACGCGCTCATCCCGGTGCTGCCGGCGATGGTCGGGGCCGCGGTGCTGCTGCCCGAGCTGAGGGAGACCGGGCCGGGCCGGTGGCTGCTGCTGGGCCTCGTCTTCCTGCTGGGCGTCGTGGCGATGCTGCCCTGGGGCGCCGTGCTCGGGTCGGTCTTCCGCACCATGATGGGGCTGGCCTGGGCGATGATCTCGATGTATGCCGTCGCCGCCCTCTCCGGCGTCTTCTATCCCGTCGCGGGGTGGCCGGCGCCGCTGCAGTGGCTGGCTCAGCTCAGTCCGCTCTACTGGATCGGCGTCGCGGTGCGTTCGGTGCTGCTGCCGGAGAGCGCGGCGGCCGCCGAGGTGGGCGGGGAGTTCCGCCTCGTGCTGGCGCTGGGGGTG
The DNA here is from genome assembly GCF_001942225.1 of Serinicoccus sp. CUA-874. Taxonomy (NCBI): domain Bacteria; kingdom Bacillati; phylum Actinomycetota; class Actinomycetes; order Micrococcales; family Ornithinimicrobiaceae; genus Serinicoccus; species Serinicoccus sp. CUA-874. The sequence continues at coordinate 85,853 of NZ_MKJZ01000011.1, read as the reverse complement.
CTCCTCGCCTGGGCCGTCGTCGGGGTGCTCGTGGCTCCCGTGCTGCTGCGGCGGATGGCGCGGCGTCAGTCCGGCAGCGCGGTGCAGGCGGCGCGCGAGCGGGTGCTCGCGAAGGGATATTGATCCCGGTATGCCGAGCGAGTCAGAACCGCTGCACAACCGGATCGCCGTGCTCCGGGTGGACCGTGGCATCAGCCGGCGGGAGCTGGCGCAGGCGCTCGGGGTCCACTACCAGACGGTGGGCTACCTCGAGCGTGGTGAGTACAGCCCGTCCCTCCTGCTGGCGCTGCAGATCGCGGAGTTCTTCGAGCTCCCGGTCGAGGCGGTCTTCAGCCGCTCCCCCTTCCCGCCGGTCGGTCGGGGCTGAGCAGGGCTTCCCCACCTGCCGCGTCTCTACTACACTGTGTCATAGATCGTGACGAAGGAGTGGTGGATCATGACCGACCAGAACGGACGCTCGGCACGCCCCCTGGTGGTGGGCTACGACGGGTCCGAGAGCGCGGAGCAGGCGGTGAGCTGGGCGGCGGGAGCAGCGGCTCGGGCCCGGCAACCGCTGGTCGTGCTGCACGCGGCGGACCGGATCGTCTACGCCCAGGATGAGGTCGCGGGCCTGTGGGGCCCGGAGAAGGTCCGACAGGCCTCGCTGCGGGCGGCCGAGGCGGGTGCACAGCTCGCCCGCGAGCAGCAGCCCGAGGTCGACGTCTCGGCCCGCTCCTCGCTGCTCAGCCCGCGACAGGCCCTCGACGAGGCGTCGGCGCAGGCCGCCGGTGTGGTCGTCGGGACCCGAGGGCTCGGACGGGTGCGGCGGGCCCTCGTCGGCACCACGGCCTACGGGATCACCGGCCACTCACGGTGCCCGGTCACGGTCGTCCCGCACGACGCCCCGGTCCCCGGCCCCGGGAGCCCGGTGGTGGTGGGGGTCGACGGGTCGGTCAGCGGGGACCGGGCCCTGGAGGAGGGTCTACGTCAGGCGCAGCTGTGGGGAGCCGAGCTGCGGCTGGTCTGCAGCTGGGAGCAACCGCACGAGGACCCCTGGGGCCTGCCCCCCGTGGGCTACCGCACGATCGAGGACGCGGGGGAGGCCGCACTCGCCCGGGCCCAGGACGTCGTCCGGCAGGCCGCCGACCATGTCCGTGAGCGCGATGAGAGGCTCACCGTCAGCACGGACACGCCGTCCGGCCGCACCGAGGAGAGCCTGCTGGCCGCCACCGAGGGCGCGGGTCTGCTCGTGCTCGGCAGCCGCGGGCACGGCCGGTTGTCGGTGATGGTGCTCGGGTCGACCACCTCGCACATGCTCCATCTGAGCGAGGTCGCGGTGCAGGTGGTGCCCTGAGCGGGCACCGGGCTCACTCGTCGGAGAGCGTCACCTGGGCGCCGCCGACGAGGGCGGCGCAGATGTTGTAGAGGAACGCCGACAGGGTCGCGAGCGCGGTGAGCAGGAAGACGTTGAGCACGCCGAGCACCGCCGCCAGCGACAGCACCCGGCTGAAGCCGAGGTAGTCGGTGAGGTCGATCGTCGGTCCGCTCGCCTCACCGCTGGTGATCTGGGTGAGGAAGTCGTTGATCGTGGAGAAGACGTTCATCCCCGACAGGACCGTCCACAGCACCGCGACCATGACCACGCCGGAGATGCCCAGGGCGACCGAGACCAGGAAGCTGATCTTGAGCACCGACCAGGGGTCGATGCGCTGCGCGGTCAGGCGGACGCGGCGAGGCCCTCCGCGCCGCGGGGCCGGTCGCGAGGGAACCCTGTTGCCCGAGGTGCGGGCCGTGCTGGCCGGCGCCCCGTCACGCGCCGCGGCACCGCGTCCGGCGGCTCCGCGGCCCGCGCTCGCCCCGGCTGCCGACCCGGAGGCCATGCCGGCGGTGGCCCCGCGCAGCGCACGAGCCTTGCGGGCGGCGAGGTCCCGTCCCTGGGCGGTCCGGGCGAGCGCGCCGTCCTTCATCTTGGCGGCGGCGGAGCGGCTCTCGCCCGAGGCCTGCGCGTCGGCGTCCGGCGCCGGATCGGGCTCCGTGGTCCTCTCGGGCCGCGCCTTCTCGTGCACCTGCGTCTCGTCGGTGGAGGACGCAGCCGGCCCGGACGTCCCAGACGTGCCGCTCATGCTCCATCTCCCTCGGTGCTGTCGGTGTCGACCTCGGCGGTCGACTCGGACTGCTCGACCTGACCCGACGGTACGCCATCGCCCGCCACGGGCGGTGCATCCGCGCCGCCCACCGGCTCACCGCCGGCCTCGACGAGCTCCTCCTCGGCGGCAGCCTCGGCGTTGCGGGCGACCGCCACGATGGCGTCGCCCTTGCCCGGCCGGGCGAAGATGACCCCGCTGGTGTCGCGGCCCGTGACGCGCACGCCGTTCTCGCCACCCACCCGGGACCGCACGACGTTGCCGCGCTCGGTGAGGACGAGCACCTCGTCGGTCTCGTCGACGAGCAGCGCCCCGACGACCTGACCGGCCTTGTCCGTCGACTTCGCGACCTTGATGCCGAGGCCGCCGCGACCCTGCACGCGGTACTGCGAGACCGGGGTGCGCTTGGCCATCCCCGACTCGAAGACCACGAAGACGAAGGGATCGGTGCCGGCCGCGACGACCTGCATGGCGAGCAGGTGGTCCTCGCCGCGGAACTTCATCCCGGTCACGCCCGAGGTCGCACGACCCATCGGTCGCAGCGTGTCGTCCGCCGCCGGGAAGCGGACCGACTGCCCACCGCCGGAGACGAGGAGCACGTCGTCGTCGCCGTGCGCCAGCGCGGCGCCGACGAGCTCGTCGCCTTCGCGCAGGTTCACCGCGATGAGCCCGCCGGAGCGGGCCGAGTCGTAGTCCGGCAGCCGCGACTTCTTGACCAGGCCGTTCTTCGTCGCGAGCAGCAGATAGGGCGCCTGCTCGTAGTCGCGCAGCGGTAGCACCGAGCGGATCGTCTCGTCCGGCTGGAAGGCCATGAGGTTGGCGACGTGCTGCCCCTTGCCGGTGGGTCCGGCCTCGGGGAACTCGTAGGCCTTGGACCGGTAGACCCGGCCCTGGTCGGTGAAGAACAGCATCCAGTGGTGGGTGCTGGTCACGAAGAAGTGCTGCACCACGTCGTCGGCCCGCAGCGCGGCGCCGCGCTTGCCCCGGCCGCCGCGGTTCTGCGCTCGGTACTCCCGCACCGGGGTCCGCTTGACGTAGCCGCCCCGGGTGATCGTGACGACCACGTCCTCCTCGGGGATGAGGTCCTCCATCGACATGTCGCCGTCGAAGAGGTCGATCTTGGTCCGCCGGTCGTCGCCGAACTTGTCGACGATCTCGGTCAGCTCGGTGGAGATGATCTCGCGCTGCCGCTCCGGCTTGGCCAGGATGTCCTCGAACTCGAGGATCTGCGCCTCGAGCTCGTCGTGGTCGGCCTGGATCCGCTGCCGCTCGAGCGCGGCGAGCCGGCGCAGCTGCAGGTCAAGGATGGCGCGCGCCTGAAGATCGTCGATCCCGAGCAGCGTCTTGAGTCCTTCGCGTGCCTCGTCCGCCGACGGGCTGCGCCGGATGAGCGCGATGACCTCGTCGAGCTGGTCCAGCGCCTTGAGGTAGCCGCGGAAGACGTGGATCTTCTCCTCCGCCTCGCGCAGGCGGTACTGGGTGCGTCGGACGATGACCTCGACCTGGTGCTCCACCCAGTGCCGGATGAAGGCCGAGATCGGCAGCGTGCGCGGCACCCCGTCGACCAGGGCGAGCATGTTGGCGCCGAAGGACTGCTGCAGCTGGGTGTGCTTGTAGAGGTTGTTGAGCACGACCTTGGCGACGGCGTCGCGCTTGAGCACGATGACCAGTCGCTGCCCGGTCCGCCCGGAGGTCTCGTCGCGCAGGTCGGCGACGCCGCTGACCTTGCCGTCCTTGACCAGCTCGGCGATCTTCTTGGCCAGGCTGTCCGGGTTGACCTGGTAGGGCAGCTCGGTCGCGACCAGGCAGGTTCGCCCCTGGATCTCCTCGACCTCGACCACGGCCCGCATGATGATCGAGCCCCGGCCGGTGCGGTATGCCTCCTCGATCCCCTTCTTGCCCATGATCAGGGCGCCGGTCGGGAAGTCCGGGCCGGGGATGATCTCGAGCAGCGCCTCCAGCAGCTCCTCGCGGGAGGCGTCCGGGTGGTCCAGCAGCCACTGGGCGCCGGAGGCGACCTCGCGCAGGTTGTGCGGCGGGATCTGGGTGGCCATGCCGACCGCGATGCCGGCCGAGCCGTTGACCAGCAGGTTCGGGAAGCGCGCCGGGAGGACGGCCGGCTCCTTCGTCTTGCCGTCGTAGTTGTCGACCATGTCGACGGTGTCCTCGCGGATGTCGCGCACCATCTCCATGGCCAGCGGGTGCATCCGGCACTCGGTGTAGCGGGGCGCCGCCGCGGGGTCGTCACCCGGGGTGCCGAAGTTGCCCTGCCCCTGCACCAGCGGGTGCCGCATCGACCAGTCCTGGACCAGCCGGACCAGGGCGTCGTAGATCGCGCCGTCGCCGTGCGGGTGGTAGTTGCCCATGACGTCGCCGACGACGCGCGAGCACTTGTTGAAGCCACGGTCCGGGCGGTAGCCCCCGTCGTACATCGCGTAGAGCACCCGCCGGTGCACCGGCTTGAGGCCGTCCCTGACGTCCGGCAGCGCCCGGGAGACGATGACGCTCATCGCGTACTCGATGTAGCTGCGCTGCATCTCGGCGTTGATGTCGATCGGCTCGATCCGGTCGCCGGTGCCGGTCACCGCCGCCTCGAGGGCGGCGTCGGCGCTCTGGGCCGCGGTGGAGGCGTCGGGGATCTCGGGCAGGTCGGGGGTCTGGTCGTCAGCCATGGGTCCTTCGGTATGCAGTCACGCGGTTCGGGGGGTGTGCGGGGGCCACGCGGTTGGGGGGTGTGCGGGGGGCGGAGCCCCCCGCATGATCAGATGTCGAGGAAACGCACGTCGCGGGCGTTGCGCTGGATGAAGGCGCGCCGGGACTCCACGTCCTCGCCCATGAGGATCGCGAAGATCTCGTCGGCCTTGGCGGCGTCCTCCAGCGAGACCTGCAGCAGCACCCGGGTGTCCGGGTTCATCGTGGTGTCCCACAGCTCGCCGTAGTCCATCTCGCCGAGGCCCTTGTAGCGCTGCACGCCGGTGTCCTTGGGCAGCCGCCAGCCCTTGGCCGCACCCTCCTCGAGCAGGGCGTTGCGCTCCCGGTCGGTGAAGGCAAACTGGTGCTCGGCATTGGTCCACCTGATCCGGTAGAGCGGCGGCTGCGCGAGGTAGACGTACCCGGCCTCGATGAGCGGCTTCATGAACCGGAAGAGCAGCGTGAGCAGCAGGGTCCGGATGTGCAGACCGTCGACGTCCGCGTCGGCCATGAGCACGATCTTGTGGTAGCGCGCCTTGGAGAGGTCGAAGTCCTCGCCGATCCCGGTGCCGAAGCCGCTGATGAGCGCCTGCACCTCCTGGTTGGCGAGGATCTTGTCCAGCCGGGCCTTCTCGACGTTGAGGATCTTGCCGCGGATCGGCAGGATCGCCTGGTTGTGCGGGTTGCGCCCCCGCACCGCCGAACCGCCGGCCGAGTCGCCCTCGACGATGAAGACCTCGGAGATCGTCGGGTCGTTGGTCTGGCAGTCGCGCAGCTTGCCCGGCAGCCCACCGGACTCCAGCAGGCCCTTGCGGCGGGTGGCGTCCCGCGCCTTGCGGGCCGCGATGCGCGCGGTCGCGGCCTGGACCGCCTTGCCGACGATCTCCTTGCCCTCCCGCGGGTGCGCCTGCAGCCAGTGCCCGAACTCCTCGTACATCGCCGTCTGCACGAAGCTGCGCACCTCGGAGTTGCCCAGCTTGGTCTTGGTCTGACCCTCGAACTGCGGCTCGCCGAGCTTGACGCTGATGACCGCGGTGAGACCCTCGCGGATGTCGTCGCCGGTGAGGTTGGGGTCCTTCTCCTTGAGCAGCTTCTGCTCCCGGGCGAAGTCGTTGACCAGCCGGGTGAGGGCCGAGCGGAAGCCCTCCTCGTGGGTGCCGCCCTCGTGGGTGTTGACCGCGTTGGCGTAGGTGTGGACCGCCTCGGTGTAGGCGCTGGTCCATTGCATCGCCACCTCGAGGCTGAGCATGCGCGCCTCATCGGTGCTCTCGAAGGCGATGACGTCCTCGTGCACCGGCTCGCTGCGCTTGGACTTGTTGAGGTAGGTGACGTAGTCGAGCAGACCGTTGTCGTAGCGGTAGGTGTGGTGCCGGCCCTTCGCGGTGCTGGGCGAACCCTGGTCAGCGTGCTCGACACCGGGGGTCGCGCCGTCCTCGTCCTGCTCGGCCTCCCCGTCGATGGGGTCGTCGTCGAGGGCGTCGACGTCGGTCTCGACCTCGCGGGGTCGCTCGCCCGTCAGGGCGATGGTCAGACCCTTGTTGAGGAAGGCGGTCTGCTGGAACCGCGCCCGGAGGGTCTCGTAGTCGAAGTCGACGGTGTCGAAGATGTCGGTGCTGGGCCAGAAGGTGACGGTGGTGCCGCTCTGTCGCTCGGCGTCGGTCTGCGCCGCGCGCTCGGCCAGCGGGGACTGCGGGACGCCCAGGTGGTAGGTCTGGGTGAAGACCTTCCCGCGCTGGCGGACCTCGACGTCCAGCCGCTCGGACAGGGCGTTGACGACCGAGGACCCCACGCCGTGCAGCCCGCCGGAGACCTTGTAGCCGCCGCCGCCGAACTTGCCGCCGGCGTGGAGCTGGGTGAGCACGAGCTCGACCGCCGGCTTCTTCTCCACCGGGTGGATGTCGGTCGGGATGCCGCGCCCGTTGTCCCGCACCCGGACGGCGCCCGCCGCGGTGAGCGCCACGTCGATCCGGTCGGCCTCGCCCGCGAGCGCCTCGTCCACGGCGTTGTCGACGATCTCCCACACCAGGTGGTGCAGGCCGCGCGGCCCGGTCGAGCCGATGTACATCCCCGGGCGCTTGCGGACGGCCTCGAGGCCCTCCAGCACGGTGATCGCGGAGGCGTCGTAGGCCGAGGCGGTGGCTAGCGAGCCGGGGTCCCCGCTCCCCGCTGCTGCCTCCGGGAGCTCCGGCATCGTGACGTCGACCGCGGGGTCGTCCTCGCCGTCGGCGCCGTGATCGGGGCCTGGGCCGTGCTCTGGTCCGGCAGTGGACAAGGGGGCTCCTCGGGTGAAAGGGCAAAGACGCCTCAGTCTACCCTGCGGGCGCGCCATCTCCGAGTTCCCACACCCTCCCCAGCGCCGTGCGCGGCCCGGGAGGCCGGTTGTGAGCGATGCGACCCCGGATCAGGGGTCCCCCCACGTGCGCGGCGCCCCGACGCCCCCGCGGGGCGTCCGCCGTCGAGCACCGTCGCCGATCCCGACCACTCAGCCGTAGGTGTCCCGCGGCCCGCGACCGCCGGAGGAGAGCGGGCCCTTGCGCCAGTGCGGCCCCGCCGGTCCCTGCACCACGATCTCGCGCACGACGTCCTCGCCGATCAGCTCCTCGATCCGCCCCAGGACGGTGGAAGTCAGCAGCCGCATCTGGGTGGCCCACGCGGTCGACCTGGCCCGGACGGTCAGCGTGCTCCCCTCGAAGGCGACCACCTCGACGTTGGCCGCCACCTGGTCGCCGACGATGGCACGCCACCGCCCCACCACCCCGCCGACCTGCACGTCGTCGGCCCAGCCCCGGCCGGCCACGAGGCGGTCGACCTCGTCCCCCAGGAGCTGCGGGTCACGCCGGCCGTCGGCACCGGGCTCGGTGGACGCCGCCCCCCGGTGGCGCCGGGCCCGCCCCGCGGCGCCCGGACGCAGCCCCATGTCGCGGGCCGTCCGACGCGCCCGGGTCAGGGCCTCACGCGCGGCGTCCATCGGCTCCGTCGCTGTCCCTGCGACGTCGTCCGGATCATCCCCCGAGGTCTGGTCAGGGTCCCGTTCGGGGGTCACGACGCCGCGCCCGGGGCCTGCTCGCGGCGGGAGACCGACCCCAGCTCCACGTCGAAGACCCTGGACCCCTCACCGAGCAAGCGGTCCGGGACGTCGGCCGCGACCGCCGCGGTGACGAGCACCTGCTCGCAGTCGCCCACCAGGTCGGCCAGCCGCTCGCGCCGGCCCGAGTCCAGCTCGGCGAAGACGTCGTCCAGGACCAGGACCGGGTCGGTGCCGAGGTCGTGGCGCAGCAGGTGGAAGCCGGCCAGCCGGAGCGCGAGCGCCAGGCTCCACGACTCCCCATGACTGGCGTAGCCCTTCGCCGGGAGGTCACCCAGGGTGAGGCTGAGGTCGTCACGGTGCGGTCCGACCAGGCATACCCCGCGCTCCTGCTCCTGGCCGCGGAGCTCCTCGATCGAGCCCAGGAGCGCGGCGACCAGCTCGGTCTGCTCGGGAACCTCACCGGCCGCGAGCCCACGAGCCGTCTCGGACCCCTCGGTCAGGCTGCTGCGGTAGGTGGCGCGCGCTGGGGTGTCGCTGTCGCTGATGGTGCGGTATGCCTCGTCGAGGTAGGGCTGGAGGTCCCGCAGCAGCCGCAGCCGGGCATACAGCAAGGCGCCGCCGATCTGGGCCAGCTGGTCGTCGAAGACGGCCAGCGTGGCCAGCGAAGAGGAGCGCGCGTCCTCGAGGCTCTCGCCGGGTGCCAGCCGGGGTCCGCCGGACCGACGCGTGGGTGCCCGCCAGAGGTGGGCGGCCTGCTTGAGCAGCGCACCGCGCTGCCGGACCGTCCGGTCGTAGTCGGCCCGCACCGCCGCCCACCGCGGCTGTCGGGCGACGAGCAGGTCGTCCAGGAACCGCCGCCGTTCCCCGGGCTCCCCCTTGACCAGCGCCAGGTCCTCGGGGGCGAAGAGCACGCTGCGCAAGGTGCCGAGCACGTCCCGTTGCCTCGCGACCGGCGAGCGGTTGAGCCGGGCCCGGTTGGCCCGACCCGGGACGATCTCCAGCTCGACCAGGGACTCGCGGCCGTCCCGGACCACGGTCGCGCGGACGATCGCCGCCCCCGGGGCGCCCGCCCGGACGAGCGGGGCGTCCTGGGCGACGCGGTGGCTGCTGAGGGAGGCGACGTAACCGGCGGCCTCGACGAGGTTGGTCTTGCCCTGCCCGTTGCGCCCCAGCAGCACGGTGACGCCCGGGGCCAGGTCGACGTCGGCCGCCGGATAGCTCCGGAAGTCGGCGATCCCGAGATGACTCAGGTGCACGCGCGTCGAGTCTGGTCAGGGCCGACTGCGGCGGCGGCCGTGCTCAGGAGCCGTCGCCGGGGCGGGACTCGCCCGGCTCGGCGTGCTTGGGCTCGGCGCCTGGTGCACCTCGACCTGGTCGGCGTCGCGCGTCCCCTCGTCGTCGAGCATGCGCACCGCGTGCCCCCCGAACTGGCCGCGCAGTGCCGCCACCGCCTGCATGGCGGGGGAGTTCTCCTGGCGGGAGGCGAAACGGGCGAAGAGCGCGGCGCTGATGACCGGCATGGGCACGGCGTTCTCGATGGCCTCCTCGACGGTCCAGCGCCCCTCGCCGGAGTCCGTGGTGTACTCGTCGATGCCCTCGAGCTCGGGGGTCTCGCCGAGCGCGTTGACCAGCAGATCCAGCAACCAGGAGCGGACCACGGTGCCGCGGCTCCAGGCCTGGAAGCAGCCCTTGACGTCCTTGACGATGTCCTTGGCGAGGAGCAGCTCGAAGCCCTCGGCGTAGGCGTGCATGAGGCCGTACTCGATGCCGTTGTGCACCATCTTGGCGTAGTGGCCCGCACCGACGTCGCCCGCGTGGACGAAGCCCTCCTCGCGCGGGCCCTCCGGGCGCAGCGCGTCGAAGACGGGCATGGCCTTCTCCACGTCGGCCTCGCGGCCGCCGCACATGAGCCCGTAGCCGTTGTCCAGGCCCCAGATGCCGCCGGAGACCCCGCAGTCGACGTAGCCGATGCCCTTGGGCTCCATGAGCGCGTCCAGCTCACGGTCCTCGGTGTACTTCGAGTTGCCCCCCTCGATGATGAGGTCGCCCTCCTGCAGCAGCTCGCCGAGCTGCTCGACGGTCGACCGGGTCGGCTTGCCGTGCGGCACCATGACCCAGACGACGCGTGGCGCCTCGAGGGCCTCCACCATCGCCTCGACGCTGTCCACGTCGCGCACCTGCTCGTCGAGGTCGAAGCCCACGACCTCGTGCCCCGCGCGGCGCAGCCGCTCGCGCATGTTGCCGCCCATCTTGCCGAGGCCGATCATGCCGATCTTCATGGTGCTCCTCCTTGGTCGAAACTGGACTGGCGCGTCGCCGCCTCAGCCGGCGAAACGCACCGGCATCAGGACGTAGCGGTAGCTGTCGTCGGCCTCGCCCTCGAGCTCGGGCTGGCCGGAGATGACGGCGGGACGGGAGGGCTGCGTGAAGGACAACCGGGTGTAGGGCTGCCCGAGCACTCCCAGGCCGTCGAGCAGGAACTGCGGGTTAAAGGCGATCTCGATCTCCGGTCCCTCGAGCGTGGACTCGACCGCCTCGCTGCCCTGGGCGTCGTCCCCGGTGCCGGCCTCGATCGCCAGCTGACCCTCGGAGAACCGGAGGCGGACCGGGGTGTTGCGTTCGGCGACGAGGGCGACCCGGCGCACCGCCTCGATGAAGGCCTGCGTGTCGACGACGGCGACGGAGTCCACCGAGGACGGGAAGATGGAGGTGACCTTCGGATACTCACCGTCCAGCAGCCGCGTGGTGGTGCGCCGCTGCCCTGCCTCGAAGGCGACCAGACCGTCACCGCGACCGGCCTCACCCAGGGAGAGGTCGACCGAGGCGCTGGCTCCCAGGGACTTGGCGGTCTCGGAGAGGGTGCGGGCCGGGATGAGGCAGACGTGGTCCGCGTCGCTGCTGCCGGGGGACCATGTGAGCTCACGCTGGGCCAGCCGGTAGCGGTCCGTGGCGAGCATGGTGATCTTCTCGCCGTCGATCTCCACCCGGACCCCGGTCAGGATGGGCAGGGTGTCACCGCGGTCGGCCGCGATCGAGACCTGGTTGACGGCCTGGGTGAAGGAGTCGCCGGGCACCGACCCGCTGGTCTCGGCCTGGCCAGGAAGCTGCGGGTAGTCGCCCACGGGCATCTGGATGAGGGAGAACCTGCTGGAGCCGCAGGTCAGCGAGACCTTGCTGCCGTCCGTGGAGACCTCCACCGGCTTGGCCGGCAGGTTCCGCGCGATGTCCGCGAGCAGCCGCCCGAGGACGAGCACCTGGCCGCCCTCGGAGACCTCTGCCTCGACGGTGACGGTCGCCGAGACCTCGTAGTCGTAGGCGGAGAACGTGAGGGTCCCCTCCGGGTCGGCGGTCAGCAGCACACCGGCCAGCACCGGGACGGGCGGACGGTTGGACAGGCCGCGGACGACCCACGCCACCGCCTCAGAGAGCACATCGCGCTCGACACGAAACTTCACGACACCTCGAACCTTCCAGACATGTTGGTCTTCGGGGCAACTCTGCCACGTCCGTCGGTCCCGCGCTGCCGCACGTCCCCAGGGACGCAGGGGATTGATCCGGGGATGACAAGGAACTCGTCATCGTCATCGGGGTTGTGGATGCTGTGGACAACCACGTCCGCAGAGCGGCGTCCTCGCTGGTGGCGGGCCGACGCGCACTGCCTGTCGAGCTGTGCATGCCCGGTGGACGTCCTGCGCGGTCGCGCGGGGCCTCCTGGGGACGGTCACGCAGCATCCCCAGCGCGAGATCCATCCCTCACCGCTCCTCCCCAGCCTGAGCTGCGATGATCCGCAGTCTGTCCACACCCTGCGCACAGGGCCGGTGAGCGCCGCCTTCGACGGCGGACGGCATTCCGATCGAGACTGATGTGACGAAGGTGAACGCTGAGCAACAACGCACAGGGTTATCCACAGGTGTGGATACCGTCGGGTAAGGTGCGGGCCTCGACGGTGCTCGGTCCCGGGCACCGCAGGCGTCGGCTCAGCGCTGCGAGGCCCGGCGGATGCCGCCGGTGAGCTCGGCGATCTGGTCGTAGAGCGCCCGCCTTTCACCGATCTGGGCCCGGATCTTGCGCTCGGCGTGCATCACCGTGGTGTGGTCCCGACCGCCGAACTCCTGACCGATCTTCGGCAGCGACAGGTCGGTCAGCTCGCGGCAGAGGTACATCGCGATCTGGCGGGCGTTGACCAGGGTGCGCGAGCGGGAGGTCCCGCAGAGCTCGTCCACCGTGATCTGGAAGTACTCGGACACCTCGCGGATGATCGTCGCCACGCTGATCTGCGCCGTGTCGCTGCCGGGGACGATGTCCTTGAGGACGTGCGCGGCCAAGTCGGCATCGGCTCGTTGCGACGACAGCGACGCGAAGGCCGTGACCCGGATCAGGGCGCCCTCGAGCTCGCGGATGTTGGTGGTGATGCGGCTGGCGATGTGCTCGAGCACCTCGTCCGGCAGCTGCATCCCCTCCTGCGCCGCCTTCTTGCGCAGGATGGCGATGCGCGTCTCCAGGTCGGGGGGCTGCACGTCGGTGAGCAGTCCCCACTCGAACCGGCTCCGCATCCGCTCGGCGAAGCCGGACAGCCGCTTGGGCGGCTGGTCCGAGGTGATCACGACCTGCTTCTCGCTGTTGTGCAGCGTGTTGAAGGTGTGGAAGAACTCCTCGACGGTCTGCTCCTTGCCCTGCAGGAACTGTATGTCGTCTACGAGGAGGAAGTCGACGTTGCGGTAGCGCCGCTGGAAGGCGCCGGCCTTGTCGTCGCGGATGGAGTTGATGAAGTCGTTGGTGAACTCCTCGGAGTTCACGTAGCGCACCCGCACGCCCGGGTAGAGCCTGCGGGCGTAGTGGCCGATCGCGTGCAGCAGGTGGGTCTTGCCCAGCCCGGACTCGCCGTAGATGAACAGCGGGTTGTAGGCACGGGCGGGGGACTCGGCCACCGCGAGCGAGGCGGCGTGCGCGAACCGGTTGGAGGGGCCGGAGACGAAGGTGTCGAAGGTGTACTTCGGGTTGAGCCGCGCCTCGTCGGCCGCACCCGTGACCGCGGGACCGGCTGGCGTCGCCGGTCGCGGTATGCCGTTGGTCGCCGACCGCGAGACGGCGGGGATGTCCTGCTCGCCAGGATCAGGAGCGGAGCTGGAGCTCGGCCCGGACGCCGGCCGGGTGAGGGACTCACGGGTCAGGGAGTCGTCCTCGGAGTCGTCCGCCTCGTCCTCCACGCGCTGGCGCAGGGCGTCGTCGACGGTGATCGCGACCCGGATCTCCCGGTTCAGCTCGCGCGACAGCCCGTCCTCGATGGGGCGACGCAGGCTCGTCTCGAGCATCTCCTTGGTATGCGGGTACGGCACCGCCAACAGCACCGTCGTGTCCAGCAGGCCGACCATCTGGGTGAGCTGCAGGAAGGCGCGTTCCCGAGCACCGATCCCCCCGGTCTCCAGCTCGTCCACCACCCGGGCCCACACGTCCTCGGAGGTCGGCGCGGGCTGCGACATGGGCGGGCTCAGCCCCTCTCGGACCGGGTCAGGAAGCGACGGTGACGGTTGTCCACACACTTGTCCACAGGATGTGGATGACAGGGTGGGCATGTGCCGGAAGCGCCGACGCTAACAAGCGCGGCCCGCGACCCGCAAGTGCCCGCGGACGACGGATCTGCACCGCTCGGCGTGTCGTGCGCGAAGGTGCTGGTCGGATGCGTGAGGATGCCCGGTTCGGGTGTCTCGGCCGCTGGACGGCGGCGCGTTTGACCGGTACGGACCGGCTCCCGTACCGTTGAGCAGTCCGTGCGGCCGCTTTCGCCTGCCCGTGCATCACCCGACCGAGGCTCGACCCCCGTGGTCCCGACGCGGCAGATGACGGGCTTCCGTTGGCGGCCGAGCCGGCGCACCGACCCGTACGTCACCACCACCACCGGAGCAGCGATGAGCAAGCGCACCTTCCAGCCGAACAACCGCCGCCGCGCCAAGAAGCACGGTTTCCGTCTGCGGATGCGGACCCGCGCCGGCCGCAGCATCCTCGCCGCTCGCCGGCGCAAGGGCCGTTCCGCCCTGTCCGCCTGAGTCCGCAGCAGCGTTCCCCTCCGACGGCGATGCTGCCACGCCGGCACCGGCTGACCTCGGGCCAGGACTTCCGGTCTGTCCTGAGGGGCCGCGGCGACGGGCGTCGGCGGCGACGAGCCGGTACCTCGCTGCTGGTGGTGCACGCCTCCTGCCCTGCCCCCGACGACGGCTCGACCCGCTGCCCGCGGGTCGGCCTCGTGGTGTCGCGGGCCGTCGGCAACGCCGTGGTCCGCAACCGCACCGCCCGGCGCCTGCGGGCGCTGGTCGGCGCACGACTGGCCACGATGCCCTGCGGGACCGACCTCGTCGTCCGGGCCCTGCCCCCAGCGGCATCGGCCACCTCGACCGAGCTGGGCTCCGCGCTCGACGAGGGGCTGGCGCGCGCGCTGCCGCGGCTCGTATGAGTGAGGCCCAGCTCCGTGACGTCCACCGGGGAGGCGTGGGCGAGGGGGAACCTCGTAGCGTCCTGGCTCGTCCTCTGGTCTGGATGATCCGGCTCTACCAGTGGACGATCTCGCCGTTGCTGGGTCCGGTCTGCCGTTACTACCCGTCCTGCTCCGCCTACGGTGTCACCGCGCTGGAGCGCCACGGTCCCCTGCGGGGCGGGTGGTTGACGGTGCGCCGTGTCCTGCGCTGCCACCCGTGGGCGGCCGGCGGGGTGGACCACGTGCCGCCCCGTCCCGGCTCAGGGGCCGAGGACCGCACGGACCCGACCGTGGAGCAGCACGCTCCGACGACCACCCCGGGCGACGAGACCGCCGTCGCCCGCCGAGACTGAGGACCCCATGGGATTCTTCGACACCATCCTGTTCCCCTTCATCTGGTTCGACTCCGCGATCCTCGTCGGCTTCGAGTGGCTGCTCACCCAGCTCGGTATGCCCGACACCAGCGGGTGGACCTGGGTCCTCGCCATCGTCGGACTGGTGGTCACGCTGCGGGCCCTGCTGACGCCCCTGATGATGCGCCAGCTCAAGAGCCAGCGCCGGTTGCAGATCGTGCAGCCCGAGCTGATGAAGATCCAGGCGAAGTACAAGGGCAAGAAGGACCAGGCGAGCCAGAAGGCCTTCCAGGAGGAGACCTTCGGGCTGTACCGCGAGGCGGGCGCAACCCCTTCGGCGCGTGCCTGCCAATGCTCATCCAGATGCCGTTCTTCTTCGCGCTCTTCCGGCTGCTGAACACGGCGCAGACGGTGAGCCGAGGCGAGATCGAGCCGTTGGGTCTGTTCACCCGGGAGCTGGCCACCAAGATGGCCGGCTCGGAGATCTTCGGGGCGGGCCTGACGTCCACCTTCCTGCATGACCAGGACCTGTCCGCCAAGATTCTCTCGCTCGTGCTGATCATCGTGATGTCGGCGACGCAGTTCATCACCAGCCACCAGCTGATGCGCCAGAACATGTCGCCGGAGGCCCTCAACAGCCCGATGGCCCGGCAGCAGCAGATCTTCATCTACGTGCTGCCCATCGTCTTCGCCGTGACGGGCGTCAACTTCCCGGTGGCGCTGCTCATCTACTGGACGGTCAGCAACCTGTGGACCATGGGCCAGCAGTTCTTCATCATCCGCAACATGCCGGCGCCCAACACCCCGGCCGAGGAGAAGTACAAGGCCCGCATGGCCCGCAAGGGCAAGACGGCCACCGGGATCCAGCTGAAGAACCCGAACTTCATGGCCGAGCGCGAGGCGGCTCGCACGCAGGTGCAGGCCCGGACGGCGGGTCAGCGGACCCAGCCCAAGAGCAAGAAGCGCAGCAAGAGGCGCTGAGCCACCGATCGCGCGCTCACCCTGGCGCACTTCCCATCCCCCCAACCGAGGAGTCCCTGATGACCCTGCCGAACGACACCGAGACCCAGGCGACCAGCGAGGGCGCAGATGTGACGCAGATCACAGCTGATGCGCCGGTGGAGAGGGCCGCCGAGGAGCACCAGGAGTCCGGCTCGACGGAGGGTCGCTCCGCGGACCTCGTCCGCGAAGGGGAGGTGGCGGCGGACTTCCTGGAGACCCTCCTGGACATCGCCGACCTGGACGGGGACCTCGAGGTCGACGTCGACGGGGACCGGGCCGCGGTCGCCCTCGTGGACTCCGAGGACGGGGCGGCACCCCGGCGGCTCGTGGGCCCGGGCGGGTCCGTCCTCGAAGCGCTGCAGGAGCTGACGCGCCTCGCGGTCCAGGCCAGCACGGGGGAGCGCAGCCGGCTCATGCTCGACGTCGCCGGATACCGCGCCGATCGCCGCAGCGCCCTGGTGTCCGAGGCGCAGGAGGCGGTCGCGCAGGTACGCGACACCGGTCAGCGTCGGGAGCTGGAGCCGATGACCGCCTTCGAGCGCAAGGTCGTCCACGACGAGGTCCTGGCAGCCGGTCTGCGCTCGGAGTCGGAGGGTACCGAGCCCTCTCGCTACGTCGTCGTCCTGCCGGCCGACTGACCGCTGCATGGGCGCGCCCCGCCATGCACCCGAGCCTCCTCCACAAGCGCGGGAGGTCTTCGGGTCGAGGCTCACCCTCGCTGCGGAGTATGCCGACCTGCTGGCCACCACGGGCATCGAGCACGGCCTCATCGGCCCCCGTGAGGCCGAGCGGTTGTGGGAACGTCACCTGGTGAACTGCGCCGTGCTCGGTGAGCTGCTGGACCCGGGATCCTCGGTCATCGACCTCGGGTCCGGAGCGGGCCTCCCTGGCATCGTGCTCGCGATCGCCCGACCGGACCTGCGGGTGGATCTCGTGGAGCCGCTGCTCCGCCGGACGACCTGGCTGGAGCGCACCACGGCGGAGCTGGGGCTGCCCAACGTGCGCGTGCACCGGGGGCGGGCCGAGGAGCTTGCCGGGGTGCTGTCGTCGCCGGTGGTGACCGCCCGGGCGGTCGCGTCCCTGGACAAGCTGGTGAGATGGTCGGTGCCGCTGCTCGAGGAGGGCGGGCGGCTGCTGGCCCTCAAGGGCGAGGCGGCGGAGCGTGAGCTGGAGGAGGCGGCGCCGATGCTGCGGCGGCGCCGCGTCGACAGGTCCCGGCTCCATGTGCTGGCCGAGGGCACCCCCGCCGGGCCGGTCCGGGTCGTGGAGGTCGTCCGGCCGGCGGATGCTCCGGCGTCGCGCTCCGGCGCACCACGCTCCGGCGCACGGCGCTCAGGGCGGCGCCGACAGACTCGTTAGGTCACTCGCCCGAGCGGCTGTCCAGCAGCTGCAGGATACGGTCGAGATCGTCCTTGCCCGCGAACTCGATCACCATCTTCCCCTTGCGGCGTCCCATCGAGACCTGGACCCGCGTGTCCAGCCGTCCGGACAGCGTGTCGGCCACCTCCGCGAGCTCGGGGGACGCGACGGCGCTGCTGCGCCGGCGTCGAGGAGCCGCGTCGTCCGAGCCGAGCGTGATGATCTCCTCGACCGAGCGGACCGAGAGTCCCTCGGCGACGATGCGCTGGGCCAGACGCTCCATGGCCGCTCCGTCCGGCAGCGCGAGGAGCGCCCGTGCGTGACCGGCGCTGAGCACGCCGGAGGCGACGCGACGTTGGACCATGGGCGGCAGCTTGAGCAACCGGATGGTGTTGCTGATCTGCGGTCGCGACCGCCCGATGCGGCTGGCCAGCTCGTCGTGCGTGCAGCCGAAGTCCTCGAGCAGCTGCTGGTAGGCCGCCGCCTCCTCCAGCGGGTTGAGCTGGGCACGGTGCAGATTCTCCAGGAGCGCGTCCCGGAGCATGTGCTCGTCCTCGGTCGCACGCACGATGGCGGGGATGGTGTCCTGGCCGGCCGCCTGGGAGGCACGGAGTCGACGCTCACCCATCACCAGTTCGTAGACCGGCTCGCCGCCGTCGGCCGTCGGCTCCGTGCGGCGTACGACGACCGGCTGGAGGACGCCGAGCTCCCGGACGCTGGTCACGAGCTCGGCCAGCTCGTCCTCGTCGAAGACCTCCCGGGGCTGGCGCGGGTTGGGCCGCACCTGCTCGACCGGGATCTCGGCGAAGACCGCGCCCGGGACCGGGGTCAGGGCGGCGGAGCGGTCGTCAGGGGCAATCGCGGCCTCGTCTTCCGCCGTCCGAGCAGGCGCGAGCTGGTGGGTCGGCCGGGTGTCGTCGCCGTTCTCGGTGGAACCGTTTCCCGTGAAACCCTCGAAGGAGCCGATCGCGCCGAGGGAACCGCGGTCCGTGCCGCCGTCGTGCGTAGGCTCCGACCCTTCCTCCGCACCCCGGGGGAAGAACACGTCCCTCGGCCGCTCGCGTTCTCCCTCGGTCGCGGCAGGGATCAGGGCTCCCAGGCCCCGACCCAGTCCTCGTCGACGCTCGCTCATGCAGGCTCCTTCATCGTGCGCATCTCGGCCGCGGCGTCTGCGTAGGACAGGGCACCGGTGCTCGTCGGGTCATAGGTGATCACGGTCTCGCCGTGGCTCGGGGCCTCGCTGATGCGCACCGACCGCGGGATCGCCGTGCGGAGGACTCGTTCCCCGAAGTACTCCCGCACCTGTTCGGCGACATCGGCCGCCAGGCGCGTGCGCCCGTCGAACATCGTCAGCAAGATCGTGGAGACTCCAGGTCGCTGTTGAGGTGCTGCTGGATCAGCTCGACGTTCTTCAGCAGTTGGCTCAGGCCCTCGAGGGCGTAGTACTCGCACTGGATCGGGATGAGCAGCTCGCGCGCGGCCACGAAGGCGTTGACGGTGAGCAGTCCGAGGCTGGGTGGACAGTCGATGACCACCAGGTCCACCGCCTCCGCCTGATCCTCCAGATACGTCGTGAGTGCCCGGCGGAGCCGGTTCTCCCGCGCCACGAGGGGAACCAGCTCGATCTCTGCGCCGGCGAGGTCGATGGTCGCCGGGGCGCAGGAGAGACCGGGCACCTGAGGACAGTCCTGCACCACGTCGGCCAGGGGGACGCCGTCGATGAGCACGTCGTAGATCCCGGACGTGCCGCTGGTGTGGGGGATGGACAGGGCCGTGCTGGCGTTGCCCTGCGGATCCATGTCGATGACGAGAACGCGCAGGCCACTGGTGGCCATGGCGGCGGCCAGATTGACGGCGGTGGTGGTCTTGCCGACTCCGCCCTTCTGGTTGGAGACGGTGATGACGCGCGTTCCCTGCCACGGTCGTGGCTGGGTCATCGCTGCTGTGGGCGCGCCGGTGGTTTCCCGTGAAACCGAGGGAGACGCTGCCGCCTCCCCGGTCGCGCTCGGGCTGTCTGGTGTTTCCCGTGAAACCCTGGCGTCAGCCGATGGCCACCTGACAGGAGACCACACGTGATGCGGAGACGAGGGTGGACGATCGTGAGCCGAGGACGGCCATCCCAGGCGTGGAGCAGCGGCAGTCATGAGGAGACCATCATCGCTGATCAGGTGCGGCACACCAAGCCGACCCACGCACGACGACAGCCGTCCACAGGGTTGTGGATAAACCCCGTGGACGGCTGTGGACAACCTGCGACGCTGTCGTCGAGCGTCAGGTGGTGTACGGCTCCAGCTCGGAGGCCAGCTTCTTCTTCGGCAGCGCACCGACGATCGTCTTGACGACCTCGCCGCCCGAGTAGACGTGCATCGTCGGGATACCCGTGATGCCGTAGCTCCCGGTGGTCTCCGGGTTCTCGTCGGTGTTCAGCTTGACCACCTTGAGCTTGTCGCCCCACTGCTCGGAGAGCTCCTCGAGGATGGGGGCGATCATCTTGCAGGGGCCGCACCAGGGGGCCCAGAAATCGACGAGGACGGGACCGTCGTGCTGCAGCACGTCCTCGGTGAAGGTCGCGTCCGATGTGTTGGTGATGCTCATGAATCTCCTTCTCTCGCAACAGATGTCGAAACAAGCTCGGGTACTGCGGGCACGTCGTCGAGGGCGGCGAGGTAGCGCTCGGCGTCGAGAGCGGCCGCGCACCCGGTCCCGGCGGCCGTGATGGCCTGCCGGTAGGTGTGGTCCACGAGATCACCGCAGGCGAAGACGCCCTCGACGTTGGTCGCCGTGCCCCGGCCCCGGACGAGGACGTAGCCCTCGTCGTCGAGGTCGACCTGACCCTGGAGGAGCTCGTTGCGCGGGTCGTGACCGATCGCGATGAACAGGCCGCTCGCCTCGACGTCCCGGGTCTGGCCGGTGCGGGTGTCGCTCAGCGTCACACCGGTGAGCTTGTCGTCACCGTGCAGGGCGGACACCGCGGAGTTCCACGCGAAACTGATCTTGTCGTCGGCCTCGGCGCGCTCGGCCATGATGCTGCTGGCGCGCAGCTCCCCTCGACGGTGCACCACGGTGACCGAGCGGGCGAACCGACTCAGGAAGGTCGCCTCTTCCATCGCGGAGTCACCGCCACCCACGACGAGGATGTCCTGGTCGCGGAAGAAGGCACCGTCGCAGGTCGCGCACCATGACACGCCGTGCCCGGAGAGTTCCTGCTCCCGCGGCAGCCCCAGCACGCGGTAGGCCGACCCCATGGCCAGGACGACGGAGCGAGCCTGATGCACCGTGCCGTCGCTGTCGGTGACACGCTTCACCGGACCGGTGAGGTCCACGGCGACGACGTCGTCGCGGACGAGCTCTGCCCCGAAGCGCTCGGCCTGCTCACGCATGTCCATCATGAGCTGCGGGCCGAGGATGCCCTCGGGGAACCCGGGGAAGTTCTCCACCTCGGTCGTGTTCATCAGTGCTCCACCTGCGGTCACGGACCCCTCGAACACCAGGGGGGCAAGGTTGGCCCGCGCGGCGTAGACCGCAGCCGTGTAACCGGCGGGACCGGAGCCGACGATGATGACCTCACGCAGGGCGGGCCGGTCCTCCCCCGCTGGTGAGGGATCACCGAGACCGGAGATCAGGTTGATGCTCATGAGGGCCTTCCTGGACGGACGTGGGGGGGTGCGCTGCGGCGACACCGGGTCAACCGATCGTAGGCCGTCATTGTTCCAGTCCTCTGACGGACCGCCACGACCCGGGCCGGACGCGCGGGTCGCCGAGTCTCAGGGTCCTTCGACCAGCTCTCCGGAGCTGTCCACCGGAGCCACGTCGGGGGTCGTCAGGCACTCGGCCGGGACGGCCCAGGCCCGACCGCTCTCGCCGTCGACCCCGAGGAGGAGGACGACGTCTCGCGTGGTCCCGCTCTCGCCGAGCAGGGTGGCCGTCGTGGCGAACCGGTCCGCCCACGACTGCTGGGCGTCCTCGTCCAGCGTGGCCCAGCACTGGATGGCTCCCGCCTGGGTCAACCCACCCGCGGCGCCAGGAGCGGCGCCGGACGAGCCCGCGGCCTCGGCGCCCTGGCTGGCGCCGTGCACGGCCTGCGCGTAGTCCGTCGCGGGGATCTCGCCCAGCGGGGAGAGCAGCGTCGGGACGACGGGCTCGACGAGGAGATCATCGGCGCCTGCGAGGTCCGAGTCCCCTCCGGCAGCCTCCCCCGTGTCCGACCCCTCCCGGCCGGACTCCGCCAGGCCACCGGACGCACCCTGCTCCTGCTCGTCGGCGGCGTCGGCAGCCTCGTCCTGCCCTGCCCCCGACTCCGCCCGAGAGGGGTACTGCGCCACGGCTCCGCTGTCGCTGCTGGCCCCGCCCCCGAGCACCTGGGTGAGGGCCACCGTGGTGACGGCCAGGCCCGCAGCAGCAGCCGTGAGGATGCCGAGGGTCCGGCCGGGACGCCGCCGACCGCGTTCCTCGGCCAGGTCGACGACCCGGTCGGCGGGTGCGGTGAGGGTATGCCCGGGGCCGGCGCTCTGCCGGTGCTCGCGCTCGACCTCGAGCCGGGCGGTGATGCGCTCGACCAGGTGGTCGGGCATGGGCCCGGGATCGGGCAGCGCGCCGAGGAGGTCCCGGACACCGGTCGGGTCGTGCTCCTGCGCGT
This sequence comes from Serinicoccus sp. CUA-874, assembly GCF_001942225.1. NCBI lineage: Bacteria > Bacillati > Actinomycetota > Actinomycetes > Micrococcales > Ornithinimicrobiaceae > Serinicoccus > Serinicoccus sp. CUA-874. The sequence goes on along the minus strand of NZ_MKJZ01000011.1, from coordinate 64,191 downwards.
GCTGCGGGTCGCCAGGCTCAGGGCGTGGCGGGTGCGGCGACATACCGGGTCCTCCTTCGTCGTGTCGTCCGGGTGGTCTCCGAAGGGGCCGGCCGCGCCCGGCACGGCCCACGGGAGTACGACGAGCAGGACACCGGACGGGTTCCCCGTCCTGGCGCGACCCTCGTGGGGGCGTGAGCCGAAGGCGTCATGCGTCCTCCCCGAGCCCCAGGATCCGGGCCATGGCCTCGCGGCCGCGGGAGCAGCGCGACTTGACCGTCCCCTCGGCCACCTCCAGGACCTGGGCCGCCTCGGCCACGCTCAGACCGTGCATGTCCACGAGCACGAGCGCCAGCCGCTGCCCCTCGGGCAGCTGGTCCAGGGCGTCGCGCACGTCCAACCGCACCTCGACCGACCGGTGCCGGTCCCGCGGCTCGACCGGCTCGTGGTCCTCGAGGTCCGCCGTCGGACGCTGCCGACGCAGCCGGTCCAGGCAGGCGTTGACCGTGATGCGGTGCAACCAGGTGGTGACCTGGGAGTCACCCCGGAAGGAGCCGGCGCGCCGGAAGGCGTTGAGGAAGGCGTCCTGCACGGCGTCCGCCGCCACCTCGGGGTCGCGCGACGTCCGCAGCGCCACGGCCCACATGCGGTCCCGGTGCCGTCGGAAGATCTCGCCGAAGGCCTCGGTGTCGCCGTCCTGGTGCCGCCGCAGCAGGGCCAGGTCGTCCAGCTCCGCGAGCTCGGCCGTCGTCACGATGTCCGCCGGGCTCACCGCACGGTGATCTCGGCCACCCGCACGATCTCGCCCTCGGGCGCGGTGTAGGCCCGGGTGAACCACAGGATGAGGTAGCGCCCGGTGGCGGGCTCGTCCGGCGTCACGGTCCAGGTGCCCTCCGCGGCGTCGTCGCTGCCGAGCTCGGACGCGCCGTCCAGCGACGGCTCGTCGGCGAGATAGACGGTGGCGCCCATGTCGCCCTCGCCGAGGACCACCTCGACCTCACCGACGGTGGCGTCCTCCCCCAGGTCGAGGACCAGGCCGGTGCCGCTCTTCAGCGAGCCCCATCCTGGGGAGAGGTAGGTGTGCGACGTCCACTCGGTCCCCTCGTCCCCGTCCACCGCCAGGGGAGCCAGGTCGTTGCGCTCGTCGCCGTCGCCCTCGGGGTCGAAGGACGTGATGCCCTCCACGGTGACCCCGGATGCGGGCTCCGGAGCCGGCTCGGTGCTGCCCTCGTCGGTCGGTGCGGCCGCGCTCGCGGTCGAGGCGTCCTCGTCGGGTGCGGGCTCGCTCGCGCTCGGTGAGCTCGTCGGCCCTGCACCGGCGGGGTCGTCCTCGCCGCCCCCCAGGCCCCGCAGCGCCAGCCAGCCCAGGAAGAGCGCGATCCCCAGCAACGCCACGATGATCACCGTGACCATCGCCGTCTGTGCGCCGGTGCCGCGCTCCTCGGTCAGACCCCCGTCGTCGTCACGACGTGTCGCGAGTGCGGTGGCAGGGCCGGCATGCGCCTCGTCCGCCCTGGCCTGGCGTGCCTCCCCGCCGCGCAGCAGCCCGCCCATCGTGTCGTCCTGACGGGCGGTGGTCGGGGCTCCTGCCGGCACCGCCACCGCGCCGGACCCGGAGTCGTCGGCGGAGCGTGCCCCGGTGCGGTAGTACGGCTGGGGCACCTCGTCGGTGGCCTCGCCGGACGGCGTCGAGGGCCCGTCGTCGGCGTGGCTGGGGCGCGCGGCGGTCGCGGCCGCGGAGGCCCCGGCCGCACCACGGAGGGCGTCCTCGGCCCGATGGTCACCCGGCCGCCCCGACCGGGGAGCCTCCAGCTCGCCCGGGCGTGCGGCCCGCACGATCTCCGAGGCCCATGGTGAGAGCTGGCGCACCAGCTCGCCCGGAGTGTGCGGCGCGGACTGCAGGTCGGCCTCCGACCCGTGGGCCAACCGGCACAGGGCGTCCAGGTCGCCCGGCACGCCGGAGACCAGCTCCGAAGGCGCCGGCAGGGTGCCGCCGGCCAGCCGACGGGCCGGCCGGACGCCGGCCAGGTCCTCGCCCGGCCACCGGCCGGTGAGCGCGGTGTAGAGGAGCGAGACGAGGTCGGCGGCATCGATGAGGGATGCCTCGTCCGCGGTGACGTCGTCGGTGCCCTCTAACGCCGAGGCGACCCCGACGCCCGACACCTTGACCGTCCCATCGGTCGTCCGCAGGACCGAGTGGGGGTTGAGGTAGAGGTGGTGCAGCCCTCGGCGTCGGGCCGACTCCAGCGCTGCGGCGCTCTCGCCGACGATCCGTCGGGCCTCCTCGGCCGGGAGCGGGTGCTGCTCGACGAGGGAGGCGAGAGACTCCGCCTCGGAGAGTCCTTCCTCCACGATCCAGCACAGCCCGTCCTGGTCTCCGACGTCGAGGACGCGGACCAGCCGGGGGTCGTCGACCGAGGCGACGCGGCGGGCGCCGTCGAGCACCGCCTCCGCGACGTCCGCGGCAGGCCCCTCCGAGGGCAGCACCGTGACCGCGACCAGGCGGCCGAGGGTGCTGTCCCGGGCGGACCAGTACTCCAACCCCCCGCCCTCACGCTCGGCCAGCAGCTCGTCGAGGACGTAGCGGTCACCCAGGCGGGTGCCGACCTCGAGCCGATCCATGCTGCTGTCCTCCCGTGGTCGCGGTTGTGGGCGCGGGCGATCGCGGTCCCACCCTAGTGTGCCGCCAGCAGCCCCCTGGTCCGGCGGCGCCGCGCCGGTGGGTGGTGTGCTGTCCGCCGGGCCGGCCGCCGCGGCGCCGCCCGGGACGGCTTGGCCGTCGTCCACGAGGCCGGCCCCGGCCGCGGGGGCGTAGCGACGCAGACCCGGGAGGCGCCGCAGGACGGGCGCCGCCACCTCGCCGACCTCGCGCACCCCGAAGCGGTGGGCCAGCAAGGCATACGCCGCGAGGAAGACGAGTCCGGCCACGGCGAGGGTGAGCGCTGCGCTGAGGAAGGCGCCGACGCCCTGGGGCTCCATCGAGGTGGGATCCGGCGGGGCCCCCGGGTCGAGGAGCCGGACCACGATCCAGGCCGGCACCAAGGCGAGGGCGGAGGCTCCCGCCGCCCGCAGGTAGGTCGACCCGGTGCTGCGCAGCCCGAGTGCCGGGAGCCGACGTCGAGCCGCCCGCAGCCCCAGCACCGCCGCCGTGGTCTGGCCCAGGGCCTGACCGAGGCCCAGCACGACGGCGACCCAGGCCGGTGGGGCGAGGGTGGCGAGCAGGCAGACCACCAGCAGCACCGAGGTGATCGACACCTGGAAGAGGAAGGGGGTGCGCGCGTCCTCGAAGGAGTAGAACACGCGGGAGCACAGCAGGTAGACGCCGTAGGGGACGAGGCCGACGACCATGGCCAGGACGATCAGGGTCACGGCGCGGTGCTCGGCGGGAGTGCTCCCGAAGTAGACGACTCGGACGACGAGCGGGGCCAGCAGCATCATCCCCAGGGCGATCGGCACCATGGCGGCACCGAGCAGCCGCAACCCCCGGCTGGCGTGGTCGGCCATGGACTCCAGGTCTTCGGCAGCCGCGTCCTTGGACAGGACGGGGTAGATCGCGGTCAGGAGCGACAGCGCGATGAGGGAGTGGGGCAGCACGAAGACCGAGAAGGCGTAGGCATACGTGATCTTGCCCGGCGCGTCAGGGACCCGGTCGATGACGTCGCTGAGCAGGTTGGTGACGACGAGCATGCCGCCCTGGGAGACGGCCATGTCGGCGATCGCCCACCCGGCCATGACGGCCGCGGTCCCGAGCCCCACGCCGCGCAGGCCCCACCGGGGCCGCCAGCTGAACCCGGTCGCGCGCACGGCCGGGATGAGGACGAGGGCCTGGACGACGATGCCGAGCGTGGCGGACCCGGCGAGCAGACCGATCATGCCGGCGGTCCACTCCTGCAGCGGCATGACCCCGGCGTCCGGGTAGCGCCGCATGAAGACCCCGATGCCCACGATCGCGATGATGTTGGCGATCGCCGGGCTCCACATGAAGGCGGCGAAGCGGTGGTGGGCGGCCAGGACCTGCCCCATGATCGTGTGCAGTCCGTAGAACAGCATCTGCGGGATGCAGAGGTAGGCGAACAGGATCGCGAGCTGGAGCTTGGGGTCGTCCCACGCCCACGAGAGGGCGTTGAGCTTGGTCACCAGCGGCGCCGCCGCCACGAAGAGGACCGTGGCCAGCACCAGGATCGTCACCGACAGCGTGATGAGCCGGTCGCTGTACTCCTGACCCTCCCGGCCGCGGGTCATGGCACGGGTGAGCTGCGGCAGGAGGAGGACGTTGAAGACTCCTGCGGCGAGGAGCAGGTAGATGGTGTTGGGGATGGTGTTGGCGGTCTCCCACACGCTGCCGGCGGGCGTGAGCACACCGATGGCGATCCCGAGCAGGGCCATCCGGGCCATGCCCAGCAGCCGCGAGGCGAGCGTGCCGGCGGCCATGACCGCGCTGGAGCGGGCCAGCGACGAGCTCGACCCGGCGGAGGAGGACCCTGCGGCTCGGTCCTGGCTCATCGTCCTCCTCCGGCCGGGTGTCGCTGCGGCCGGAGGCACGGGGTCCGCGACGGACCGCGCGGGCCAGGCCCAGCACGAGCACGACGCCGGCCAGCCCGCCGAGCACCCAGTAGACCCAGATGCCCGTGGGCTGCACCCGCACCTCGATCGGCGCGGGCTCCCCCAGGGTCGTCCCGTCCGGGGTGCGCAACGTCGCGGTGAGCCGCGTCTCCCCACGGGTGATCGACCGTGCCTCGAAGGAGACCGAGGCGCGACTGTCCGCGCCGATGCTGACCGGGTCGGGCTGACGGATCACCTGCAGCCGCCCGTTGGAGGCCACCACCTCGAGCACGAGATCGTCCAGCGCGACACCGAGGTCGTTGACGACGGTGACGCTGATCTCGCCCTGGTCGGTGAGGAAGTTGACCGTGCTCGGGGTCACGGTGACACCCTGCAGCGCCGAGCGCACGTCCTCTCGCACCACGGCGCGGGCCGTGCTCCACTCCTCCTCGTGCGAACGCCACCGGCTCGACCACAGCGCGGCGAGCGAGGCGCGCCACGACTGCGTGGCCGTCGTGTCACGGACCACCTCCTCGAGGTCGTCCAGCTCGCCGGCGTTGCGGGCCAGGGCGGCAGTGCGCTCCCGGTCCAGCGGGCTGCGGCCGGGCGCGAGCAGCTCGGCGAGGTCGCCCAGCACGGCCTCCTGCGGGCGCTCCCCGGTGAGCTGGACGGTGTCGCCGGTCCCGGCCCGCTGCACCAGCTCCTGGGCGGTGACCGAGCGCAACCAGGGCGCGGTGCGCCACCCCTCGCTCAGCTGGGCGAGGACCTCGGGAGGAGCCGGGGTGAGGCGGGGCGGGGCGATGACCAGCTCGCGAGCGGCACCCGGGTCCTCCAGGTAGGTGCCGAGGGTGTGCGCGAGCACCTGCTGGGCGGCTGCGCCCGATCCGCTCTGCTCGGCCTCGGCCTGGCTCCGGGCGACGAGCGCCGAGGTCCAGGAGTCGGCGCCCAGCCCCACCACGTCCTCGGGTTCTTCCAGCGGGACCGCGCCACGTCGCGGCGCAGCAGCGCTGTCCGCCGTGAGGCTCTCGCGGGCGAGGAGCACCACGCCGAGACCGGGGGCGGTGTCGTCCTCCTCCCTCGCGCTCCGGAACAGGTCGGAGATCTGGGTCACCGCGTCGGCGTCCGGTGCCGGGTCCACCGGCCAGGCCACATCGTGCCGACCGGTGCTCAGCAGGGGCGCCAGGGTGTCCTGAGCCCCGGCGGGCTGGGTCGAGAGCAGCCTGCCGAGCTGGTCCTGGGGCGGTCGGTCCGCGACCATCCGGACGACGTCGGGGTCCTCGCTCGGCAGCCACCACACCTGGTCGTCCGGCAGCCCGGCCAGCTGGGTCCGCAAGGTCGCCACCGCCTGGTCGACCTCGGCCGCGGTGGCGGGGGCTGCCTCCGCCTCCTCGGTCTGGGCAGGGGGACTGGCGGACTGCGTCGTGGCCGGGTCGTCCGGGACGGGGGCCGGGACCGTCTCCGACGCCGCGTCGGTGCCGCCGTCCGGGTCCTCCGTCGTCGAGGTGACCGCGTCCGGCGACGGTGCCGTGAGCGGGTCGGGCCCGGTGTCGGCGGGATCCGTCCCCTGCTCGGGTGGCGTGCGCAGCGCCGGTGCCGGCCGAGCGCCGACGAGCGTCGACGGGTCGACGACATAGGTGACGCCAGGAACCGCCAGGTCCGTGACCCAGCCGCTGATCGCCGAGTCCGGACCGACGGCGGAGACCCAGGCCTGCGCGTGGGTCTGCTCGGTCGGGCTGAGCAGATCGGGGTCCGGGGGGAGGGTGAGCGGGACCACCCACGAGGTGTCGAGAGGTTCCTCGACCTCCTCGCCACCCGCGCTGACGAGGGTGCTGCGCAGCCGGACCGGGTGGGTCGCGGCCCCGCCCGACTCCCGCTCGTCCCCCGCGCTGATGACCAGCGGCAGTACCTGCGGGCCCTCCGGCAGGTCATTCGTCACCGCTGCGGGCACCGTCACGGAGAAGGGGACCGCTCCGCCCGCCGCGACCACCGGGCCCACGGTGTCGTCGCCGAGCGTCGTCGTCCGGTCGAGATTGAGCTCGTCGTCGAGCCATCGGTCGACCTCGCTGCGGGACGTCAGCGTCGTACCGGACACCGTGGCGGTGAGGCTGGTCACCCGGTGCGGGACGGCACCCTGGTTGACCAGCGCCCGGTGAGCGTCAGCGGCTCGCCGGGTGTCAGCACCACCGGGTCGATCTCGTCGAGCACGATCGCGACGTCGTCCCCGGTGTCGGCGGGCAGCAGTGCGGACGGGGGCCGCGTGCCGCTCGCTGCCGCCGGTATGACGGCCAGCGGGCCCGCGAGCAGCCCGGCGCACAGGGCGAGCACGGGCAGGGTCCGGGGAGGGACCGCCCTCGGGGCGCGAGCGGGGACTCTGGTCACGGAGGTCTCAGGCGCTCCGGGTGAGGCGTGACCACGCCTCGCGGGCGATACGCCGCTCGTTGGGGAAGGTCAGGGTGCGGTGCACCTCGTCCAGCGGTGCCCAGACCGCGTCGATGGCCTCGTGGTCCGGGTCGTTCTCGATGGTGAGATGCCCGCCTGTCGCCTCCAGGAGATAGTGGTGCACCATCTTGTGGATGCGGTGCGACGGTGTGGTGAACCAGTACTCGATCGTCCCCAGGGTCACGAGGACGCGACCCTCGATCCCGGTCTCCTCGGCCACCTCCCGCTCCGCCGTCTGCACCAGGGTCTCGCCGGGCTCCACGTGTCCCTTGGGCAGGCACCACTCCACCCGTCCCGAACGGTTGCGACGCGCGATGATGGCGATACGGGCCTGCCCGTCCACGACATCGATGACCACGCCCCCTGCGGATGTCTCGTTGACCGACGGCAACCGTCTCGCGCCCAGGTGCTGGCGCGGCGGCGTGGTGGTCATCCACCCACTGTAACGAGTGGGCAGGGCACGGAACGGGAGCGACGGCACCCGCGCACCGACCGGCCGACTACCCTGGATCCGATGTCCGCCACCCAGATCACGAGCGACGGCGCGCTGCTCCTGCGCGCCCTGCGTGAGCTGACCCCGGCCAGGGAGCTGCTCACCGAGGTCGGCGGGCTCTTCGCGGACGCCGGCCACGACGTCGCCCTGGTCGGCGGCCCGGTGCGGGACGCCTTCCTCGGGCGGTCCTCGACAGATCTCGACTTCACCACGTCCGCCACCCCGGACCAGATCGAGCGGACGCTCGGTGGCTGGGCCGACACGACCTGGGACGTCGGGCGCGCCTTCGGGACCATCGGGGCCCGTCGGGCCGGGGCGACCCTGGAGTTCACCACCTACCGTGCCGACGCCTACGACGGGCAGACGCGCAAGCCGGTCGTCGCGTTCGGGGAGTCGCTGGAGGAGGACCTCGTCCGTCGGGACTTCCGGGTCAACGCGATGGCGCTGCGGCTCCCCGACCTCACCTTCGTCGATCCGCACGGTGGGCTGGCGGACCTGGCGCACCGCCGGCTGCGCACCCCGCACCGTCCCGAGCTCTCCTTCAGCGACGACCCGCTGCGGATGATGCGCGCCGCCCGTTTCACGGCGCAGCTCGGGTTCGTCCTCGACGACGAGGTCCGGGAGGCGATGACCGACATGGCGCAGCGCCTGCGGATCGTGTCGGCCGAGCGGGTGCGTGACGAGCTGGTCAAGCTCATGCTGAGTGCGGACCCGCGTGCCGGGCTCGAGGTCATGGTCTCCACCGGCCTGGCCGACGAGGTGCTCCCCGAGCTCCCGGCGTTGCAGCTGGAGGTCGACGAGCACCACCGGCACAAGGACGTCTACGAGCACAGCCTCACGGTCCTGCAGCAGGCCATCGACCTCGAGGACGCGCCGGGAGCGGAGGACGAGGACGCGGTCCCCGGTCCGGATCTGGTGCTGCGCCTGGCCGCGCTGCTGCACGACATCGGCAAGCCGGCGACCCGGCGGTTCGAGCCGGGCGGAGGCGTCAGCTTCCACCACCACGAGGTCGTCGGGGCCAAGATGACCCGGGCCCGGCTCCGGGCGCTGCGCTTCGACAAGGAGACGGTGAAGGCGGTCACTCGCCTGGTCGAGCTGCACCTGCGGTTCCACGGCTACGGCACGGGCGAGTGGAGCGACTCCGCCGTGCGCCGCTACGTCACCGACGCCGGCCCGTTGCTCGGTCGCCTGCACAAGCTCACGCGCTCGGACTGCACCACCCGCAACCGCCGCAAGGCGGCTCGGCTGGCCGCCAGTTACGACCACCTGGAGCAGCGGATCTCCCGGTTGCGCGAGGAGGAGGAGCTGGCCGCCGTGCGACCCGAGCTGGACGGTCACCAGATCGGGGAGGTCCTCGGGATCTCGCCGGGCCCGGAGCTGGGCCGCGCCTACCAGCATCTGCTGTCGGTGCGGCTCGACCAGGGTCTGCTGGGTGAGGACGCGCGCGCGCCGAGCTGCTGAGGTGGTGGGCGGAGCAGGAGCGCAGCAGTGGGTAGGCACAGCCGCACCCGGCACGGCCAGGACGCACCGACACGGTGGACCCAGCGGCTGTCCGGCATCCCCTGGATCAGCGCGGTGCTGCTGCTCACCCTCCTGGTCGGGGGATGGGACCTGCTGCGTCCCCTGACGTATGCCGCGGAGGCCACCGTCGCCGCGGGCCAGGAGCGGGTCGCCGACGAGGTCGCCGTCGGCATGACCGACCCCGACCTGGAGCGGGACGTCGAGCGGGCCGTCGAGCTGGGCCCCGACCTGCGGGGGAGCGTGCAGCTCACGGTCCGGCACGAGCAGGGCGACCTGCGCGTCCACGTCCGCGCGGAGGCGCCCGACCCGCGGCTGGCGGCCGTGGCGGCGGACACCGCGGCCGCGCTGACCGTGCAGGGGCGACCGGACGAGCTGGAGCTGGTCGCGCCCGCCGAGGTGCCCACGGACCGGTCGACCCCGGGGGGGCGGGCTGGCTGGTGCTGGCCGGGCTGGGTCTGCTGGCGGCGGCGTGGGCCGAGGGGACCCACCGGACGTGGCGGCGTCATCCGGTGGCCGGAGCAGGTGCCGAGCGACCGGTGGGTGCCCCGTGACCTCCGACCAGGCACCGCTCACCCGGACCCGTGCCAGGGCGCTGCACGCCGCGCGGCACGCGCTGCGGGTGCCACCCGTCCCTCGCGGCTTCCGCGCCGACATCGAGGGCATGCGTGCGCTCGCGGTGCTCGGGGTCATGCTCTGGCATGCCGGGGTGACACTGCTGCCCGGTGGTTTCGCCGGGGTGGACGTCTTCTTCGTCGTCAGCGGTTTCCTCATGACCTCCCTCCTGCTGGAGGAGGGGCGGGCCCGCGGGCGGATCGACCTCGCCAGGTTCTACGCGCGCCGCGCCCGCCGACTGCTGCCGGCCGCTCTCGCCGCGCTCGCCGGGACGGCGCTGCTCACGGTGGTCTTCCTGCCGCGTGGCCGGTGGGCTGAGGTGGGTGGTGACCTCGTCGCCTCCGCGACCTACGTCGTCAACTGGCGCATGGCGTGGCGCTCGGTGGACTACCTCGACCTGGAGCGCGCCCCCAGCCCGTTGCAGCACTACTGGTCGTTGTCCGTCGAGGAGCAGTTCTACCTCCTGTGGCCGGTGATCCTGCTCGGCCTGCTCGTGTATGCCGCGGGCCGGGCCCGCGTCTTCCGCGCCGCCTCCTGGGTCGTCACCCTGGCACTGTTCGGCGCCTCGCTCGCGCTGTCCTGGTGGTGGACGCTCGAGGAGCCGGCCGCCTACTTCGTCACCCCGACGAGGGTGCACGAGCTGATGCTGGGCGCGATCGTCGCGCTCGGGGCCCGTGCCTGGCCACGGCTGCCGCGGTGGGTGGCGGCGGTGGTCGGCTGGACCGGGCTGTCGCTCATCGTCCTCTCGCTCGTCGTCATCACCCGGGAGACGCTCTTCCCCGGCCTCTGGGCGCTGCTGCCGACGGGTGGCACCGCGCTGGTCCTGATCGCCGGACCCGCAGCCGGGCGCGTGGGGCCGGTCCTGCTGCTGCGCTGGTCGCCACTGCAGTGGCTGGGTCGGCTGTCCTACAGCCTCTACCTGTGGCACTGGCCCTTCATCGCGGTGGCCGCCGAGCTCGTCCACGTCGGTCGGGGCGGTCCGGACACGCTGCCGGTGGGCTGGGGCCTGCTGGCGCTCGCGCTCGCCGTGGTGCCGGCCTGGTTGTCCTTCGTGCTGGTGGAGGACCCGGTGCGACGGCACGGTCGGGTGCTCGCGGCCCGCCTCACGCCCGGGCAGGCGACGTGGCGAACCCTGCGCCTCGGGCTGAACTGCACCCTGGCGGGGGCCGCGCTGGGCGTGGCCGTGATCGCCGTGGCGCCGCCCTCGCCGACGGAGAGCGCCGCCCGGTGGCGGACCCCGGCCGTGGTCGACGAGATGCGGTCCCCGGTCGGGGCCGACACCCTCGCGGTGGGGGTCGACGACCCGGCGGCGACGACGCCGGCGCCGACGACGCCGGCAGATGCCCCGGTCGAGGCCGCGGCGGCCGGCAGCGGGGTGTCGGGCGCGCTCGGCGAGCCACCTGCCGTGGTCGAGGTGCCCCAGGAGGTGGGTGAGCCTGCGGTGCCGCTGGAGCAGGTGCCCGACGACGTCCCGGCGCTGAAGCCGGAGGACTGCTTCGTGGGGCTGAGCGGGACCCGCGTCGGGGTGTGCGAGGCCGGGGACCCGGACGGGACACGCACCGTGGCCCTCATCGGTGACAGCCACGCGAGCATGTGGATGACGGCGCTGGACCAGATCGGGCGCGACCGCGGCTGGCGAGTCATCGCCATGACCAAGTCGTCCTGCCCCCCGGCGCGCGGGCTGACCATCGAGCGCACCGGGCAGGCCGGGGACTACCGGCAGTGCAGCACGTGGCAGGACAACCTCGACGAGGTGCTCCTGGAGCAGTCACCGGACGTCGTGCTGCTCTCCAGCGCGTCCTACGGCACCACCGGGGCGGAGAAGGTGGCTGCCGGTCTGGGTCGGCGGATCGACATGCTGGACGAGGCCGGGATGCGCGCGGCGCTCATCCGGGACGTCCCCCGCGCGCCCTTCGACGTGCCGGCCTGCCTGCTGGAGAACCAGGAGGACGTGCCGCAGTGCTCCTTCGACCGGCAGGACGGTCTGGACGCCTCCGGCACCGGGCACGAGCTGCTCGCCGAGCAGCGTCCCGGGCTACCGGTCCTGGACCTCACCGCTGCCGTGTGCCCGGGCCGCACCTGCAGCCCGATCGTGGGGGAGGTCGTGGTCTGGCGCGACAGCAACCACCTCTCGGCCACCTACGTCCGCTCGCTTCGCGACGTCGTAGAGGAGCAGGTGGTGCCGGTCGTGCGCACCGATCAGCTCGGGGAGACGGTCCGCGCCGGCGTCGAGGTCGGCACCGGGCGCTGAGCCGCGACCTGCGGCGCCGGACGCGTGCCTACCCGCCACAGGATCCAGGCCCAGGCCGCCGCGCGCAGCACGACGGTCAGGGCGTAGGCGTCCCCCGGGAGGCCACGTCCGGGGTCGCTCGCGAAGGCGATGTGCAGCCAGGTGGTGAGGAAGACCAGGCCCTCCGCGAGCGCCCAGAGGAGGTGCTCGGCCCACCGGATCGCGGCCGTCGCGAGGAAGGGCAGCACCCACAGCCCGCTCTGGACCGACACCGAGGCCGCGGTCAGGGCCACCACGAGGAGCATCAGGGCGGTGACCTGCTCGACGTCGAGCTCGGGCCGCCGGGACGCACGGAAGCCTACGATCAGGGCGACCACCCACCCCGTCACCGCCACGGCTGTCGTCACCCAGGTGGGGACGGTGGACCCGAGCAGCCGGGGGATCATCTGCAGCGCGCCGTACCCGGCGGGCTGGCCCCACCACAGCTGGGCGGCGGAGAGCGACTCGGGCTGCAGGGTGACGAGGGGGAGCAGCACGACCAACGCCCCCAGCACCGTCCCGACGAGTGCCTGGAGGGCGGGCAGGGTCTGCCGGCGGCGCACCCCGACCAGCAGGATGGCCGCCAGCAGCAGCAGCGGGAAGGGACGGACGAGCAGCGCCGCCCCCAGCAGCAGGCCGCAGACCCAGGGGCGGTCCCGTCGCCAGGCCCACAGCCCGAGGACCATGAGGGTGACCCCGAGCAGGTCCGTCGACACGTGCGCCAGGAGCACCAGCACCGGGCTCGCCGCCAGGTGCGCCGCCCGCCACGGCGCTCCGGGGGACAGGCTCACCAGGGCCAGGACGGCCGCGGCCACCAGCGGCACGCAGACGAGTGCCCAGAGGGTGAAGATCCACTGCTGCGCGGCGACGCCCTCGCCGGCGACGGGCGAGACACGGGCGAGGAGCCACATGACGGCTCCGGCGAGCGGGGCGGTGCCGGTCGCGGCTCCCTCGCGACCCAGGGCAGGGCGCGCTCGGCGAGCGGGGAGCTGACGTGCACGACCGGCAGGTCGGAATAGCAGGCGCGCCAGAACTGGTCCGGCGTGTTCCAGCCCTTCATCAGGCAGTGACCGGATCGCCACACGCCGAGCGACAGCGCGATCGTCCCCAGCGCCACCAGGGCGGCGGCCACCCCGGCCAGACCTGCTCCGCCCACGACGGCGAACCGGCCGAGCGGGCCCCCCAGCGCGCCGGTGGCCCGCGCGACCACCGGGTCCGACCAGGACGGACGTCCCAGGGTGGATCGCCGTGGCGGCGGTCCGGGAAGGGCGAGCGGTCGCTCACCCGGTCGGCGAGGGGGACGACCCCTCGGTCGGGTCGGGGCTCGTGGGGGTGGGCGCCGGGCTGGTGGGTGCGGGGGTGGTCGGCGCCGGGCTCGACTCGGTCGGCTCGGTGGTCGTCGGCTCCTCCGAGGTCGTCTCGGTCGGCTCCTCCGAGGTCGTCTCGGTCGGCTCCTCAGACGTCGTTTCGGTGGGCTCGGTCGTCTCCTCGGAGGTCGTCGGCTCCGGGGCCGGCGCCTGCGTGGTGGGGGCGGGGGTGCCGGTCGGTCCGCTGGTCCCCACCCGCGGGGAGAACTCCTGGATCTCCTCGCCCTCCATGGCCTGGCGCATGAACTCGCCCCAGACCTGGGCGGGAAAGGTGCCACCGGTGATCTGGTCGATCCCGGCCACGTCCTGCATCGGCACCGTGCCGTCGCCCTTGTACATCACGACCCCGGCGGCCAGCTGCGGGACGAAGCCGTCGAACCAGGCCGACACGTTGCGCTCGCTGGTGCCGGACTTGCCGGCGGCCGGCCGGCCGAGCTCGCCGGCCGACATGCCCGAGCCCTGCTCGACCACGTAGGTCATGGCGTCGGTGACGTCGACCGCGGCGTCACGGTCCACGGCCTGGGTGGTCTCCGGCTCGGCCTCGTAGGTCGTGTCGCCGGCGACGGTCTCCACCCGGGTGACGAGGTAGGGCGTGGCCCGCTCTCCCTCGGCGGCAATGGTGGCGTAGGCATTTGTCATCTGCAGCAGGGTCGGCGAGGCCGTGCCGAGCACGTTGGTCAGGTCGGTGTCCAGCCCCGGGGTGTCCTCCGGCAGCCCGAGGTCGACCGCCGCCTGCCGGGTCGCCTCGGGGCCGATCTGCTCGTTGAGCTGCACGTAGATCGTGTTGACCGACTCCGCCAGGGCGATGCGCAGGTCGATCACCCCGAAGCTGAGGTCGCGGAAGTTGTTGACCTCGAGGTCGCCGGTGTCGCCGAAGGACATCGGCGTCGGCCCCTCGAAGGTCTGGAGCGTGTCCACCCCCTCCTGCACGGCGGCCAGCAGCGTGACTGGCTTGAACAGCGAGCCGGCCTGGACCTGGGCGTCGGTCGCGGCGTTGAGCTGCGTCTCCTGGTAGTCCTCGCCGCCGTACATCGCGGTGACGGCACCGTCCCCGGGGCGGACCGACGTCAGCGCGACGGTGATGTCGTCGGTGCCCTCACCGGTGGGGCGGTAGAGCTCCACCGCCTCCGCGGCAGCCTCCTGGTGGTCCTGCTCGATGGTGGTCGTCACCCGGAGCCCGCCCCCGTCGATCTCGGCGTCGTCGACGCCCAGCACCTCCTTGAGCTCGTCACGCGCCTCCTGGGCGATGTAACCCTCGACGCCCTGGGCCGCGGTCGAGGGCTGTGGCTCCTGGATCTCGGGCAGGCCCAGCCCGTCGCGCTCCGAGGCCTCCAGCCAACCCTCCTCGACCATGCCGTCCAGGATGTAGGCCACCCGCTCCTGCGCGCGCTCGTCGTTGCCCTCGGCGTAGTCCGGGTCGAACAGCGACGGCGCGTTGGTGACCCCGGTGAGGAAGGCACCCTCCTCCACGTCGAGCTCGGACACGTCCTTGTCGAAGTAGGCGCGGCTCGCGGTCTGGATGCCGTAGGCGCCCCGCCCGAAGTAGATCGTGTTGAGGTAGTTCTCCAGGACCTCGTCCTTGGCCAGCTCGTTGTCGATCTTGATCGCGATGATGATCTCGGTGAACTTGCGCTGCAGCGTCTGGTCCGCGGTGAGGTAGTAGTTCTTGACGTACTGCTGGGTGATCGTCGAGCCGCCCTGCAGGCCGTCGCCGGTCAGCGTGCGCCAGGCCCCCCGCGCGGTACCGGTGACCGAGACCCCCTCGTTCTCGTAGAAGGAGCGGTCCTCGGCCGACAGCATGGCGTAGCGCACGTGCTCGGGCACCTCGGACAGCGGGACCGACTCGCGGTCGTAACCCCCGGTGAACCGCGCCAGCTCGGTCTCGCCGTCCGCGTAGTAGAGGATCGAGCTCTGCGCCTCGGCGAAGTCGTTGGGCTCGGGGACGTCGGTCCGGGCATACGCCCACGCGAAGACCCCCACCGCCAGCAGGATCGCCAGCAGCCCCAGGCCGGTGATCCACAGTAGGACGCGGCGGAGCACGCCACGGCGACCCGCGCGGCGCTTCCGGGTGCCGGACGCGCGGCGGGAACGGGGTGTGGTGCTGGAGTTGCTCACGCCCCCATTGTGCCCCGATGCCTGCGGCCGCCCCGGAATGCCCGTGCGGTCGGCGGCGTTGGTAGGTCACGAGAAGGGGCGGCCCAGGTGGGCCGCCCGCGCCGTGTCAGCAAGGAGTCCTCATGTCGTCGGTGAGAGTGGCGGTCGTGGGCGTGGGCAACTGCGCCAGCTCGCTCGTGCAAGGAGTGGAGTACTACCGGGACGCCGACCCGGACGCCTCCGTGCCCGGCCTGATGCACGTGCGCTTCGGCGACTACCACGTCGGTGACCTGGAGTTCGTCGCCGCCTTCGACGTCGACGCCGCCAAGGTGGGTCAGGACCTGTCCAAGGCGATCCAGGCCGGGCAGAACAACACGGTCACCTTCGCGCAGGTCCCGGACACCGGGGTCATGGTGCAGCGGGGTCCGACGCTGGACGGCCTGGGCAAGTACTACGCGCTCACGGTCGAGGAGTCGCTGGAGGAGCCGGTGGACGTCGTGCAGGCGCTGCGCGACGCACGGGCCGACGTGCTCGTGTCCTACCTCCCGGTCGGCAGTGAGGAGGCGGACAAGTTCTACGCCCAGTGCGCCCTCGACGCCGGGGTGGCCTTCGTCAACGCGCTGCCCGTCTTCATCGCGAGCGACCCGGAGTGGGCGGCGAAGTTCAGCGAGGCGGGGGTCCCATCGTGGGGGACGACATCAAGAGCCAGGTGGGGGCCACGATCACGCACCGGGTCCTCGCCCGGCTGTTCGAGGAGCGCGGGGTGGCGCTGGACCGGACCTACCAGCTCAACGTCGGCGGCAACATGGACTTCAAGAACATGCTGGAGCGGGAGCGGCTGGAGAGCAAGAAGGTCTCCAAGACCCAGGCGGTGACCTCCAACATCTCCACCGCGCTCGCGGACCGGGACGTGCACATCGGCCCGTCCGACTACGTCCAGTGGCTGGACGACCGCAAGTGGGCCTACGTGCGGCTCGAGGGCCGTGCCTTCGGTGACGTCCCCCTCAACCTGGAGTACAAGCTCGAGGTCTGGGACAGCCCGAACTCGGCAGGCATCATCATCGACGCGATTCGGGCGGCCAAGATCGCCCTGGACCGGGGGGAGGGGGGCCCGGTCGTCGGCGCCTCCGCCTACCTCATGAAGAGCCCGCCGGTGCAGCTGCCCGACGACCAGGGCCGGGCCGAGGTCGAGGCCTTCATCCGGGGCTGATGGCGCGGGAGTCGCGCCGCCGACCGGGGCGCGCCTGCACGTCCGCAGGCAGCCCTCGCCCTGGCGGTCCCACTCCGACGGGGACGACCTGGCTGGCGCACCCGCTGGGCGGCGACGATGGCCGAGGTGTCGACGAACGAGGGAGGCAAGAGAGATGAAGAGGTCGCACGCCCGCGCCCTGCCCTGGTCGTCGCCGGCACCGGGCACCGCGGTCGTGTGAGCCATCGGCGCCCACCCCAGTGCGGCCCCTGCGCACCGCATGCGTCCTCACGGGGTATGCCGCCGGCGACGGTCTCCCTGCCCGCCCCCCTCCCGCAGCAGGGCCAGGACGCGGTCGCTCCACGGCAGGGCCACCGGGCGCACGGGACGGACCGCCCCGAGTACGGACCGGGCCGACTCCCCGCGGCCCGGCCTGAGGCCCAGCCAGACGACGGAGTCGGCAGTCAGCGCGGCGTCCAACGCCGTGCCCGGGTCGACAGGACCACCGCGACCAGGTAGGACGAGGCGCTGGTCGACCCCCGCGTCGAAGGCCCGCTGGCCAGCCCGGATCATGGCCCGGGTGCTGTCGGTGGTGGAGGGGTCCCACCACGTCACCGCGTCGACCCGGTCCACCCCCGCCCCGGGCCCGGCAGCAGGACCGGTGAGCAGGGGCACCAGCTCGAGCAGGCTCCCGCCGGCCCCCAGGCCGAGGACGGGCCGCCCCCGGCCGGCCAGCAGCCGGGCGTGCGCGGCGAGCCGCCGCCTGGCGTCGGTGCCCGGCGCGACGGCGCCGACGAGATCGGGCAGCTCGTCGGCGTGCCACCGCAGGACGGGGCCGGGCACGTCGGCGCGCAGCAGGTGGTCACCACCGCCCCGGCAGCCCTCCCCGACCCCCAGGGCCGCAGCCAGGGCGGGGTCACCCACGAGCGTCTCCCCGTCGGAGCCGAGCCGCAGGTGCCAGCTGGGCAGCGGGTCGGTGAGCACCCGAGCACCCTCGGGGCCGGTCAGCACCACCACCCACGACCCGCACAGCCCGGCAGCGCGGGCGGTGGCGGCGGCCAGACCCGGCCCGTCGGCGAGCAGCCGGTGCAGCAGCCGGGCCACGGCGGGCGCCCCGTCCAGCCCGTCCGGGACGTCGAGGGGCTCGCCCAGCACGAGGACCCACGCACCGGCGTCACCGACGACCGCGTGCGGCAGGTCCGGGTGGAGGGCCAGGATGAGCCCCTCGGCCGGGAGCCGCCGGCGAGCCAGCATCCCGGGGAGACGGCCGGCCGCACGGCGCGGCAGGACGACGAACGTCCGGGCGCTCCCCTCGGCCTCGCAGACCGCGGGGTGGTCGGTGGCGCTCGTCCGCCTGGTGTCTGACCCGGGGGCGGCAACGTCCCCGCCCCGCAGATCACCCACCCGACGCCGGACCGCGCGTCGCACGCGCGCCAGCCGCGACCCTGGCTGGGCCGTCCCGTGGCCGACGGCCGCCGGCTCGGGTCGTGGCCGGTCCGGGACGACCCCTTCCCGGGCCTGGGCCGTGGGGGACCTGATCCCCGTCTCGGAGAGGAGCCGGTCGAACAGGACGCGATCCCGGCGCAGCGGGTACGGGAGGGACAGCATGGTCTCCAGTAGGACCCGGTCGTTGAACGGCAGCAGGACCCGGTGACCGAAGTCCCCGTCGACGAACTTCTGCCACCCCCACCGCCCCATCCGCTGCTCCCAGTAGAGGACGTCGTAGTCGTCGAAGCCCATGAGCGTCGGACGGTCCATGGGCACCCGGTCGAGGTAGTCGCCGTAGAGTTCCTGCGCCAGGTCGTCGTCCAGGCCCGGTGCTCCTCCGCTGAGGAGCTGGGTGAGCCGTCGAGGGTCGAGGACGTGCTCCGGGCGGTGCCGGGTGAAGGTCGTCCCGGTCTCTCCGCCGTTGCTCTGCAGCTGCACGATGTCGGCGGGCAGGTCCGCCCACATGGCGAGAGCAGCCCCGCGTGAGGGCAGCAGGGGCGCGTAGGTCCGCCGGTGCAGGACGTCGAAGGTGCTCCCGCCCGGTGGCTGTCGCCACTGGAGCACCCGGTGTGGCACTCCCAGCTGACGGGCGATGTCGCGTGCCCCCACGACATCCTGCACGGCGGCCTCGCCGCGGGCCGCGTCCCGGGGGTTGAGGTAGGTGAAGGCGAACCCGTCAGCGGCGCGCAGCACGGGCGCCGCGGCCGCGGCGGTGACCCGGCTGTCCAGGCCGCCGGTGAGGCTGACCACCGGCCGTCCGAGCCCCGCCAGCAGCGTCGTGTGCGCGACGAATCGCTCGCGGAAGGCGGCATACACCTCGTCCACGTCGGTGCGGGCCACCCGCGGACGGAACGGCCAGAAGCGCCGTCGCTCGAGCTGGGTGCCGCCCGGGCCGACGGTCAGCCGCACCAGCGAGTTGGGGACCAGCGCCTCCACACCGAGGTATGCCGTGCGCAGCCCGGGCAGGTAGGTGACCCGGCCGGCCATGCGATGTCGGAGCGTCACCAGCAGCTCAAGCGCGCGCTCGTCGACCCCCAGGCCGAGGGCGTCGGCCACCAGGGAGGGCGCGCTGGCGATGGCGGTGCTCCGTGCGGTGGACGCCACGTGGACGGGCTGGCTCGCGTGGGTGTCGGGGACGACCAGCAGCTCCGTCGCCCGCGGCTCGAGGGACCGGCGGTCCCCGACATCCCCCTGCGCGCCAACGGTCCGCAACGCACCGACGCCCGCCAGGAGCGTCCATCGACCGCCCAGGTCGGCGGCCTCCCGGACCATGGCGTCCGCCCCGGCCCGCGCCCAGGTCACCCCGAGTCGGGTGGCGATGACGGTGGGGTCGGTCAGGCCGGCGGCGACGTCCACCGGGTGTCCGAGCAGCACCACGACGCGGTCCGCCGCCGGCCCCCGGGCGTGAGCCACGACGGTCCGCGGCTGCAGCAGCAGGGTGCTCGCAGGCAGCAGGTCGGGCAGCACCCGCCACCCCCGGCAGACACCGGGCACGTCCCGCTGCGCGTCGCCGACGAGCACGAGGTAGCCGTGCGGGTGCGCCCCGAGCAGCACGGCCGCGTTGTCGGCCTCCACTCAGGCCGCCCGCAGGGAACCCGCCAGCACCGTCGCGATGCGCGGGCCGGCGTGCCCGTCCCACAGCGGCGGCACCGGGGTGCTCCCCGGCGCCGGCCTCCCGGCCGCCAGCCGGCTCGCCACGGCTCCCGGCAGCTCGGCGTGGGTGGTGAGCGCGTTCGTGCCGTGCGTGATGGTCACCGGACGCTCGGTGCTGGGCCGCAGGGTGAGGCAGGGCACCCCGAGGACGGTGGTCTCCTCCTGGACGCCGCCGGAGTCGGTGACCACGACGGAGGCGCCCTGCACCAACGAGAGGAAACCGAGGTAGCCGAGCGGGTCGGACGGCCTGATCCCCGGGTGGTCGAGGAGCCCGACGTCGAGCAGCCGCGGCCGGCTGCGCGGATGCATGGGGAGGACCACCGGGCAGTGGTCGGCCACCTGGTGCAGGGTCGCCACCGCCCGGCGCGCGTGCTCGCGGTCGTCGACGTTCCCCGGCCGGTGCAGGGTGGCCAGGACGTAGTCCCCGTCGCCGGGCAGCCCGACCTCGCTCCTGGCCCGCCCCTCGTCCAGGCGCCCGCGGTGCCGCAGGAGCGTGTCGATCATGGGGTTGCCCACCAGGTGGACGGTCGCCGGGTCGGCCCCCTCGGCGCGCAGGTGGTCCGCCGCGTCGGCGCAGGTCACCAGCAGCAGGTCGCTGATGCGGTCGGTGACCACCCGGTTGACCTCCTCCGGCATCGTGCGGTCGAAGGACCGCAGCCCGGCCTCGACGTGGGCGACCGGGATGTGCAGCTTCGCCGCGACGAGGGCCGCGGCGACCGTGGAGTTCACGTCCCCGTAGACCACCACCAGCGCGGGGCGCCGCTCGAGCATGACCTCCTCGAGCCCCACCATGGCCGCCGCGGTCTGCCCGGCGTGGGTCCCCGACCCGATGCCCAGGTCCACGTCCGGGCGGGGCAGCCCGAGCTCGCTGAAGAAGACCTGGCTCATGCGGTCGTCGTAGTGCTGGCCGGTGTGCACGAGCAGCTGGTCGACCTCGTGCGCGCCCAGGGCCTCGATGACGGGCGCGGCCTTGGGGAAGTTGGGTCGGGCGCCGGTGACGTGCAGGACCAGCGGGCGGTGCGTCATCCGTGCTCCTGCCCCTCGCCCGTGACGCGCACCTCCAGGTCGGCCGGGAGCCGCTCGCCGAGCACGCGCAGCAGCCGCACGTCCGCGGGGTCCAGCCCGTCGGCGTCGGCCCGGGCGAGGTGCCAGAGCTGGTAGTGGTCGACGATGCCGGCCAGCCGGCGGGCCACGTGGTCCGCCCACCCGTCCGGGTCCCCGTGGCCGCCTCGGGCGAAGGTCGCCTGCGGCACGACCAGCTCCAGCACGACGTCGTGGCGCCGGGCGGTCGCGAAGAGCGGGACGTCGAGGACGAAGAGCGGGCGGAAGGAGCCCAGCTCGCGCTGCAGCGCGCACACCTGGTCGACGAGCCGCTCCGCAGCCGCCTCCTCCAGCCCGGTGGCGACGACCCCGACCACGGGCAGCCGCGCGACGTCGGCCCCGGTGACACCCCGCCCGGCCCGCATCGGCACGTCGACGTGACCCGCCCCGTGACGAGGGGCGAAGACGCGCCACGCCAGGTCCGACAGGGTCGCGCTGCGCCGCACCCGGGGCAGGACCTCCTCCAGGGCGAGCCGGTAGCCCGGCAGCCGCCGGGTCCACCGGGCCACGGTCTGCTGGCGGCGCCGCTGCGCCGGGGTAGGGGTCACGCCGCGCCCGCCACGGCGAGGATGTGGTCCGCGGCGGCCTGCGACCCGTTGCCGGGGTCGGCACCCGTGGCCGCCGCGGCGAGCTGCCCGCCCCGCGCCAGCAGCTCGTCGACCAGGGGCCCGGCCGCCCCCGCCGTGAGCGTGGGGGCGCTGAGCGCCCAGCCCCGCCGGGCGGCCTCGCCGGCCCGCGCCTCCTGGTCGTCCAGCGAGGTGTGCCGGTTGGGGACGAGCAGGGTCGGCACGCCCAGGCGCAGCGACTCGTGGAAGGAGTTGTAGCCGGCCGCGGCCACGACCAGGTCGAAGGCCCGGTAGTGCTCGGACAGCGGGAAGTGGCGCACGAGGTGCACGTCACCGGCATACGCCCGCTCGGCGATCGCCGGGGCGGTCACGCACACCCCGATGCCCCGCTCGGTCAGGGCGGCGGCGGCCGCCCCCACCTCGTCGTCGGTGTCGTTGATGTTGCCGGCCCCCAGCGAGACGAGGGCGAGGGGACCGTCGGCGGGCAGCCCGAGGGCCGCGCGGGCCTGGGCCCGGTCGTGCGCCTGCCCGGGGTCCAGCAGGGTCACCGGCGGCACCCGCAGGACGGCGTCCTCCGGCACCGTCGCGGTGGCGCCGCGGTCGGCCGCAGCCGACAGGTCGCCCGGCTCCACCACCGCGTCGAACCACGCCGCCTTGGCCAGCTGGTCGGCGTTGCGGCCCGCCCGCCACATGCCCCGCCGGGACCAGACGGCCCGCGTGCGGGGGTGGCTGGCGAGGGCCTCGTCGAGCCCGGAGTAGGGGTGGGTCCCGTCGAAGACGAGCACGTCCGGGTCGACGCGGTGGAGGATCTCGGCGACCTGCTCGGCGAACAGCCGCCGCCACGCCGCGGGCCGCAACCCGGAGGCGCCCTGCGACGCGAGGTACTCCCAGGGCAGCCCCTCGGCCTCGACCACGGGCACCGCCTGCGACAGCGACACCACGTGCCGCCGGACCTGCGGCGGCATCCGCCGCGCGTAGGCGAGCAGGCGGGTCAGGTGCCCCATCCCCGCTCCGTTGCTGGACAGCAGGAGCACCGAGGACATACCGGCGATCATGACACAGGGCGTCCCGCCGGGACGGGCCCGTGACGGCCCGCGGCGCGCTAACCTGGTGCGCCACAGGTCGAGATCCGGTGAGGAGCCGCTGCACTCTGTCATGTCTTCGCATTCCCACCCAGACACAGCACCCAACCCCGACACAGCCCCGTACTTCGTGGGTGGCACGGGCCGCAGCGGAACCACCATCGCGGCCCAGCTGCTCGGTGCGCACCCTCAGGTCATGCTCATCCCGGTGGAGTTGCGCTTCCACGTCGACGGGGGCGGGCTGACAGATCTGGCAGCAGGTCGCATCGACCTCGACGGGTTTGAGCAGAAGCTGTGGTCCACCTGGTTCCACCGGCCGCCCAACCGGAGCGGACCGCGTGGCGTCCACGTCGTGGCAGAGGAGGCTCACGCCGTGGCGGAGCTGAGGTCGCTCCGCGATGCCCTGGGCGAGGGTGAAGACCGTTGGCACGCCTGCGGCACCTTCATGGACAGGCTGCTGCGACCCGCCTGCGAACGGGCCGGCGCCCGGACGTGGGTGGAGATGACTCCCCCCAATGCTCGGCAGGCCGACGCGCTGTGTCGCATGTTCCCGCAGGCCCGCCTCGTGCACATGGTGCGGGACGGACGAGACGTGGCCGCATCCGTGGCCCGGCGCACGTGGGGACCGAACGACATCTCCTCCGCGCTCGCGTGGTGGAAGAAGGGGGTCGTCACCATCCACCGGGCACTGGAGCGGGCCGACCCAGATCGAGTTCGCACCATCCGACTGGAGGAGCTGGTCGTCGGTCGACGAGACGAGGAGTATGCCTCCCTCCTGACCTTCACCGGCTTGGACGACGACGAGTCGATGAGGCAGTTCTTCGACTCGGCGTTGCGCGCCGAGGACATGCACGAGGGGCGGTGGCGCCACGGGCTGGACCCGCAGACGGTGCAGAAGGTCCAGGAGGAATACGTCGCGTACCTGCGTGAGCTCGACCGGCTCGGGATCGCGATCTCAGGGCCCTGACCGCGCCGGTGCGCGGTCACCCGCGAGGCATGGTCTCCGGGCTGACCGGCCGGCGCACTGGGTAGGGTTCGGTCATGCGTCGTCTTCTCGTGACCGGTGGTGCCGGCTTCATCGGTGCGAACTTCGTCCATCACGTGCTCGAGCACACCGAGGACGAGGTGGTGGTGCTGGACTCGTTCACCTATGCCGCGTCACGGCGGGCCCTAGAAGGGCTTCCGGCGGGACGGGTCCGGGTGGAGGAGGGTGATGTCCGCGACGAGGGGCTCGTGGACGGACTGGTCGGCGAGCTGGCCGGCGGGGACGAGCCGGGCGCGGTCGTGCACTTCGCGGCGGAGTCGCACAACGACAACAGCCTGCGCGACCCCTCCCCGTTCGTGACGACCAACATCATGGGGACGTTCACGGTGCTGGAGGCGGTACGCCGCCACGGGGTGCGGCTGCACCACATCTCGACCGACGAGGTCTACGGCGACCTGGAGCTGGAGGACCCGGGCCGGTTCACCGAGGACACTGCATACCGGCCGTCGAGCCCCTACTCGGCCTCCAAGGCAGGGGCGGACCACCTGGTGCGGGCGTGGGTGCGCTCGTTCGGGGTCGAGGCGACGTTGAGCAACTGCTCGAACAACTACGGCCCCTGGCAGCACGTGGAGAAGTTCATCCCGCGCCAGATCACGAACCTGCTGGACGGAGGCCGGGTGAAGCTGTACGGGTCGGGGAACAACGTGCGTGACTGGATCCATGTCGACGATCACTCCAGCGCGGTGCTGAGGATCCTCGACCGGGGAGCGGCTGGGGAGACCTACCTGGTCGGGGCTGACGGGGAGAGGAGCAACCTGGAGGTGGTCCGAGCGATCCTCCGGCTGATGGGGCGCGATCCCGACGACTTCGACCACGTGGCCGACCGGGCTGGGCACGACCTGCGTTACGCGATCGACTCGACCAGGTCGCGCACCGAGCTGGGATGGGTGCCCCGCTTCACCTCATTCGAGGAGGGGCTGGCGCGCACGGTCGAGTGGTATGCGGCGCACGCGGACTGGTGGCGGCCGAAGAAGGCTGCGATCGAGGCCGCGTACGCAGCGAAAGGACAGTGACGAGGCATGGCGGCCGAGCTGGAGGTGAGGTCCACCCCCGTCCCGGGGTTGCTGGTGGTGTCGCTGCCGGTGCACGGTGACTCCAGGGGGTGGTTCAAGGAGAACTGGCAACGGACCAAGATGGTCGCGGCTGGGCTGCCGGACTTCGGGCCGGTGCAGCACTCGGTGGCCTACAACGGCCCGGTCGGGGTGACGCGGGGGATCCACGCCGAGCCGTGGGACAAGCTGGTCTCGGTGGCGCACGGGCGGGTCTTCGGGGCGTGGGTGGACCTCCGCGAGGGGCCCACGTTCGGGGCGGTGCACACCGAGGTGCTGGACGAGGGCACGGCGGTGTTCGTCCCGCGCGGGGTCGGCAACTCCTACCAGACACTCACCGAGGACGTGGTCTACTCCTACCTCGTCAACGACCACTGGTCACCGCTGGCTTCCTACACGATGCTCGACCTTGCCGACCGGGACGTCGACATCGACTGGCCCATCCCCCTGGAGGAGGCGGTGGTGTCCGAGAAGGACCGTCGCCACCCCGCGCTGCGGCAGGTGACCCCGGTGCCGTCACGGGCCACGCTGGTCCTGGGTGCCGGGGGCCAGCTCGGGCAGGAACTGGTGGCGGTGCTGCCCGGAGCGCGGGGGTTGACCCGCGCCGAGCTGGACCTGGCCGACCCGGCTGCGGTGGAGGCGTTCGACTTCTCCGGGGTCGGGGTGGTGGTCAACGCCGCGGCGTACACCGCCGTGGACGCCGCCGAGACCCCGGATGGGCGCAGGGCGGCGTGGGCGACCAACGCGACGGGGGTCGCGGCGCTGGCGCGGGCCGCGGTGGCGCACGGCTTCACGCTGGTGCACTACTCCAGCGACTACGTCTTCGACGGCACCGAGCAGGAGTACACCGAAGAGGACCTGCTGGCGCCGCTGGGCGTCTACGGCCAGTCCAAGGCCGCCGGCGACCTTGCGGTCTCGGTCGTGCCGCGGCACTACCTGTTGCGCACCTCCTGGGTCGTGGGCGAGGGCAAGAACTTCGTCGCCACCATGGCCGGCCTGGCCGCCCGTGGCGTGGCCCCGAACGTGGTCGCCGACCAGGTCGGGCGGCTGACCTTCACCACCGACCTGGCGGGCGCGACCGCGCACCTGCTGTCGACCGGCGCGCCGTTCGGGACCTACAACGTCACCGGCGGGGGTGAGCCGGACAGCTGGGCCGACGTGGCCAGGGCCGTCTACGCCGCCTGCGGGGCGGACACGACCTCGGTCACCGACACCACCACCGAGGACTACACCGCAGGGGTGTCCGGGCCGGTCGCGCCCCGCCCGGCCCGCTCGGTGCTGTCCATGGACAAGATCACCGCCGCCGGGTTCGTCCCGGCGGGCCGCGACCAGGGCCTGAGGGCGTACCTCGACGCACGCCGCGGGCCGGAGGAGGGGACAGGGGCATGAAGGGCATCATCCTGGCCGGAGGTACCGGCTCGCGGCTGCACCCGATCACCCTCGGGGTGAGCAAGCAGCTGCTACCGGTCTACGACAAGCCGATGATCTACTACCCGCTGTGCACGCTCATGCTTGCCGGGGTCCGGGAGGTGCTGGTCATCACCACTCCGCACGAGGCTGGTCAGTTCACCCGGCTGCTGGGCGACGGGTCGCAGTTCGGCATCGAGATCAGCTACACCACCCAGCCCTCCCCGGACGGGCTGGCCCAGGCGTTCCTGCTGGGCGCCGACCACATCGCCGGGGACCGGACCGCCTTGGTGCTGGGTGACAACATCTTCTACGGCCCCGGCATGGGGGCCCAGCTGCGCCGCTTCGAGGACCTCGCCGGTGCCGCCGTGTTCGGCTACCGGGTGGCCGACCCCACTGCCTACGGCGTCGTGGAGTTCGACGAGAACGGGCGGGCGGTGTCGCTGGAGGAGAAGCCCACGCACCCCAAGAGCTCCTACGCCGTTCCCGGCCTGTACTTCTACGACGACCGGGTCGTGGACTACGCCCGCGACCTGCGGCCCTCCGCACGGGGCGAGCTCGAGATCACGGACCTGAACCGCCGCTACCTCGACGAGGGAGCGCTGCAGGTCGAGGTCCTGCCCCGCGGCACGGCCTGGCTCGACACCGGCACCTTCGACTCCCTCAACGACGCGTCGAACTTCGTCCGCACCCTCGAGGCCCGCCAGGGCTACAAGATCGGTGCACCTGAGGAGGTCGCCTGGCGGATGGGGTTCCTCAGCGACGACCAGTTCTCGGCCACCGCGCGATCGCTGCGCAAATCCGGCTACGGTGACTATCTCCTCAGCCTCTTCGACGACTGAGGTCGGCACGGACACCTAGGACGGCAGCACGGCGTGCCGGGGGAGTCCTAGGTGTCCGTCGCGGGGGGCGACCAGGTGCCTCGGCCGGCCACCCAGGCGGGACCTGGACGCCAGGAGCACCGAGGGCCGGTGGTCGCGGTAGGGGGCGTTATGCTCGGGACGCGCCTCAGGGGCGCCCCGAACACGTTCATCGTCGCGAAGGAGACTGGCCACCGTGGCTGTCGACGTTGTCATCATCGGCCTGGGGTACGTGGGCCTTCCCCTGGCGCAGGAGGCGACCCGGGCGGGTATGCGGGTCCTGGGCTTCGACCTCAACGAGGGGGTGGTGGGTGCGCTGAACGAGGGTCGGTCGCACGTGGACGACCTGGGCGACGAGGACATCGCGCAGATGCGTGAGGGTGGCTTCGAGGCGACGACGGAGGAGTCGCGGATCGCCGAGGCCCGGGTGGCGGTGATCTGCGTGCCGACGCCGTTGTCGGCGGACGGCGGGCCGGACCTGCGTGCGGTGGAGTCCGCGGTCGCGGCGGTGGCGCGCAACCTGCGGCCCGGGATGCTGGTGATCCTGGAGTCGACGACCTACCCGGGCACGACGGACGAGGTGGTGCGGCCGGCGCTGGAGGCGGGTGGCCTGGTCGCGGGTCAGGACTTCCACCTGGCGTTCAGCCCGGAGCGGATCGACCCGGGCAACCAGCAGTTCGGTGCGAAGAACACCCCGAAGGTCGTGGGCGGGCACACCACGGCGTGCAGCGACGCGGCGGCCGGGTTCTACGGCACGTTCGTGGACACGGTGGTGCGGACCAAGGGGACCCGGGAGGCGGAGACGGCCAAGCTGCTGGAGAACACCTACCGGCACATCAACATCGCACTGGTCAACGAGATGACCCGGTTCTGCCACGAGCTGGGGATCGACCTGTGGGACGTGATCGACGCCGCGAGCTCCAAGCCGTTCGGGTTCCAGGCGTTCTACCCGGGCCCGGGGGTGGGTGGGCACTGCATCCCGATCGACCCGAACTACCTGTCGCACAACGTGCGGGCCCGGTTGGGCTACCCGTTCCGGTTCGTGGAGCTGGCGCAGGAGATCAACGCCGGTATGCCGGCCTACGTCGTGTCCCGCGCCCAGGACGTGCTGAACACGCAGGGCAAGGCGCTGAACGGCTCTACGGTCCTGCTGCTGGGGGTTACGTACAAGCCGAACATCGCCGACCAGCGGGAGAGCCCGGCGGTGCCTCTGGCGCGGCTGCTGGCGGCCAAGGGGGCGCGGGTGCTGTTCCACGACCCGCACGTGCAGGACTGGCAGGCGGTGCCGGAGGCGCAGCGGGTCGAGGACGCGGGTGAGGCGGCCGGGCAGGCCGACCTGACGATCCTCGTGCAGAACCACCGGGGCTACGACGTGGACGGCCTGGCCGACGCCTCCCGGGCGTTCTTCGACACGCGTGGGGCCGCGACCGGAGGGGAGAAGGTCGTCCGGCTGTGAGATCCGACCTCGGGCCCGAGCCGCACCACCAGCCCCCGGTCCTGCCCTACGCCGAGGCCGAGGAGCTGGCACGCCGCCACGGGATGACGCAGGTGGCGGTGCGGCCCTCCCTGGGCAGCTACATCAAGGACATCTGGCGCTACCGCCACCTCATGTGGTCGCTCGCCAAGGGCGAAGTCGTCAGCCAGCACCGCGACAACTACCTCGGCATCCTGTGGTCGGTCATCAACCCGATCCTGCTCGGGGTGGCCTACTACCTCATCTTCGGCCAGCTTCTCGGCCTGAGCCGGGATGTCGACAACTTCGTCGCCTTCCTCACCGTCGGCCTGTTCACCTTCTCCTTCATCTCGGCGACGCTCACCTCCGGGGCGCGCTCGCTGCTGGGCAATGTCGGGATGATGCGCTCGCTCGCCTTCCCCCGGGTGCTGCTGCCCGTCGTCAAGGTCATCTCCGAGTTCGTCAACAACATCCCGGCCTTCCTCGTCCTCGTGGTCATCGCCCTCATCACCGAGGAGCCGGTCACGTGGGAGTGGCTGCTCTTCCCGGTGGCGCTGCTCATCGTGGTCGTCATGGGTCTGGGCATCGCCATGCTCATCTCCCGCGCCGTGCACGACGTCCGCGACCTCGCCAACATCGTGCCGCTCATCACCCGGCTGCTGCGCTACGTCTCCGGGGTGTTCTTCTCCATCTCGGTGCGCTTCGAGAGCCTCGAGCGGGCGCCGGGGTGGGTGGGCCTGGTCCTGGAGTACCAACCGTCGCGGTGAGCCTCACCCTGGTCCGGGAGACCCTGCTGCAGGGCTTCGAGCTGCGCTGGCAGACGTGGGCGGCGGCGGCCGGCTGGGCGGTCGTCCTCTTCGTCGCCGGCTTCGTCGTCTTCTGGCGCGGGGAGGGGACGTATGGCCGTGCCTGAGGCGACCGGTGGCGCGGCACCGGTCACGGAGGGCGAGCGGATCCCCTCGGTCATCGTGTCCCACGTCGACATCCGCTACCGCATCTACGGCAGCCCCAAGCGACCCGAGGAGACCGAGGAGGAGGGGGCCGTGCGTCGCCTGCTCAGCCGCGGCTCCCAGGCGGGCCTGGGGGTGCAGGAGGTGCACGCCGTCAAGGACGTGTCCTTCGTGGCCTACCGCGGGGAGTCGATCGGCATCATCGGCCGCAACGGCTCCGGCAAGTCGACGCTGCTGCGCTCGGTCGCCGGCCTGGTGCCACCGAGCAACGGCACCATCTGGCTCGGGGGCCGCGCCGCCCTGCTGGGCGTCAACGCGGTGCTGCAGAAGAAGCTGAGCGGCCGCGACAACATCTGGATCGGGGCGCAGGCGCTCGGGCTCACCCCGGCACAGGTCCGTCGGCGGATGGACGACATCATCGAGTTCGCCGACATCGGCGACTTCATCGACCTGCCGATGAGCAGCTACTCGAGCGGTATGGCAGCACGGCTGCGGTTCGCGATCTCGACCGCCGTGGTCCCGGACATCCTCATCGTCGACGAGGCGCTGGCCACGGGTGACGAGCACTTCCGGGCGCGGGCCACCGAACGGATCGAGGAGATCCGCGAGCAGGCGGGGACCGTCTTCCTCGTGGCGCACAGCCGCAAGCGCATCAACCAGATGTGCACGCGGGTGATCTGGATGGACGACGGCCGGTTGCTCGGGGACGGGCGGCCCTCGGTGGTCAACGGCCTCTACAACCGCAAGTACGGACGACACCGCCAGGCGTGGAAAGAGCGCTACGAGCAGATCGAGCGGGTCATGACCGAGCAGGGTCCCGAGGCGGCCCGTGAGCTGCTGCGCAAGTGGGAACCGGAAGGCAACTGGTGAGCCCGTACCGGATCCTCGTCGTGACGGTCGTCCACCACCCGGACGACGCGCGTATCCGGCACCGTCAGGTGAGCAGCCTGCTGGCGGCCGGGTGGGAGGTGACCTTCGCCGCGCCGTTCACCGGGCACGGGGTGCAGCGGCCGACGGACGTTCCCGGTCTGACGACGGTCGACGTCACCCGGGCTGCCGGCCGCCGCCGGATGGCCGCCCAGCGGGACGCCCGCCGGGTGCTCCGCGAGCTGGGGCCACGCCACGACGTGGTGCTGCTGCACGACCCCGAGCTGGTCCCGGTGACCCTCGGCCTCTCGCTCCCGGTGACGGTGTGGGACGTGCACGAGGACACGATGGCCGTCGTCGCGCTGCGCTCCTGGGTGCCGGACCGGCTGCGTCGTCCGCTGGCCGCCGCCGCCTCCGCCCTCGAGCGCAGCGCCGAGCGGCGGATGGTCCTCATCCTGGCCGACGAGGACTACGCCCACCGCTTCGCGCGGGAGCACCTGGTCGTCCCCAACACCACCCCGGTACCGAAGGACCCGCCTCCCGCAGGGACCCCTGACGACCAGGGACGGCTGCGTGCGGTCTACCTCGGGAGCCTGGCCCGGGAGCGCGGCGTCGCCGAGCTGGTCGCCGTAGGCGAACAGCTACGTCGGCGAACCGGGGGCCGGGTGTTCCTGGAGGTCATCGGACCCGGGCACGGCACGGCGGGTGAGGCGCTGGCGAAGGCCCATGACGCGGGACAGCTGACCTGGACCGGGTTCCTGCCGGCCGGCGAGGCGCTGGCCAGGCTGGACGGCGCGCTGGCCGGGCTCTCTCTGCTTCACGACGTGGCCAACTTCCAGCCCAGCATGCCGACGAAGGTGGTGGAGTACCTCGCCCACGCGGTGCCGGTGATCACGACCCCGCTCCCGCGCGCCGTCGACCTCGTGGAGCGCAGCGGGGCAGGGGTCGTCGTCCCGTTCCACGACGTCGACCTCACCGTCGAGCGCCTTCTCGCCTGGGCGGACGACCCCGCCGCCGCAGCGGCCCTGGGGCGCCGCGGGCACGAGCTCGCCCTGCTGGAGCTGGACTGGACACAGCACGCGCCGGCCTTCGTCGCCGAGCTGGCCCGCCTCGCGGGCCACGCCCGATGACCCGGGCCGACGGGTGGCCGCGCGGCGGCGCCGGCCGGAGGCGGCGCGTCGGGGGGCACCGCCCGTGACGGTCCTCGTCACGGGCGAGCCTCACCCACCGGCAGTCCGGGCAGGGCGTCCCGGACGTGGGCGCACTCCAGCGGGGTGAGCCAGGGGGCGAGGAGCCAGCGGGGGCGGGACCCCCAGTGCTGGTGGATCGCGTCCGAGATCTCCAGGAGGTCTTCGGGAAGGGCGCACCGGCCCGGTTCCACGAGCTCAGGGGTGAGCCAGACGTCGACGTGCTCGACCTCCACCAGCACCGGCTGATCACGGTGCAGGGTGACCACCGCCGGGTCGAGGACGACGAGCCGGTGCACCGTGGACGGGTCCAGGCGCGAGATCGGGTGCACGACCCCGTCGAGGAGGAGGTCGTCCCAGTCGTGCGCCAGATGGGGGCGGATCGCGCTGCTCGTGACCCGTGCCTCCTGGTGCCACAGGCCGACCGGCTCGTCCTGGGGGGCTGATGTCAGCCGGTCCAGCAGCCAGCGGCTGCCCGGCGTCGGCAGTTGGTGCGAGAAGGCGCCCAGGTATGCCGTCGCGAAGCTCGTGGGTGTTCGCGCAGCCGCGTCCAGGTCACGGACCCATGACGGGGGGACCGGGAAGGGAGGTGTGGCGAGCTCCTCGTCGCTGACGCGAACCGTCCGCCCCTCCTGCGCCTCCTGCCGGAGTCTGCGGTGCCAGGCGGTGAACGCGGCCCGGAACCGGTAGCGGTCGGGTGCCATCCAGGAGAACGTGAAGTCACTTCGGGACAGCGACCCGGAGCGCAACCTCGTGATCGCCAGCGGGGCCGGCACGTCCGCCACGGCACCCTCGAGAAGAGCGACCCGTTCGGCGAACTCGGAGTCGGCCCCCTTGCGCACCGGGAGGAAGCCGCCGGTCCGTCCGAGCACCTCGCGCCTGATCAGCAGCGAGGAGGCGTTGTCCCTGATCGCCCGGTAGCCCAGCCACTGGTGGGTGAGGTCGTCCTTGGCGCGCACCGCCCGGCTCCGGCTCATGGGAGCCTCCGGAGCCGCCTCGAGCGCTGCCACCTGCAGCTCGATCCTGCTCGGGTGCGACCAGTCGTCCGCGTCCTGGAAGGTGATGTAGGTGCCGGTGGAGGCCGCGATCGCGGCGGACCGGCACAGGTACGACCCCCCGTTGCGGGGCATCGTCAGGACCCGTACCCGGGAGTCGTACGCCGCTGCCTCGGCGAAGAGGTGGGCATGGTCCGGCCCCGAGCAGTCGTCGACCAGGATGATCTCCAGGTCGGGATAGGTCTGGTTGCTGATCGAGCGCACGGAGGTGATCAGGCCCTCGTCCGGCCGCCAGCACGGCATGACCACCGTCACCAGGCCCTTCCCGCCGGCTGACCCGGGGGCGGCCGACGGGGCGGCCAACCGGTCGAAGGGAGCCTGTCCGGGGCCTCGGCCGACGTCCAGCAGCTCCACCGGCGCGAGGGACGACTCGACGAACCGGGCGCTGAGCAGGGTGGACCAGGTGTCCTCGTCCCCGTCCGGGCACACACGAGGGTGCGCCAGGTCCGTGCGCAGGTAGTGCTCGGCGTCCGGGTGCAGGCCGTCCGCGTGGGGGAGCAGCCTCGTCAGCTCCTGGTACCTTCCGGCGAGGAAGAGCGTCTGCAGGCTGGTCAGCTTCAGCTGGTGCCCGTAGGTCGCCATCGCCCCGGTGCCCCAGAGGTTGGCGAAGATGGCGGCCGCGCCCACGATCTCCCTGGGGTCACGCTGCCGACCCGCCCAGGTGAACGCAACCCCCGCCAGGGCCTGCTGCCGGGCCAGGTCCGGGGCCGACAACCCGGGGACGCCGTCCCCGTCCACCACCCTGGCCAGCAGGGTGTCGCTGGAGTGGACGCCGTCGGTGGCCATGGTGACCAGCGCGTCCAGGGCAGCCTCGGACCGCGTGCGCAGTGCCTGGTGGAACAGGGGTACGGGTGCTCCTCCCGAGTGCCGCAGCTGCCAGCTGAGCCAGCGGTCCGTCGTGGTCGAGGCGCTGGACATCGTTCCTCCCTGGCCTCTAGGCGGGTACAGCCCATCCTGCCGACACGGGGCCGTGGGGTACAGTACATCGGTCGTGCGCGCGCTGGAACATCGTCCCCCGAGACTGTCGCAGGAGGTTTCGCCGAGTGTCCACCCGACTCGCACCCTTGGTCGCAGCCGGCGTCGGGCTCCTCCTCGCGCTGCTGGTGGTCCTGGGCGTGGCGCTCGACAGCCCGTCGCTCACGGCGGCCGCAGCCGGACTGCTCGGTGCTGCGATCCTCACCGTCCAGGTGGACACCTGGCGACGCATCAGGACTCAGCGCACCATGCTCCGTGACGAGATCCGGCGGGCCGTCGGTCATGGGTTCGCGGGTGACCCGGGGCCGGCGCGTCCAGCGGTGCGGCACGAGGACGTCGTGGGGGCGGTGCAGGTCATGCAGGCGCAGTACACGGGCAGGCTGGACCGGATGCAGCGCATGCTGGAGGACGCTCTCCCACGGTCCGCTCCCGGTCGGTCCGACGACGGGGGACGGACATCGTCAGGGCCGTGACCACGGCGCAGGTGGCCGCCGACCATGCCCGGATCGCGGCGCGGCGACCCGGGGCCCTGGCCGCCACGGTGCTTCGCACCAGGTCGGTGCACGCCCGGGAGGTGCTCGCTGAGGTGGCGTGGCCGGGGCACACGCCGGCGGACCTCGCGGGCTGGGCCGGGCTCGGGCCCGAGGCAGGTCTGCCGCCGGGGGCCGATCCGCGCGGCGTCGCGGACCATGCCAGGGTCCTGGCCGTCCAGCTCGGACCGACGCCGGGCGACACGAGCGACGTCGACGTGGCCAGGAACCTGCTCGAGCAGCTGGCTCGGTCAGCGCACCGGTCGGAGCTGCAGGGGGGACACCGGGAGATGCTCGCCCAGCTGCGAGTCCTGGGTGGTGACGCCGAGGGAGCGCTGCGCCTCGTCGACGGGGGCGACGTCCGGCCCGGGGTCGCGGCCTCGGTCCGGGCCGACGCGGCGAACCCCCACCTGGTCCCCGGGTCAGACCCCCACGCGTGGGCCGCGGCCTTCTCCGCCGCGTTGGGCAGCGGGAGGCTCGCCCCCGTCGCGGCACCCCAGCCCGGCCATCTCCCGGACCTGGACCACCTGCGGGTCCAGGACCCGCAGAGCCCCGTGCGGGCGGCGGGACGTGGCCGGGTGACGGTCCTGATGAGCTGCTTCCGTCCCGGTGTCGAGCTGCTTACAGCCGTGCGTTCCGTGCTGTCGCAGACCTGGCAGGATCTCGAGCTCTTCGTCGTCGACGACGCCTCCGGCCCGGACGACGGTGAGCGCGAGGCGCTGCTGGACCAGGTCGCCGCGGCGGACCCCCGGGTCAGGGTCGTGCGCAAGGCCGTCAACGGCGGCACCTACCGCGCCCGGAACACCGCCCTCCGGCTGGCCAGCGGCGACTTCGGGATCGTCGTCGACTCCGACGACTGGTGGCACCCGCAGACGCTGGAGACCTGCCTCGCCCCCCTGCTGTCCCAGCCCGGGCTGCTGGCGACCCGTGCCGAGGGGGTTCGGGTGACCCCGGACCTGGTGCTCACGCGACCGGGGTACCAGCCGCGCTTCCCCTCGGCGGCCACCGTCCTCTTCCGGTTGCGTCCGGTGCTGAACCGGATCGGCTTCTTCGACCCCACCCGCAAGGAGCCGACACCGAGTTCACCAGACGGCTGGAGGCCGCCTTCGGCCAGGCCGTGCACGACATCCCGGAGACCACCACCCTGCTGCGCGGGGGACAGGTGTCCTTGTCCTCGGAGGAGTTCGCGAACGGCTACCGGCACCCGGCGAGGCACCAGTACAAGTCGCTCTACACGCGGTGGCACGCAGAGATCCGGGAGGGCACCGGCGGGCCCTTTCTGGACCCGGAGGAGCCACGACGATTTCCCGAGCCGTTGCGCTGGGCTCGGGCCAGCCACCCTCTGCTGGAGCCCGAACGGCACCTGGACCTGGTGCTGGCGGGCGACTGGCGTCGGCACGGTGGCCCTCAGGCATCGATGGTCGAGGAGATCCGGGCCGCGCGCAGCGCTGGTCTCCGGGTGGGGGTGATGCACCTGGAGGCGCTGCGCTTCATGAGCACGCGTGACGTGCCGGTATCGGACCAGGTCACCGAGCTGGTCAGGTCGGGGGAGGTCGTCTGGGTCCAGCCGGACGACGAGATGGACATCGACGTCCTCATGGTGCGCTACCCGCCCATCCTCCAGTACCCGCCCCGGCTGGCCCGCGCCGTGCAGGCCAGGCATGTGCTGGTGATGGCCAACCAGGGACCTTCGGAACCGGACGGCTCGGACCAGCGCTACGTCGTCCGGGACGTCACGGAGCGGACCCGTGCCCTCTTCGGGGCGCCGGTCACCTGGGTGCCCCAGAGCCCCACGATCCGCAGGCTGCTTATCGAGCAGGACCCGACGGTGCCGCTGACGAGCTGGGACAACCCGGGTCGCATCGATGTGGACCACTGGACCATACGTCCGTCGGGGCCGCCCGGACGGGGGCGGCCGGTGGTGGTCGGCAGGCACTCCAGGGATGACCGGATCAAGTTCCCTCCGACGTTCGCGGAGCTGCGCGAGGGCTACCTCTTCCCGGGGGGGTACCAGGTCCGGATGCTCGGAGGTCAGGAGACGGTGGCCAGACTCGCAGCAGAGGGTGGTCACGCCGAGGTGCCGGCGGACTGGGCGGTGCTGCCGACCACCGAGGGTGACGTGCGCCCCTTCCTGCACGAGCTCGACTTCTACCTCTATCTGGACAACCCTGATGCCCATGAGCCTTCGGGCGGACGCTGCTCGAGGCAGCCGCCAGCGGAGTGCTCACCATCGCCCACCCCAAGCATCGCGACACCTTCGGCGAGGTCCTGGACTATGCCGGCCCCGGGGAGGCGCAGGCTCTGGTCCAGCGCTACGTGGACGATCCCGAGGCATACCGCACGAGGGTGGAGAGGACGATCTCTCTCGTGCGAGAGCGCTTCGGACACGACAGCTTCGTCGAGCGACTGCGTCCTCTGCTGCCGTGCTGGGCCGGCGCCGACGCGGCGCAGCACGAGGACCCGGTGGACGAGGCGGACGGGCCGGTGGCCGAGCGGCTGCCGCTGCGCGGTGCCGCCGACGGCGAGCGGGCAGACGAGCTCTGGGTGATCCACCGCAACGTGCAGCCTGCCGTGCTCCGCAGGTGGCTCGCTGCTCACGTCCCCGACCCCGTGGGGCCCACCTGGGACCTCGGGCCGCTGCTGGCCGCCGCCCCGGTCGGGGTCGACGAGGTGCGCCTGCGCCGCGACGGAACCATTGTGAGCCGGCGTCCCGATCGCGCGACCGGGTCGGTCGGACGCTGACCCGGCGGCCCCTGCCACACTGTCCTCATGGCGCCGACCAGTCCATCCGCGGTCGAGCCCTGTCGCCCCCTGCTGGTCCTGCTCGCCCTCGGTGGGACGCACCTGCCACCGGTCCGTTGGTCGTCACCCACCCACGTGCGGGTCCACGGGGTCGTGAAGGAAGGGTCGCCTCCGGGAGACGTCGACTACCCCGTGCACGAGGTGCCCGCCGCGCGCAGGATGCACCGACGGGTGCGGCATGACGTGCAGCTCCAGGACCTGCTGCGCCGTGCGGACCTGGTGTGCAGCCTCGACGACACCGGTGACGCGGTCCTCGCCGCCCG
Source organism: Serinicoccus sp. CUA-874 (assembly GCF_001942225.1). Lineage (NCBI taxonomy): Bacteria > Bacillati > Actinomycetota > Actinomycetes > Micrococcales > Ornithinimicrobiaceae > Serinicoccus > Serinicoccus sp. CUA-874. The sequence goes on along the minus strand of NZ_MKJZ01000011.1, from coordinate 27,353 downwards.
TGCGAGGTCCCTGCACGACGTGGCGACGATGTCCTCCGACGCGTGGACGACCTTCGATACCGCGATGGGCGTCCTGGGATCGGTCCTGCAGCACGCCACCCGCCAGGAGCAGCCGGCCGGCCGTCGCGCCGTCGTGGAGGTGGAGCACCTGGCGCAGCTCTACGGCGAGGTGCTGCGGGCCGCTGCCGTCGCGAGCGCCGTGCCGCCGGAGCTGAGGCTGGCCGGCGCGGTGGCGAGGGCGACTCGCACGATCCGCACTCACCAGGGGTTCCTGGCGGCCGAGCGACTGACCCAGGTGCTGGATCAGGCCCGCGTCTCGCAGGACGACCGGCGCCGGTCGGGGCTCGCCGCTCGCCGGTTGAGCGCGGACCTCAGCCGGGCGGACCGTCACGTGTCCGGTTCCGCTCTCGTCGACGTCGGGCAGGTCGCCGAGGCCACACTGCGTGAGGCGGACAGGAGGCTGGAGGACGGTGACCAGAGCCAGGCCCTCGACCTGCTCGGCGACGCCATGGCCCTGCTCTTCAACCGGGCTCTGCACGCCGAGGTGGGCTCCTCACCCCTCGTCGACGAGCCGCACTCGTTCCTGGAGGCGCTCTGGGCCAGTACGACCTTCCGTCGTCTGGTCACGCGGAACGGGCGGCGGGCGACGCCGCAGGAGCGTGCCCGGTTCGCCGCACGTCGCCCCCCTGGCGCCGCCCCGAGGGTGCTGGTGGTCCCCGGCGCCTACGGCACGTTCCACGGACCTGTGGTCGCGGCGCTGGAGCAGATGGCCCCGGTGACCGTCGCGGACCTGGGGCGCTCCCACCCGCTCCTGAAGGACCGGCTCCTCGACCCGGAGGTGCTCCCGTCGCTGGCGACGATGACGGCCGCCCAGGAGGGCGCCGACATGCTCGGACGGCGCAGCACCTGGGACTACCGGGGACCCGAGCCGGAGCAGGTGACCTACCGAGCCGTGCGTGACGCCGTGGGCGCCCACGACGTCGTCTTCTGCGACTGGGCCGATCGTTCCGCGGTCTGGGTCACCCACGCGTGTCCTCCACGGGTGCGGGTCGTCCTGCGACTGCACGGTCTGGACGTGCTCGACCCGTGGCTGCACCTGGTCAGGTGGGACCGGGTGACCGAGGTCGTGGTCAGCGCAGCGCTGCGATCTCTGGTCGAGGACCTCCTGGCGGGCCTCGGTGCGGGCGACGTGGTGGTGCACACCCTGCCGGTGCTGGACCCCTTGCAGGGGATGACCAAGGAGAAGCGGTCTGATGCCCGGCGGACCCTGGGCATGGTGGGGTGGGGCCGCATGGTCAAGGACCCCGGCTGGGCCCTCGACCTCCTGGAGCGGCTGTCGGGGTTCAGGCTGGTGCTGATCGGTGACCCCTTCCCCGAGCAGGTACCACCGCCTGCGCGCGAGTACGCGAGGTCCGTGACCGAGCGCATCGCTGCCATGGGCGACCGGGTCGTCCTGCGGGGGCGTACCGACGACGTCGCCGAGGAGCTGCGGGACGTCGGATTCATCCTCTCGAGCAGCCTGCGTGAGGGGTTCCACCTCGGACTGCTGGAGGGAGCTGCCTCCGGGGCCGTCCCCATCGTCCGGGACTGGCCGCTGCTCGCGCGGCGCGGTGGCGCCCGCAGCGTGTACCCCGACAGCTGGGTGGTCGAGGACCTGGCCGGTGCGGTCACCCGCGTGGTCCACCATCAGGACGAGGAGACGTGGTGCCGGGAGCGTGTCGAGGCGCAGCGGTTGGCCCTCACGCGCTTCGACCCGGACCGCGTGGCCGACGAGATCAGGGACATCGTGCTGGGTGAGTGCTGACCTGGCGGGCGGCACCGGTCTGCGATGATGGCCGTCATGCTCAAGGTGCTGATCCGCAAGCTGCCGCCGATCGCCCGACGGGATGCGCGACTGCGGCGGCTCAAGGAGCAGAACGACCGGTTGCGCGCCCAGTCCTCGCCGTGGGGTCCGCCGAGTCGGGATCGCGCCATCGAGGTGATACGTGAGAGTGGCCTGTTCGACGCCCGGTGGTACCTGTCTCAGATCGATGATGTCACCACCGACCTAGACCCCGTCGAGCACTACGTGGACCAGGGACAGCGAGTGCCCGGCGTGTCCCCGCATCCGGCCTTCGTCCCGGACTGGTACCTGGAACAGCACTCCGGGACCCTGCCCAAGGGGTCGCCGGTCCGGCGGGCGCCGTTCCTGCACTACCTCACCTGGGGGGCCGCCCGTGGGCTGTCCCCGCACCCGCTCTTCGACGCGGCCAGCTACCGGCGGGCCCACCCCGGGTCAGGCACCTTCCCGGGTGGTCCGGTCGCACACTTCATCACCAAGGGGCAGCCCCTGAGCGAGGCCGCCGGCGCCACCGGAGCGCCCTGGGACGCTCCCGACGCGTTCCTCGCCCAGGCCACGGCCACCGCGGAGCTGATCCGGGACACGCGCGGCTTCAGCCACGTCGAACGCGACGTGCCGGAGTTCGACCTGGAGGAGGAGGCGCGGGTCAAGGACGAGCTGCGTCGTCGTCCGCTGCCCTCCCCCCCGCCCCTCGTGAGCGTGGTCGTGCCGAGCAAGGACCGGGAGGTCATGCTGGCCCGGGCGATCGACTCCGTCCGTGGGCAGAGCTACCCGCACCTCGAGCTGATCGTCGTCGACGACGGGAGCCAGGACGGGACCCCCGAGCTCCTGGAACGGTGTGCGCGTGAGGACGACCGACTCGTCGTGGTGCGTCACGACCAGGCACGGGGAGTGGCGGCCGCTCGCAACGCCGCCCTGGACCGGGCGACCGGGCAGTTCATCGCCTACCTGGACTCGGACAACACGTGGTCTCCCGACTTCCTGGAGCTGATGGTCCGGCACCTCACCCACACCGGGGACCGTGCTGCCTACGCTGTCACCGAGCTGGTCGAGGAGGGCGGTGAGGGACGGCACCTGTACCGGGGGCTGCCCTTCGACCGGGCTCACCTCCGCGAGCGCAACTACATCGACTGCATCGTGCTGGTGCACGAGCGCGCCCTGCTCGAGCGCACCGGTGGCTTCGACGAGAGCCTCCGGCGCAACGTCGACTGGGACCTCTTCCTCCGGTTGGCCGACGAGACCGACTTCGGCTTCGTCCCGGTGCGGGCGACGCAGTACGACGTGTGGACCGAGCAGGGGGAGCGGATCACCACGCTGGAGCCGATGGCCTACCGCTACGTGGTTCGGCAACGGGCCCTCGTGGACCTCGCGGGCGTCCGGGCTCGCGCTGACGAGCGCGTCCCGGGCCTGCTCAGCGTCGTCCTGGTCGTCAGCGAGTCGACAGCGGCAGCCACGGTGCTGACCGGGGTGGAGCGGATGCGCGAGACCGCGACCGGGCCCCTGGAGGTGGTGGTCGTGGACTCACGCACCGACACGGCGGTCTTCACGGCGGTCGATGCCGGGCTGAGCCGGGTGGAGGGGGTCACCGTCCATCGGTTGACCCAGCCCCTGCCGATGGAGGTCGTGCGCAACGTCGGCGTGCAGTGGACCACGGGTGAGCAGCTCGCCTTCATGCCCTCGGACATGTGGACGCAGCCTGGGTGGGACGCCCCGTTGCGGGACGGTCTGGCCCAGCACGCGGTCGTGCAGCCGCTGGTCCTGACACCTGGGGGGGCCGTCTGGTCGGCCGGCCTGGAGTACACCGGGTCAGGTCACTGGTACCTCCCGTGGTCGGGTTTCCCCGGTGACGCCCCGGAGGTCCGCTCCGACCGGGAGGTGAGCGCCGTCACCGCTGCCGCCTTCGCCGTGCGCGCCGTCGACTACCTCGATGCCGGTGGTCTGGAACCACTGCTGCGGGACGACCTCTACGGTGGCGACCTCTCGCTCCGCATCGGCTCTGCCACGGGACGGTCCGTCGCGTGCCTGCCCGGCAGCGTGATGGCCTGGCGGAACGACCCACCCGAAGGTCGGTCCGCCTCGGCACTGATGCGGGTCCGGGACAACCAGCGGCTGGACCGGCAGCGGTGGCAGCAGATCGGCCGACCGCACCGGCCGGCTGCGCGGGTCCTCCAGGGGTACCAGCTGGTGGGGTTCGCGCGCGAGCGGAACACCCAGCCAGCCCCGCGGCCGCTGGTCGTGCACGACCGCCCGTCCCGCCCGCTGCGCTGGGCGATCAAGATCGGTGCCCCCACCGTCGAGCGCCGGACCAACTGGGGCGACTGGCACTTCGCCCAGTCCCTCCGGGACTCGCTGGAGCTGCTCGGTCACGAGGTCACCATCGACTGCAAGGACGAGTGGTACCGTCCCACCGCCCACCTCGACGACGTCGTGCTGCAGGTCCGCGGTGTCTCGATCTACGAGGTGAACCCGGGACACACCAACATCGCCTGGGTGATCAGCCACCCCGACCGGGTCACCGCCTCCGAGCTGGTCGACTACGACCTCGTCTTCGGTGCCTCGTCCCGCTGGTGCGCATCCATGTCGAGGCGGATGGGGCGGCCGATCGAGCCGATGCTGCAGTGCACCGACCACCGCAGGTTCCGTCCGGTGCAGCCGGACCCGCGGCGGGCGCACGACGTGCTGGTGGTCGCCAACGCCCGCGGCGTGAGGCACAGTGTCGCGGCCGCCCTGCACGCCGGGATCGTCCCCTCCGTCTACGGCTTGCGGTGGGGCGGGCTGCTTCCCGAGGGCGCGTGGCAGGGGCCCTACATCCCCAACTCCGAGCTGCCTGGCGTGTATGCGGCGGCCGGGGTGGTGCTCAACGACCACTGGGACGACATGCGGGAGCTGGGACTGCTGTCCAACCGGCTCTTTGACCTGGCTGCCTGCGATGCCCGTGTGGTCAGCGACTACATGCCCGAGGTCGAGGAGGTCTTCGGTGACGTGGTGCTGACCTACGGACCGCACAGAGAGATCGGTGACGCGGTGCGCCAGCAGCTGCAGGAGTCTCCCGAACGGGCCCAGGCGCGGCGCGACTTCGGGGAGCGGGTTCGGTCCGAGCACACTTTCGACGCCCGGGCCCTTCAGCTGTCCGAGGCAGCCCTCGGGTTGCGCGCCCGGGAGGGGCTGCCGATCCGCTGAAAGTAGGACGGAGGGGTCGGTGCGAACTCGTCCGCGTCCGGTGTCACGGGACCGCTGGTCACCCAGTCGAGTGCGGCCGGGGTCGCGCGGTGGATCCGCAGCGCGACGGCGCGCGACCCGGCGGTCGGCGCCGCCGGCGTCGCGTTGCAGCCGTGTACCGCATACCCCTCGGTGTTCGTGGGGGCGGACGCTCCGTCCTCGGCGTACCACAGGGACCCACCCTCCAGCCCTTCGGTGGCGGTGCACTCGACGGTGAGCTGGTCATCCTCCAACCAGGTGCCGTGTCGCCATGGTCGGAACCGCATAGGGCTGTGTGCCACCGCCGCGCCGCTGTGCCGGAGGGCGTCGACCAGGTCGGCGAGGTGGTGCGGTCCATAGCGGAGGTCGGTGCTGAGCCGGGTGCAGTAGAGCGTCCCCCGTCCCCGGGCCTCGATCGCCAGCTCGTCTGCCCGACCCGGGTCTGACACGTGGCAGCTCACCACGGACGGCCAGCTCTGCCGCGCCAGGTCCTCGAGGAGCGTCGCAGGCAGGTCGTCCTCGTCCGGCAGCAGCACCAGCACCGCTGGCGACACGTCGGTCGAGCCCCGGGTGGTGAGCGCGCGCGCCCGCCGACGCAGCGCCAGCGACAGCAGCTCTCGCTCACCCAGGTCGGTGACCCCCTCGGGGTGGACGCGATCCAGCAGCCCGACCAGGATCGGGTCGAGGTCATCACGGACGGCGTCCGGAAGCCCTTCACCGGCCACGGGCACACCGGCCAGCGTCAGCCAGAAGACGGTCCGCACGGTCAGCTCCTCGGGGCTGAGGCCGGCTCCGTGCCCGGTGCGCGCCGCATCCTGCGTGGTGCCGGCGGCCCCTGGATCCGGCTCGGTGCCGGGCGGCCGCACCCGCACCATGCCCGACGGTCGCAACCGGGCGAGGTCGTCCGCGCCCCAGACCGTCCCAGCCTCCACCTGTGCCACCAAGCGGGTGTCCCGCAGGTGGGGCCGGAAGCCCCGGGGCGAGAAGATGGCCTGGTTGACGGGGATGGGTTCCACCCTCGCGAGTTTGCCACCGTCTTTGCACGGGAGGGGCACGTGGTGCCGGGCAACGGACACGGCACTGACCGTTAGCATGAGCAGCGGCCCCCTCGGGTCATCGGAGACGGCTAGGGCGACGTGTGGAGACTCGATGGATGAGGTTGCGGCTGCCGGACAGCGATGGACCTCGCTCCCGGTCCCTCCCCTCGGCGGGTGGACACCCCGTGAGAAGGTCGCCGTGGTGCTGCCTGCTCGGGACAACCAGCTCGAGCTCGAACGCACCCTCGCGGCCCTGGCACACCAGACGTACCCGTCGGAGCTGCTGGAGGTCGTCGTCGTCGACGATGCGTCCGGGACGCCGTTGCAGGTGCCTCCCGGTGCCCCCCCGGGGACCCGGGTGGTCCGCCGGGACGAGGCGCAGTCGCACGGTTCAGGTGCCGCCCGACACGAGGGTGCGCTCGCCACGCAGGCGCCGATCCTGCTGTTCCTGGACTCCGACATGCTGGCCGACCCTGCTCATGTGGAGGCGCACGCGCGCTGGCACCACGTCTGCGACCACGCCCTGGTGCTGGGCCGGAAGTGGTTCGTGAAGGTCGACGATCTCGGCCCTGCCGAGATCGAACGCGCGGGCCGCGACGGGACGGGTGTGGGTGACCTGCTCACCGGCCGGGCGTGGCGCACCCACCAGTGGCAGGAGGAGCACATCGAGCAGCAGGACGGGCTCACCCGGGACGCCGACGACGTCTTCATCGCCGTGGTCGGCGCGACGGTGTCCATCCGGCGCGAGCTTTACCGGCGCACCGGTGGTTTCGCCACCTTCGGGCTGCGCGGCATCGTCGACACCGAGTTCGGCTACCGCGCTTACACCCGCGGGGCTCTCGTGGTCCCCGACTCGGAGGCACGGTGCTGGCACCAGGGGGCGCGCAACTTCGCGACACGGGGAGCGGAGATCAAGCGGACCCGGATGGGTCTGGCCGCCAACTACCTGCCGGTCCCGCTTTTCCGGCCGCACAACCGGGGGCGCCGGTGGACCGTGCCCACCGCGCGGGTGGTGGTGGACGTCTCAGGACAGGGTCCCGGGCAGCTCGGGGAGGACGCCGGTGAGCTGCTGCTCCTGACCGTGGACTCGGTGCTCGGCTCGGAGATGAGCGACCTGGCCATCACGGTCGTGACGGGGCAGACGCAGCTCCCCTCCTGGTGGTCGGACTACGTCGCCTCCGAGCACCGCGTGGAGTCGTCCGTGCAGGCGCTGACGAGCGGGTTCCCCAGCCCGTTGACCGTGGTCGTCCCGGTCGGGGTGGTGCTCGCCGCCGACAGCCTGACCCGCGCGGTCGCGCTCCTGGGCGAGGAGGTGCGGGTGGTGCGGACGCTGCCAAACGCCTACGGCACCCCCAGCGTCGAGGTATGGCGTACCCGGACGTGGAGAGGGCGCTGCGCCTGGGCCTGGACGCCGTGGCGCCGGAGGTGCTGGGCGAGCGATGGTGTCCCCCCGAGGCCCTGGGCGTGCGTCCCGGGACCGCGCGCATCACTCCCCAGGGGATGATCGCCGGGGTCTGAAGGCTCGTCGCCGCCCGCGACGCGGGAAGGCGCTCAGGCCAGCAGGACGTCCAACGCCTGGACCATGCGGTGCATCCTGCGGCGATGAGCCGGTAGCGCCCGACGATGCGCCGCCCGTGCGGTCCGATGCCTCCAGCCCTGGAGGAACTGGAGGATGACCAGCGCCAGCTGCTCCGGTGCTGGCGCCGACTGGTGGGGGCGACACCGAGGCAGCTCTGGGTGCAGGTCGCTCCATTGCTGCGGTGACAGTGTGCTGGAGGCCAGGACCTCGAAGACGTCGTGGCTGATCGGGCGGCGACCGGCGTCCTTCCAGTCGACCAAAGCGATCCCGCCCCGTCCGGTGAGTACCGCGTTGCCCAGACCCGGGTCGCCGTGGCTGAGGCCGACCGTGACACGTGGGTTGCTGTCGAGCAGGGCGAGGGTGCGCGCGCACGCGGGTCCGGTCGACATCAGGGGGCCACAGCAGGTGTTCACGTTCCCTGACCAGGGCGGTGGAGGCGCGTCGAGCCCGGTCCAGGGACGGAGGCGGCAGCTCGACGCCTGTGACCGGCTCCACGTGCCACAGCGCATGGACAGCATCCAGCAGATCGTGCACCGCGGCGGTCTCGTGCGGCATCACGGGTCGGCCGGGCAGCCACTCCTCCACCACCACGTCGACCTGCTGCGCGGACCTCGCCGAGCCACCTCCCCACCAGCGTCGACCCGGTCGCAGTCCCGTGCTCTCAGTGCTCCGCACGCGGGGGACCGCGACGGGAAGCCGCGCGTGGGCCAGGTGCTGCAGTGCGGCACCCGCCAGCAGGCCGGTGCGGTTCCTGCGGGCTGGTCGTTCGTGCACGGCGACCGACAGGGGGAGGGGGGAGCGCAGGTAGAAGGCGCGATATCGCAGATGCTGGTGGGTCATCCGTCCGACCAGGACGAGGTCGGCGACCGACCGGGTGCGAGACAGGTGCGGGCACGGAGCCGCACCCAGGATGGGTGCCCCGGTGCCCGGGTGGGTGAACAGCTCGGCCCAGGGGTGCAGCTCGAAGCCGGGAGGGTGGAGCACCCGCCACCCGAAGCGCGCCTCGCGACCGCGCAGGGACGACGGCAGGAGAGGAAGGTGCGCTCCAGGGCCGCGGACCAACCTGCGGCCACGAGCGAGGGCGGGTGGGTGGCCCAGCGTCTGCTCGTGTCATGCCACGTCTCCTCGCCTCTGTCGGGCGGACCCGGCGCGACGTGCACCGGATCGACAACCTAGGCAGTGCATGAGAGATCTGTGAGACATGATGGGGCCTTCCACCGCGTCGCGGAGGCGGGTCACGCGAAGGGCTCGAGCAGGTCCGCGAGCACCGGGGCCAGCGATCGCGAGTAGGTCGTCGTGATGTGGTTCCTGTCGCTGTACACGACGGCGTCACCGATCACGGCGGGGCACACCGATGCGTCGCAGAAGTAGGAGGTCAGGTCCGCGAAGGTCACGTTGGCCGGTGCCGACGGCACCTGTGACGTTGGGTCCTCCCGGGCCAGGGTCGTGTCTCGCTCCACGTCGCACGCTGTCCCCAGGGGGCCCTCCTCGGCCAGGCACTCCACCCTGTCGAAGGGACTGCGCGGCGTGTCCCGGATGGCGAGCACGGGGATGTCGTGGGCGGAGAGCTCCGCCCAGGTGTCGAGATAGCTGGGGGGCAGCACCTCGGACTGCTCGCGCCCGCTGATGGTCGAGGTCATCACCACCAGGTCCGGCTCGAGGTCGATGATGTGCGGGAGGGCCGCGTCGTTCCACCGCCCGCAGGACACGCTTTCAGGGCTGTCGTCCCCGGGCTCCGGGGCGAAACCCGTCCGACAGCCGTTCTTGATGACGGTGAGGACGCGCCACCCGGTCTGCTGGGCGGCCCGGTCCAAGCCGGGCAGCCAGTGCGCGCTGTGGCTCCCACCGGTCAGGACGATGCTCCGGTCCGCCTCGAGGTCACCGTACTCGCAGGTGATCACCTCGTCGTCGGTCTGCGTCGTGGCGCACCCCTCGTCGTACAGGGACGGCACGTCGTCCACCGCGGCCAGCACCCCGGGCACGGGCTGCCCGTCGTTGCCCTTTCGCAGGTCCACGACGTCGCCCCGCCCGTTCTCGTCCAGCAGCTCGGCACCGACCAGGCCCTCGCTCTGGACTCGTTCGACCTCGACCTGGCTCGCCGCGATACCGGAGACGGCGACGATGGCGACCGCGGTGGCCCCGAGCAGCACCGTCGCACCGGTCCGTGCCGTGGAGGCCCACGAGCGCAACGGCCGTTCGACCACGGCGGTGGTGGCGAAGGCCAGCAGCACCGAGAGACCGATCACCGTGGCGCCGTCCACCAAGCCCGCGCTCGTCCGGTCGCTCACGTGCAGCCACAGGACGAGCAGCGGCCAGTGCCAGAGGTAGATGGCGTAGGACACGGACCCGAGACGGACGAGGCCGGGCGTCGACAGCAGACGACCGGCGGTGGCGCGGGTCGCACCCTGTCCGGCCAGCAGGATCAGGGCTGCGCCTGTCACGGGCCACAGAGCGACCCAGCCGGGGAAGGTGTCCTGGACCGGTAGGACCGTGCCACAGCTGACGATGAGGGCCAGGCCGAGCCAGCCCGCGGCGGTCGAGGTCTTATCGCCCGGGCGGACACCCCGGCGCATGGCCAGCGCCACCAGTCCACCGCCGGCGAACTCCCAGACCCGGGTCAGCGTGTGGAAGTACGCGACGGGCTGGTTCTCAGCCGTCAGCACGAGCGAGAAGGCGAACGAGGCGGCGCACGCGGCGGCGATGACGACCGTGAGGGAACGCTCGGGCGACAGACGTCCTCGCCACCGGAACGCGACCACCGCCAGGAGGGCCCACAGGACGTAGAACTGCCCCTGGACGGACATGGCCCAGAAGTGCTGCACCGGGCTGGCCGCCGCGTCCCGTTGCAGGTAGTCCACCGACTGGCCGATGAGCTCCCAGTTCTCGAGGTACACCGCGGAGGCGGCGATTTCCCTGAACGTTGTCCGCCAGGAGGTCGCAGGCAGCAGGGCCACGGTGGCCACCGCGACCACGGTGAGGACGAGCAGGGCCTGGGGGAGCAACCGGCTCATCAGTCGGCCCGCGTACACACCCGGCCGCAACCGACCATAACGCTCCTGGTGGCCCAGGACGGTCGTCGTCATCATGAAGCCGGCGACGACGAAGAAGACGTCCACGCCCCCGGACACGCCACCGAGCCACACGTGGTGGATGGCGACCAGCAGGGCGGCGACCGCGCGCAGTCCGTCGATGTCCAGCCGGCGCTGCGTGGGAGGCATGAGACGACCTTTCACCGCCGGACAGAAACCCGGCGCACGCTACCAAAGACGTCTGCGGCGACCCGCCAGGTCAGTCCCGGCCGTAGAGGTCCCGGGTGTAGAGCTTGTCGCCGAAGTCGTCCCTGTGCTCGTCCAGCCGGTTGGCGATGATGACGTCGGCCGCCTCGGTGAACGCCGGCAGGTCGCGCAGCACGCGGCAGCCCTGGAAGGTCTCGCCCTCGAAGGAGGGCTCGTAGATGACGATCTCGACCCCGCGCGCCTGGAGCCGCGACATGACGCCCTGGACGCTGGAGGCGCGGAAGTTGTCGGACCCGGCCTTCATGATGAGGCGGTAGATCCCGACGCGTCGCGGGTGCCGGTCGAGGATGTCGGCGGCGATGAAGTCCATCCGGGTCGTGTTGGCGTCCACGACCGCGGTGATGAGGGTCTGCGGCACGGTGCCGTAGTTGGCGAGCAGCTGCCGGGTGTCCTTGGGCAGGCAGTAGCCGCCGTAGCCGAAGCTCGGGTTGTTGTAGTGCGCCCCGATGCGCGGGTCCAGACCCACGCCCTCGATGATCTGGCGGGTGTCGAGCTGGCGGGTCACGGCATACGTGTCGAGCTCGTTGAAGTAGGCGACGCGCATCGCCAGGTAGGTGTTGGCGAAGAGCTTGATCGCCTCGGCCTCGGTGGAGCCGGTGAGCAGCACCGGCACGTCGTCGTGCAGGGAACCCTCCAGGAGCAGGTCGGCGAACTCCTGACCGCGCTCGGTGGTGTCGCCGACGATGATCCGGGACGGGTGCAGGTTGTCGTGCAGCGCGCGGCCCTCGCGCAGGAACTCCGGGCTGAACAGGATGGTGGCGCCGGGGTGCTGCTCGCGGAGGCCCTCGGTGTAGCCGACGGGGATCGTGGACTTGATGACGATCGCGGCGTCGGGGTTGATCCGGCGGACGTCCGCGACGACCGCCTCGACGCTGCGGGTGTCGAAGAAGTTGGTCACCGTGTCGTAGTCGGTGGGGGTCGCCACCACCACCCACTGCGCACCCGCGTAGGCCTCCTCGGGGTCGGTGGTCGCCCGCAGGTCCAGCTCGCGCGTCGCGAGGTAGTCGCTGATCTCGGGGTCGTGGATCGGGCTGCGGCGCGCGTTGATCTCGGCCACCTTGGCGGTGTCGATGTCCAGCGCGCACACCTCGTGGTGCTGGGCCAGGACGACGGCCAACGAGAGCCCCACGTAGCCGGTGCCGGCGATCGCGATCTTCATGCTTCTCCCTCTGCTCGGTCCGGCACAGTATGTCGTGGCGCGGGTGAGAAGCCGATGAGGCGGCGCCGGGTGCGCCGTCGCGCAGGAGCCGACCGGGATGAGGCAGGAGACGAGGTGCGGATTAGGTGGCGCGCGACGGCGCCCGGTATCGTGGTCGGGTTCACCGCGGTCCGCGTCGCTCGGCGAGCCCTGCGGCTGTGGACAACTCCTGCACGGCTCACCGCTCGGTGGCATGCTGGCAGGGCAGCGGTGCGACGTATGACCCTCCTGTCACGGAGAGACCGTGACCGCTACAGACCGAAGGAGGTGGGTCTTCCGCATGCGTCAGTACGAACTCATGATCATCCTCGACCCCGAGACCGACGAGCGCACGCTCCAGCCCACGCTGGAGAAGATGCTCGCCGTCGTCGGCAAGGACGGTGGCTCGGTCGACGAGATCGACGTCATGGGCCGCCGCCGGCTGGCCTACGAGATCAAGAAGCAGGCCGAGGGCATCTACGCGGTGGTCAACCTCACCGCCGAGCCCGCCACCGCCCAGGAGCTGGACCGCCAGCTGGGCCTCAACGAGTCCGTCCTGCGGACCAAGCTGCTGCGCCGCGACGCCTGAGTCGCGACCCGGCACACCCCGAACCCCTGACCTGACCGACAGCAACGCGAGGAGCACCTGACATGGCCGGAGAGACTCCGATCACCGTCGTCGGCAACCTGACCGCCGACCCCGAGCTGCGCTTCACCCCCAGCGGTGCGGCCGTCGCCAACTTCACGGTGGCGTCCACCCCGCGGCAGTTCGACCGCCAGACCAACGAGTTCAAGGACGGCGAGACGCTGTTCATGCGGTGCTCGGTCTGGCGCGAGGCGGCCGAGCACGCGTCGGAGTCGCTGCACCGCGGCGACCGCGTCATCGCGACCGGCCGGCTGGTCTCCCGCTCCTGGCAGACGCCGGAGGGCGAGAACCGCACGGTCATGGAGATGCAGGTCGACGAGGTCGGTCCGTCCATGCGGTATGCCACCGCCCAGGTCACCAAGGCCCAGCGCGGCCAGGGTGGCTCCGGCGGCGGCTGGCAGGGCGGTCAGGGCCAGGGCGGCCAGGGTGGTCAGCAGGGCGGCTACTCCGGCGGCGGCAACGCCGGCGGGCAGCAGTCCGGGGGCCAGCAGGCCCCGGCCAACGACCCCTGGGCGACCGGCGGCGCCAGCAGCACCGGCGGCAACTCCGGCAACTCCGGTGGCTCCGGCGGGGGCTCGGGCTGGGGCGGCGCGCCGTCCTACGACGAGCCGCCGTTCTGATCGGCCACCCTTCACAGCACCACCACGAACACACCCACCATCCCGAGCGATGAGCTCGGGCTCTCACGAAAGGGGAGAGCACCACGATGGCCAAGCCCGTCATGCGCAAGCCGAAGAAGAAGGCGAACCCGCTCAAGTCCGCCAAGATCGAGGCGATCGACTACAAGGACACCGCGCTGCTGCGCAAGTTCATCTCCGACCGCGGCAAGATCCGTGCCCGTCGGGTGACCGGCGTCTCCGTGCAGGAGCAGCGCCGGATCGCCGGTGCCGTGAAGAACGCCCGCGAGATGGCGCTGCTGCCCTACAGCAGCTCCGCCCGCTGAGCCCGGTCGCATCAGGAGCGCATCATGAAGATCATCCTCACCCAGCCTGTCACCGGTCTCGGTGACGCCGGTGACGTCGTCGACGTCAAGGACGGCTACGCCCGCAACTACCTGCTGCCCCGCAAGGTGGCGACCGCCTGGACCAAGGGCGGCCAGAAGCAGGTCGACTCGATTAAGGCGGCCCGCGACAAGCGGGCCGTGAAGAGCGCCGAGGACGCCGCCGCCGCCAAGGCCCGGCTCGAGGGCGCCGAGATCACCGTCGAGGCCCGCGCCGGGTCCGGTGGCCGCCTCTTCGGTGCCGTCACCCCGGGCGAGATCGCCGAGGCGATCGTCGCCGGTGGCGGCCCCCAGGTCGACAAGCGCCGCATCGAGGTCCGCACCCCGATCCGCAGCGTCGGCGACCACGCCGTGCACGTCCGCCTGCACGAGGACCTCGCCGCCGACGTCACCGTCAGCGTCGTCGCCTCCGCCTGAGCGGCCGACTGCACGCGCAGCACACGCCGCACGGCCCCGTCTCCCCCGGGAGGCGGGGCCGTTCCGCGTCCGCCCGTCGAGGCGCCGCTCGCTGATCGCCGCCCCGTGACCGTGGAAGTCTCGCCATGGCGCAGTTTCCCCGGTTGGGTAGCGGTCGGCGGGCGGGTGCGACCGTGGAAATGCTGCCCCGGCGCGCTTTTGCCGGTCGGCGTTGCCCTCAACAGCGGTTGCGACCGTGGACATGCTGCCGCGGCGCGCCTTTGCCGGTCGGCGGGCGGGTGCGACCGTGGAATCGCTGCCGGGGCGCAGCTTCCCCGGTCACCGGGCCCTCTGACGTGGTGCCGACCGTGGAAGTCTCGCCGGGGCGCACCTTTCCCGGTCAGCCGGCCTGTCCGAGCCGTCGTCGGGCCGCCTCGAGGGCGGCTCCGAGCTGCCGGAAGAACGGTTCCGGAGTCGTCCGGAGCCCCAGCACCGGGATCTGCAGGCTGACCATGGTGCGGTCCCTCAGCTGAAGGTCGTTGTGCCGCAGGGCGTCGTCGAGACCGGCTGTGCCCTGGAAGTGCTGGGCTCCGTGGATCTCGACATGCACCCCGAGATCCTCCCAGAACACGTCCAGGTAGACCCGTCCGTTCCGGCCCGTCCGCACCGCCTGCCGAGCCGGCTCCGGAAGGCCACGGCGACGGCACTCGGCGGCGAAGTCCAGCTCGTTGAGCGAGTGAGCCCCGTCGCAGACGTCCCTGATGACCTCGTCGAGCACTGAGGTCTCCCAGGTCCGCCTCATCTGCTGCCAGCGGACGAGCAGAGCGTCCGGCGCCACGAGTCGCTGCTGCACGGTCATCGCCACGAGGGTGGCCGCCTGCCGGTCGGTCCTGGCCCATCGCGCCGCGCGGACCACCGCGACGTCGGGTGGTGTGCGCCGAAGACCCGAGGTGGTGCGCGGCCCCAGGTCGCGCAGGCGGTGGTGGCAGACCCCTTCCAGTCGACGGACCGTGGCGTTGTTGGGCACGGCGACGTGGATGACCGGATCCTCCCAGTGCTGCAGCCCGGTGGCCAGCAACGCCGTCGCGCCGTCCAGGACGCTGTGGGTGCCGGACTCCCAGACGGCCCACCACCACAGGGCATGGCCGCTCGGCACGTCCGAGGTGATGCAGAGGGTATGCGCTCCCGCCCGACTCCACGCGCCGTGGTCGATCTCCGTGGCGATCTGCCCTGGTGTCAGCCCGGCTTCCAGGAGCATCCGCCTCGTGACCACCCCGTCGTGCGGCTCGGCCAGGTCTCGCGCGAGCCGGTGCCGCCGGGCACGTTCGAGCCGCTGGGTTGTCCTGCGCTCGGCGCGCGTCGTGGGCATACCCCAGTCTGCGACGCACTGACGACGCCTCGCTGAACCTATCCACAGGCCACTCCTGGACCGTCGAAGCGTCGCCACGGCAGCAGTGTCACGGTCGGCTGGGGGCTGACAGCGGCTGCTGACCGTGGATGCGCCGCCGGGGCGACACTTCCACGGTCGGCCGAGGCCTCGAGGAACGGCGCCAAACCCGCCCGGCACTGCCCCCTGCCGCTCACCGCTCGGCGCCGACCACCATCCACCGCTCCCCGCTGGCCCGCCGCCACATGAGCAGGGCCCGGACGCTCATGAAGCCGGTGAAGGCGACCCACAGCCAGACCAGACCGGTGGTGCCGTCGACGCCGGTCAGCCGCACGGCGAGCACCATCGGGAGGTAGGCCACGGTCGCCGCGGTCTGCGCCCACGCCAACCACCGGGTGTCGCCGGCGCCGATGAGCACACCGTCCAGGATGAAGGCGATCCCGGCGACTGGCTGGCCGACCGCCACGACGAGCAGGGCCGCGGCCAGGGCGGCCCGCACGTCGGCGTCCTGGCTGAAGCCGAGCGGGATGACGCGGTGCAGCGCGACGATGAGCACGGCCAGGATCACGCCGAACCACACCGACCACCGCACCATCAGTGCTGTCGCCTCCCGCGTCCCCGTGACGTCGCTCGCGCCGAGCGTCTTGCCGGTCAGCGCCTGCGCGGCGATGGCGAGCGCGTCGAGGGCGAAGGCGAGCGTGGACCATACCGTCAGCGCCACCTGGTGCGCCGCCAGCTGCTCGTCGCCCAGCCCGGCGGCCGACCAGGTGGTGAGCAGGAGCGCCGCGCGCAGCGCGATGGTCCGCACGAGCAGGGGTATGCCCCCCCGCGCCGCCCGCAGCACCCCCGCGCCGTGGAAGGTCAGGGACGACCCCAGCCGCCGGGCCCCGCGGACGACGACGAGGACGAGACCGAGCGCCATACCGGTCTGCGCGATGACCGTCCCGATCGCGGCGCCGGCGATGCCCCACCCGACTCCGTGCACGAGCATCAGCGAGAGCGCCGCGTTGCCGGTGAAGCCGACGACGGAGGCCACGAGCGGGGTCCGCGTGTCCTGCAGCCCGCGCAGCACCCCGGTCGCGGCGAGCACGACGAGCATGGAGGGTATGCCGAGGGCCGACCAGCGCAGGTAGGTCACCGCCTCGGCCACGACCGCGTCGCCGGCGCCGAAGAGCTGGACCAGCGGCTGCGCGAGCAGAGCGGTGAAGACGGCGCCGACCGCGCCGAGCAGCAGCGCGAGCCAGACCCCGTCGATGCCGGCGCTGACCGCGCCCCGTTCGTCTCCGGCGCCAAGCCGGCGGGCGACGACCGCGGTGGTGCCGTAGGCGAGGAAGATGAAGATGTTGACCGCGGTGAGCAGCACGGCGCTAGCGACCCCGAGACCGGCCAGCGCGGCGGTGCCGAGGTTGCCGACGATCGCGGAGTCGGCGAGCAGGAAGAGCGGCTCGGCGACCAGGGCCAGGAAGGCGGGCACGGCCAGGTGCAGGATCTCCCGCGCGCGCCCCGGGTCGCCGGTGCGTCGCGTGTCTGGCTCGGTCACGACGCCGAGTCTGCCACCCACCACCGACTTTCTTGCGTCCACAGCAGCGGTCAGGCAACGTCGCAGGTCAGAGCCTGATGTGACGAAAGTTCCGTGAGTTTCCACAGTGTTGTCCACACGCCGTGCTGGGACGTGGGGTGGGTTGTCCCCACGGCCTCCACACCGTGTCCCCAGGTCGTCCACACGGGGATGCTGCGGGTTGGTGACCTCGGCCGTACGGTAGGCCGATTGCGGGTCTGTCGGCGGTGGGTGCTGGACTTCTCGCACAGGTTGAGCACGTGCTGACGACGGGCGAGGAGGCGGTATGACGCTGAGCGAGATGGACGTCTACGGACCGCCGGACCAGGGTGCGCCGAGCGGCCCGGAGGACCGTCTTCCTCCTCAGGATGTCGCCGCCGAGCGCAGCGCGCTGGGCTCGATGATGCTGTCCAAGGACGCCATCGCCGAGTGCTCGGAGATGGTCAAGGCCCAGGACTTCTACCGCCCGGCGCACGAGGGCATCTTCGAGGCCTGCGTGGACCTCTACTCCCGCGGCGAGCCGGTCGACGCGATCACGGTCGGTGACGAGCTGACCAAGCGGGGCGACCTGCAGCGCATCGGGGGCACGGCATACCTGCACCAGCTCATCGCCGAGGTGCCGACGGCCGCCAACGCGGCGTTCTACGCGGAGATCGTCGCCGAGCGTGCAGTGCTGCGGCGCCTGGTCGACGCCGGCACGCGGATCGTCCAGATCGGCTACCAGGGGGGCGACGTCGAGGACATCGTCAACGCCGCGCAGGCCGAGGTGTATGCCGTCGCCGACAAGCGCGGGGGCGAGGACTACCAGGCGCTCGGCATGCTCATCGAGCCCACGATGGACGAGATCGAGCACGCGGCCGGGTCCTCGGGGGAGATGACCGGTGTGCCGACTGGGTTCACCGAGCTCGACGAGCTCACCAATGGCCTGCACCCCGGGCAGATGGTCATCATCGCGGCCAGGCCTGCTGTCGGGAAGTCGACCATCGCCCTGGATTTCGCCCGGGCCGCGGCGATCAAGCATCAGATGGCGACGGTCGTCTTCTCCCTGGAGATGAGCCGGACCGAGATCACCATGCGCCTGCTGTCGGCGGAGTCGGAGATCCCGCTGCAGAACATGCGCAAGGGCAACATGCGCGATCGCGACTGGACCCGGCTGGCCGAGACCCAGGGCCGCATCACCGACGCCCCGCTCTTCATCGATGACAGCCCCAACATGTCGCTCATGGAGATCCGCGCCAAGTGTCGCCGGCTCAAGCAGCGCAACAACCTCAAGCTCGTGATCATCGACTACCTGCAGCTCATGAGCTCGGGCAAGCGGGTCGAGTCGCGCCAGCAAGAGGTCGCGGAGTTCTCCCGCGCGCTCAAGCTGCTGGCCAAGGAGCTCGAGGTGCCGGTCATCGCGCTGTCGCAGCTCAACCGAGGTCCGGAGCAGCGGACGGACAAGAAGCCGCAGATGAGCGACCTTCGTGAGTCGGGCTGCCTCACCGCTGACACGCGCGTGCTGCGCGCCGACACGGGGGCGGAGGTCACGCTCGGTGAGCTTCACGAGCAGGGCGCGACCGACGTGCCGGTGTGGTCCCTCGACGAGTCCCTGCGGTATGTCCGGCGTCATCTCACCCACGTCTTCGCCACCGGGACGCGGCCGGTCTTCCGACTCACCCTCACCTCGGGCAAGACCCTGACAGCGACGGAGAACCACCCCTTCCTGGCCTACGACGGCTGGAAGGCCCTCGGCGACCTGCACGCCGGCGACCGCATCGCCGTGCCGCGCCACGTCCCTGCGCCGGAGCGGCACGAGCCGTGGGCCGACGACGCCGATGTGGTCTCCCTGGCCGACGATCTCGTCGAGGGTCGGGCGTCTCGGCTCCCGGACGAGGCGTGGTTCATGTCCAAGCGTCAGATCGCCGTGCTCGTCGCTGCGATGTGGGCCCGCGAGGGGCAGGTGGGTGTGAGCCCGCACGAGGAGCGACCCACGATCTCCCTTCCCGGGAACCCGTCGGTGCTCGATCAGATCGCCCGACAGTTGCTGCGCTTCGGAATCAGCACGGAGCAGCGGAGGTCAGTGGCCGGCGCCGTCCTGGGCGTTGTGGAGTGGGACGACCAGCGCCGCTTCCTCCAGGAGGTCGCGCCTCATGGCGACCTGGGGCCAGACGTGGCGGGGGCTCTCGCGCTGGTGCGAAACGGTGCAGGCCACGCCGCCGCGCCTCGGCTGTCGGAGCCTTCTCCGCTGTGGGCCGAGGTGGGCAAGGTCATGAGGCGTGCTGAGGATGCTGGCTCGTTGAGCTCGGTGGTCGATGTGCTGGACAAGGAGGAGCTTGATCTCGCCGCTGTCAACGACGTGCTTTTCGGGCAGATCCAGTCGGTGGAGCTGGTGGGCGTCGAGGAGGTCTACGACGCCACCGTGCTCGGTGGCCACAACTTCGTCGCCAACGGCATCGCGGTTCACAACTCGATCGAGCAGGACGCCGACGTCGTGATTCTGCTGCACCGCGAGTCGCTCTACGAGCGGGAGTCGCCTCGCGAGGGCGAGGCGGACGTCATTGTTGCCAAACACAGGAACGGCCCGACTGACACTGTGGTTGTCGCATTCCAGGGCCACTACAGCCGATTCACGAATATGGCCAGCAACTTCTGAGCCTCTGTCGAGATGCAGCGAACATGGCACAAACTGAGTTCGTATGTGTCATCAGCACTGTGCCGAGTCGGCGATGACGGCAGCAGTGTCCGTGCTGCCTGGTAGATGTAGCGAATGACCATCAGCACGGATCAGACAATCTTCCCGCCGTTTACGGTGACACGGGCGGCGATCGACCAACTCACCGCCCTGGGCGGAGCGGTCCGCATCGACCTCGAAGACGGTGGGTGTTGTGGCACCACCTACGTCTTCGACCAGGTGGACCCCGCGGCGCCGGATGCAGCAGGTGGCACAACGTACGGATGTCCCGGTGCCTGGCTCATCGTCAGCGACACCGCGGCCGACGTCTTGCCCGGAGCCACCCTGGACTACTCGCCGCGCCTCAGGCCCCCACGGTTCCGAATCCTTGGCAACACCAACACCGAGCACGTCTGTCCCTGTCGCCGCTCCTTCGGTGAGCCCTGGCCCGGCCCCCGCCAACCCACGTGCCGTTCCTATCAACCCATGCCCTGGGACACCACCTACGCCCCACCGGGCGATTGGAAGCGCCGCACCGGCTATCGAACCCCCAGAAGCCAGGCGCAAGAAGAGTAGGGCCGTCGACCCTCCTGTACTTTGCACAACCCAGACGGCAGAGTCGGAACGTGCAAGGTCGGTCGAGGCCGGGTGTGCAACCTTCTCTGCGCCTCGACACCTCTTGTCGACGTGAGACCACCACCAGGTAGCAGGTAGCGAGTTGCCGCGTCATCCTCCTGCTGCTACTGCGGGCAACCCCAGATCTCCCGGCTTCGGCCCCTCCTGTGGTGAGCGGTCAAGGCCGTGGAGCCACGGCAAGGCAGCGTGCCCGAAGGGCTCCACTTGGCGCTCCACGAGCGGCAGCAGCGACCGAGCGGTCTCTTCCGCGGCCCGCACGGCCTCGTCGACGATGAGGCCAGACCCAGCCAGAAGGTCCCACTCGTCCTGGTCCACGAGCCCCGCCCGACCATCGGGCCTCCGGAACAGGTCCAGTTCCAGATCGATGAAGGACCACGTCTCGTCCTCGAACGTGAGTGGCGTGCAGACGTCGATGGTCAGATCTGTCTCGGCTGTGAACCAGAACGCAGGCAGACTCCACGAGCGCTCGATGACCAGCCAGACAGCAGCGTTCTGCTGCAGCTCAACGCCGCCATCCGGCTGGTGCACAGGAGTTCCCTGGCGGGACCCGAGCCAGGTTCCGTGTCGATCGGTCCCCAGGATCTCGACCGGCCAGCTGAATGCCTCCCTGCAGCGCCTCCTGGCAATGTCCCACTTCTGCTTTGAGAGCCGCACCACGGTTCCCATCATGTCAGCGTCGCCCGTTGTGACGGCGGCTTATCCACCAGGTACTGGCCAAGCACCGAAGGCCCTGATGGCGTCGACGAGTGGAGTCCACCCGGGGTGGTGTGCGACGGGCCCGGTCAGCGTGGACATGCATGGCTCTCGCTGCGGCGACATGTCGTTGTGCTGCGCTACCTTCCTAGCCCGGCTGTGAGCGCGGAGGGGGCTACTGCCGAGTCTCTGAGGGGAGGGCCTGGCGTGGCATAGCAGCAGGACCGCCGTGCCCTCACGGCGACAGCCCGACAGCAGGGCTCTGTGGATAACTTCGGAGGGAAGACCGCGGGTCGCGGCATCCTGGCCGGATGAAGAAGACGATCGAAGCCATGATCGGAGACATCGACCACCGGCTCATGGGTGTGCTGCTCACGTTGCTCCAAGACGGGCCACAGGATCTGGAGTGGCTGTCGGCTCGCGCGCGGCGACAACTCCAGGACGTGCGCGTCGATGAGTATGCCGTGAGCAGGGCGGTCGAGACCTGCACCTTGCTCATCGGAAGACCGGACGGCTCGGTGGTCCGCCTCGTCGACGCCCTGGACGGCCAGGTGCTGACGCACCGGGTGACGGGGGCGCATCCTGGTCGAACTGAGCTGTGGAGTGTGCTCGCGCTCATGCCGCTCGTCGCGTGCGCTGGTCAGGCGCCCTTGCGGCTCGCCTCGGGTGGTGAGGTGACGACAGCCGCTTTCGGGCACAGTGCGCTCGTCGGCCCGCCGGGATGGCTGCCGGACGCCGCTCCCGGCCAGTTGCTCGGCCTGCGCCTCGAGGGCGGCCTGTTGTCGGTCGAGGTTCATGACGCGACGGTGATCAGCGAGGAGCGTGACCGCAGAGTTCGTCAGGTGTTGACGACCCATTACCGCACGGAGGAGTGGTTCGCCGAGGACGAGCTGGAGGCCCGCCCCGGAGCGCTGAACCGTGCCATCGGTGACGGCCTGCTCGAGGATCCAGGCCTGCTGACCTCGCCTGTCACGCCGCTCAACGAGCTCCTCTACGACGCCCTGCACGAGGTCGACCGCGTGAGCCAGTTCCGGGACCGGCAGGCGTGGGAGGCAGGAGACTGCGTCACCTTTGGCATATCTGGTATGCCGGAAGCCCTCTGCAGCGAGTTGTCCCGCCGCGCTCACACCTACGGTATGACGCTGGACCAGTACGTCATCCTGGCCCTCGGGCATCTCGCCTGGCGGACCCCGTTCGCCGAGGATGTCGGGCCGTGGGAGTCATGGGTCCCTGACCCACCCGAGCCTCTCGACCACCCCCGCATGCGATCCGTGTAGCACGGGATCCGCGCTACACTTAGCCATGGCCAACCTCACTATCACCGTTGACGCCGCGACCCTGAAGCGCGCGCGAGTGCGCGCGCTGCAGCGGGACGAGTCGGTGAACGCCTTCCTCGCGCAGGCCCTGGCTCGGTATGCCGACGGAGACGACGCGGCCGGGCACATGGACCGAGTGCTTGCCGCTGCGGCGGCGACGAGCCAGGGATCAGGCCCGGGGGGCCGCACCTGGACGCGCGACGAGCTGCACCGTGGCTGACTTCCTCGACACGAACGTCGTGGTCTATGCCTTCGACGACGACGAGCCGGTGAAGCAGGCGCGGGCGCGGCAGCTCATGCGAGAGCGACCGGACGCGGTGATCAGCACCCAGGTGCTGCTCGAGTGGTACGCCGTCGTGACGCGGAAGTTTGCTCCCGCCATGCCGCTTCATGCCGCCGCCGGGGCGCTGGCTTCGCTGGCCGCCCTTCACGTCGTCGACGCTGACGCCGAGCTCGTCGTCCGCGCCGCTGAGCTCTCTGCGCAGCACCAGATGTCCATCTGGGACGCCATGATCGTCGAAGCGGCGAGTCTGGCGTCGTGCGAGACACTCCTGAGCGAGGACCTGACTGACGGGGCGTCGCTCCGAGGCGTCTCCATCCGCAACCCCTTCGCGGGCTGACCCGGCTCGCGGCAGGGCGATGCCGCCTCGTTCGACGCGGTGGTGGCAGCGATCGACGCCAGCGCCGACCCCCTCGTCGTGTCACCGTTCGTCGTGGCCGAGCTCGACTACCTCGTCCTTTCCCGCCACGGGTCAGACGCCGAGCATGCTGTGCTCGCTGAACTCGGTGGTGGTGCGTGGGAGTTCGCCGGCATCGAACGCCGACGCCTGGCGGAGGCTACCCGGATCGTCGAGGCCTACAGGGACGTCCCCATCGACGTCACCGATGCTGCCAACATCGTGCTCGCACAGGCATACCAGACCCGCGAGATCGCGACGCTCGACCGTCGGCACTTCACGATCCTGCGTCTTGACGATGGTTCCGCTCCGCGCCTTCTGCCCTGAACCATCCTGCGCCTGCCGGGAACTCATGCCTCCCGACGCTCTCCGATCCTGGTCTGTCTGGAGGTCGGCCTGAGCGACTCCCGCCAGCGGGGGGCAACCGTATGCTCTCGGTGAGCGAGTCCTTGATATGTTCGCGAGATCGTCAGGCGTCCTCGGGGGATGACCGAGGCTGGGCGCGACACGAGATGGGGGTATGAACATGAAATACCGCTGGGTGGCTGGCATTTCTGCGATCACCTTGCTGGCTGCTTGCTCCGGAACTGCTGATGATCCGATCGATCTCGATGTCGAGAATGCCACCGCGCTGATCGAGGAGGCCGACACCGCGTTCGCCCAGGGGGTCCTCGCGGGCCTGGACCCTGTGACAACAGGTGACGAGGCGACGTCGAGGTGCTACTTCTCTGGTCCTGCGCAGTTGTCCAGTGCCATCTCCTGCGGTCCGCTCCGCACTCTGGGCACTGACGAACCGACGTGGTATACGGCTCCTCTCATACGCAAGCAGAGTCGGGAGGGCATACGACTGTCCCTCGCGGCCACCGAATGGACTGTCGCTCCAGCGGGTGAGGATCTCCACCGGCCGGACGGTCTCGAGCCAGCGCCGATCGCCGCTCTCCCCGAACCCCAGGCACCGACCCTGCCCGAGAGCAACGTCGCCCGCTGGTTCCCGGAGGGCACCCTCGATGCCGACGTGACCTGGGAGCCCCTGGAGGGCGTCTCCATCCATGCCCCCGCAGCGACGTTCGAGATCACGGGCACAGCCGAGTTGGACGAGGTCCCGGCGTCCCTGGCGTACGACGGCGCTGCCGACGAAGACGCTGCGGTGTCCTCCTCACCGTTCTACGTCCCCGCCGAGGGACAGCGTGTGACTGCCTGGCAGCTGGAAATCTCGCCGTCCGTGGTTCCGGGCTTCGAGCCGGTGGGATGGGGTGGACCTGAGACCCGGGACGCGACAGCGCGGCTCTCTGTGAGCTCTGGTGCACAGCGCCTGCCGATCGAGCCTCACGAGGACACCCAAGATCCCCTCGGTGCCAGTTGTACTGCTGGGTTGCCCTGCAGCCACATCACCCCAGGTCGCTACGTGGTGGTGACCTCCGTCGCGGAGGAGGGTCCGCAGGAGCTGATCGTCTCTACGGACGGGGAGGACCAGGTCCTCGATCTGCAGAGCGGGGAGGTGACGTCGTCGGCGTCACTCCTCGCGGAGCAGCGGTCCGACTTGGAGCTGCAGACGTCCACGACGTGGCCGCGAGAGGTCTACACGATCCTCACCGAGGCCGAGGCTGACGAACAGGGCTACCGGTGGACGTACAGCGACGTCGAGCTCACCTATGCGGGAAGCGTGAATTCTGTGCTGCTGGTTCCGTACGACGAGCACCTAGGGTGGGCCCAGGAGGGGCGGGCGTGGTTGTCCGTGCAGATCACGGATGATCCACGTCGGCTGCAGCAGGGCAGTGAACTCCAGTACGACCGGGGACGGACCTTCCAGCTCATGGTCGGTGACGAGAGCCTCACACCGGTCGGCGATGAGGCGATGACGGACTACCTGGTGTTCGACGTCCCTTCTGACTTCACCGCGGGGGAGTTCCGCTATCGACCGACAGGAAGCTTCGTGCTCGACGACTCTCCGCTCGAATTTCAGGCTGAGAACAGTTTCACGCTGGAGATCCTGTTCGAGGGGGAGCGCCGATGAGGGCTCGGGGAGTCGTGCCGGTCGGTGTTCTGGCCTTGAGCGGCATTCTCGTGCTCGCGGGCTGTAGCCCAGAGTCGGGTCGGGCGCACCCGATCGATGCCGCGGAAGCCCTCCTCGCGGCTCTCGCCGACCGGGATCCGCAGGATGCCTGCGCGATGTTCGCCGACGAGAGCGGCCCGATTCCTGATGGTGAACGTGCTGACTGCGAGGCGTGGCTGAACAGATCGTTCGCCCAGATGACGGACTCTGAGGCAGACGCGATCGGAGATGCCACGGTGGAGACGGTGACCCTGACGCAGGATCCGAGTCGCGCACGGGTGCGGTCCGATGACTTCGAGACACCGGGCGAGGCCTTGCCGACGCTCGAACTGATCAAGGTCGAGGACCGCTGGTACGTCACGGACATGCCGTAGACGCAGCTCCACGCACTGTCGCCGGAGCATCTCCCTCTCCAGCGGATTGATCCTCTCGCCCGGTCCGCCCCCGCGGTCTCCTGCTCACGTGCTCACCGAGGTCGAGCACCCGGGTGAAACCGCGCCGCTCGATGTCGTCGAGCACCGCCCGGTATGCCGTGAGGTTGCCGTGGACGTCGGAGACGAGGGCGAGCCGGTCCACCGGTCAGAGCACCACCGCGAGCGAGGCCTCCAGGAGGTCCAGCCCCTCGACCAGCTGGTCCTCGTGGTGAGGCGTTCGGGCAGCTGGTGCTTGCTCGGGACCGGATCATCGTGCCGACGTTCAACTGGGCTTCTCGGATCCGAGCGGCGTCAGTTTGCACATTGCCCGCTGGGGGGCTGGATCGTGCAGTGTTCGGCGGTGGAGTCGTGCAATCTCCTTTGCATCTCGACATCGGTTCTCGGAGAGATATCCACAGGGTGTGGATGACGGTTCTCCGGGCACATCTGATCGTCAGATGGCCTCGGTGGCATGAGGCCGATCACCGCCACCGAGGCGTCGCGGCGCTTCTCCGACTGCCCGACGCCATCGAGGCCGGTGAGTCCGTCACGGTGGCCAGGGGCAACCGGGCGGTCGCAGACACCAGACCGGCGTGCCGGCGGACCGGTCGCGACCTGCGAGCGGCAATCGTCGAAATCCCGGCCCCGGGCGAGCAGTTCGTCACCGAGGCCATGGGGACGGTGGCGCGGAAGGTGCCGCATCCGTGGGGCGACGCCGGGTCCTGGACTGGAACGTCCTGATCGACGACGAGCGAGGTCACGTGGACGTGGCGTCGCTGGACGACGATCAGATGGCCATCGCCGTCCTCACCGTGGCCGTTCGGCGGCCTCCCTGGGGTGGCTGCCCACGAGCCCTGACCCGTGACGAGCAGGGCCGCGCGGAGGAGTGGTCCGCTCCGGCAGCCGTTCTTCCGGGCGAGGCACGTCGAGCCGCATGGCCGATGTCCTCTGAGCTGTCGACCGGCCATGGTGGTGGGACCAGTCCTCGACCCACCAAGGAGTCGCCCATGAGTACTCAGTCCGCACCACACCCCACGCCGCTGCAGAACCCGGCGGTCCCGGTCACGGCCCAGCTCGCCGCAGCGTGGACCAGCTTCATGTTCCTCTACATCTACGTCGACTACCTGACCCCCTACAAGCCTGGGGTCGTCGACGACATCCTCGACGGTGTCGTCTGGGAGTTCGAGATCACCCAGACCTTCGCCGCGAGCGCGCTCGCCAGCGTGGCCGTCCCGATCCTCATGATCGTGCTCTCGGCCACTCTGCCCGCCCGGACCAACCGGGTGCTCAACCTCGTGGTCGCCATGCTCTACATCCCCTACTCGGCGTTCAACCTGGTCGGCGAGCAGTGGCTCGTCTACTACGGCCTGGGACTGGGACTCGAGCTCGTCCTGCTCGGGTTCATCATCCGTGCCGCCTGGGCCTGGCCCCGCACCACCTCAGCGCCCACGACGGACGGCGCGAGCACCCGCCGTGCCCAGGTCACCACGTGACGGCGGTCCGTGGACCCCGACCCGACCGACCGGCCCCACGGCCGGCGGCCGAGTTGAGTCCCCCATAGTGGTGTAGCGCGGTAGCCGAGGTCGTCGTCTCCGGCGTGTGCGTCAGGCGAGGACGCGGCCACCGCGTGATCCTTCGAGTGAACCTCTCACAGCACCCTCGAACGGAGTCACACGATGACCGCTCCTCACATTGTCGACCCTGCCGGCCTGCTCGGTGAAGCCCTGGCGGAAGCATCCCCGGATCTGATGCGCACGCTGTTGCAGTCGATCATCAACAGTCTGCTGTCCGCGGACGC